>CAYLUD010000005.1:0-40831 GCA_964386785.1 uncultured bacterium | reverse complement strand
AGAGTTTGCTTCCATAAAGTATGCGTCATGATTTCTTATGTCAAACTGGCGTTATAATTACGAGGATAGCTGCTGTAATGAGGAGAGCATTTTCACGATATTTTAAGTCCTTAGAGTCTAATAATTCATTAGTAGGTCGATGGATTCTTGAACTTGATCAAGTATCTAACACAATCGAGACTCTTTTTTAAATTAAAAAAAACAAATACAATTATAATTTTTTATTAAATTTTTATTTATTTTTGAATAAAAAATTAGGGTCAAAAAAATGAAATTCAGCACTCTTTGCATTTGAGTGCTAAAATCTATTGCGTTTCCCCGAGGCTTGTGCTAGAATCCCCAGTCAGAATGAAGCAATCCAAAAAAGAGATTCGCACCCTTGAAGTCTTGTTTGGTCTTGTAGAGCTTTTCCTGGAAACAGGAACCCCCGTAGGCTCTCAAACGCTAAAAGAACATGGCTTTGAACACCTGAGCTCCGCTACGCTTCGCAATTATTTTGCAGAGTTAGAAACCAAAGGGTTATTGCACCAAAGTCATGCTTCAGGAGGCCGAATCCCTACACCAGCTGGCTTGCGCCTCTATGCTCTAGCGCAAGAAAACTCCCAGGCCGGATTACCTGGAATCGAATCTCTTGTTAAAGAACTCAGCCATTTACTCGATGGCAAGGGCATTCATACATTTTTACAACACATGGCGGATCGGTTAAGTGTGCTGACTGGAATGGCGACCTTTCTCTCTTCTGTGCGCTTTGACCATGATTTCATTGCAGATCTGCGACTTATTGCACTAGAATCGGATCGATTGTTATGTGTCCTCATTACAGATTTTGGACAGATCCTCACAGAAATCTTATCTCTCCATGAAAAGGTGAGCTTTGTCACGTTGCACCGCATCGAACGCTACTTGCAATGGAGGATTCGCGGTGGAGAAGCTCCTTCGCCCTTGGCAGATGAAGAAGAACTACTAGCCAAAGGATGGTATGACGAGATTATGGTGCGCTACCTAGTGCGATATGCAAATTTCTCTGAAGAAGAGATCTATCGAACTGGATTCTCGCACCTACTGCACTATCCGGAATTTTCCGACCCAATGGCTCTTTCTGCTGGATTAGCTTTATTCGAAAACCAAGCTCAAATGCGTCTGTTATTACATGATTGTGTACGCCGTGGTCAGCTCTCATATTGGATTGGAGAAGATTTAGCTCCCTATACTATGGCAGGGTCGGGATGCTCTATCCTGGCCATTCCCTATCGCATTGGGGGCACCATTGCAGGAGCGATTGGCCTGCTAGGTCCAACACGGATCCCCTACAAACTATTGTTTGGAACCTTGCGTCTCTTTGCTGAACAACTATCAGTATCCCTGACAAAAACTCTGTCAACCTTTAAGCTATCGTTCCGTCAACCACGTACACAAGGGCAGCAGTTGCCCTTAGCGTATTTGAAACCATCTCGTCACTATTTAGAAATGAAGGATTTCCCCCATGCAAATTCCTGATCCACTTCCAGAAGAAGATATTGTCCCTGAATCTATTGAGCAAACAACTACTCCTTTAGCTCTCATTCAGGAGCAGTTAGCTGCATGCGAAGATAAATATAAACGACTCTTAGCAGAATCTGAAAATGGGCGAAAACGGATGCTTAAGGAGCGCCAAGAACTCCTTCAGTATGCTCAGGAAGAAATGCTCAAGGAGTTTTTGCATCCATTAGACAATTTAGAATCGGCGTTGCGTTTTGCCAATCAGATGAGCGACGAAGTAAAGCATTGGGCGTTGGGATTCCAAATGATTGCCTCTCAATTTAGACAAGTATTAGCTGATCATGGAGTGGAGCCATTTGTTTCGGTAGGGCATCCGTTTGATCCTCATCTTCATGAAGCTGTCGAGGTAGTCATTTCGGAAGATCACTTACCAGGAATTGTCATAGAAGAATGTACTGTCGGGTACAAAAAAGGAGATCGTCCTGTCCGTGTAGCCCGTGTTAAGGTGGCTCAAGCCCCTGAAGAAAAAAGTGTAAATCAAGGAGAGACTCATGTCTGAAAAACCCAAATCAAGAAAAATTATTGGAATTGACCTCGGTACTACCAACTCTTGCGTCGCGGTGATGGAAGGGGGACAAGCTAAGGTCATCACATCTGCTGAAGGAACTCGCACAACCCCATCTGTAGTCGCCTACAAAGGTGATCAACGTCTTGTTGGAGGCGCTGCCAAAAGACAAGCGGTAACAAATCCTGAAAAGACACTTTCCTCCACAAAACGCTTCATTGGTCGCAAGTATGCTGAGGTACAGTCAGAAATTAAAACTGTACCCTATAAAGTAGCAGCGAACAGCAAAGGGGATGTGGTATTTGATATTGGAGGACAACAACTGACTCCAGAAGAAGTGGGAGCGCAAATCCTCATTAAAATGAAAGAAACAGCTGAAGCATATCTAGGTGAAACGGTGACAGAAGCTGTCATTACTGTCCCAGCCTATTTTAACGATTCACAGCGAGCTTCAACACGAGATGCTGGTCGGATTGCTGGACTAGAAGTGAAGCGAATCATTCCAGAACCTACAGCTGCTGCCCTAGCCTATGGATTAGATAAACAAGGTGATAAGAAAATTGCAGTCTTTGATTTGGGCGGTGGAACATTTGACATCTCGATTCTGGAAATTGGGGATGGCGTGTTTGAAGTGTTATCTACAAATGGAGATACACACTTGGGAGGAGATGATTTTGATAACGCGATCATTCATTGGATGATTGATGCATTCAAAAAAGAGCAAGGCATCGATTTAAGCCAGGACAAAATGGCCCTCCAGCGTCTACGAGATGCTGCTGAAAAGGCAAAGATTGAATTATCTGGTGTAGCATCCACCGAGATCAATCAACCATTTATTACTATGGATGCCTCTGGCCCTAAACACCTTGCCTTGACGCTAACTCGAGCAAAACTAGAGGAGTTAGTCCATGGTCTTGTAGAAAGAACCCGTGAGCCTTGCCTGCGCGCTCTCAAGGACTCAGGACTCTCTACTAGTCAGATTGACGAAGTGATTTTAGTTGGTGGCATGACTCGTATGCCTGCTGTCCATGAAATGGCTAAAGAAATCTTTAAGAAAGAACCTCACAAAGGGGTCAACCCAGATGAAGTTGTGGCTCTAGGGGCAGCGATTCAAGGAGGGGTATTAGTTGGGGATGTGAAAGACGTGCTTCTGCTGGATGTCATTCCCTTGACTTTAGGTATTGAAACATTAGGAGGAGTGATGACTCCTCTTGTAGAAAGAAATACTACGATTCCTACTCAGAAGAAGCAGGTCTTTTCTACAGCGAGTGATAACCAACCCGCTGTAACGATTGTTGTTCTTCAGGGTGAACGCCCCATGGCTAAGGACAACAAGGAAATCGGTCGATTTGATCTGACAGACATCCCCCCAGCTCCTCGTGGCATGCCTCAAATTGAGGTTGCATTCGATGTAGACGCTAACGGCATCCTCCATGTGTCGGCCAAAGACAAGCAGTCTGGAAAAGAACAAAAAATCCGTATTGAAGCTCAATCGGGACTCGATCAGTCCGAGATTGACCGTATGGTCCGGGATGCCGAAGCACATAAAGCTGAGGATGAGGCGCGTAAAAAAGAAATTGAGACGTGTAATGAGGCGGACGCAATGGTCTTCCGTGCTGAGAAAGCGTTACAAGACTACAAGGACAAGATCCCTGCCCCTGTTGCTGCAGAGATTCAAGGACATGTAGAGCAGCTAAAGAAAGCATTAGAGCAAAAGGATCTGCCTAAAATCCAAGCTACAAGTGCGCAATTGAGCACAGCAATGCAGAAGATTGGCGAAGCCATGCAGCACCCTCCTGCCGGTGAGCCTCAGGCCGCCCCAGGTGGAGCGCATCCTCAACAAGAAGATACGATTGAGGAAGCCGAGGTTGAAGTCCTCGATGAAGACTCCAAACAAAAATAACCTCATTACAAGAGGCCGGGCGATATCCCGGCCTCTTGATTCTTTTTTTTCTATAAAAAATCTACAGTACCTAGCAGAAAGTGAGCAAGGCGATCTATCTCTGGGGCTATCCCCTTTCGCAAAGCTGTACAAACAGATGCACAGATTACGAGCTGCTGAGTCCAACCACACCAACACGTAAAATGGTTGCGATTGTGTGGATTTGTATGACCTATATCTAGGCTTGTATACCATTTGTCAAACAATACGGTCATACATTAGCCCAAGATCTTGGGCAGAGATTTTTAGTTGGAATATCGACAAATTCATTCCATGCAGGAAACTGTGAAAGCTCTTTTCACAGCATGTATTTGCAAAATATTGATCTCAAAGCACTTTCTATACTTGTTCGTTCGGATTCAGTTCCGGAGGAAAATGAAGTAAGTGGATATTCCTAAATCGTTGCAGTTGTTTGGTTGTATGCGAAACAATTTAATCGACATGGAATGAGGGTTGTGAATCATTAAAAAAATTAGTTACAATAAATCTACATCCACCCATTGAGGACAACCATGGCAGCAATTAACGGGCAAAATACTCCTCCTGCCCCAAGAAAGAGGGACAACGATTCAACTCCCACTAATGCAGTGACGTGCGCGGTCAATGATGTATTCACCGATATCGCCGATATCGCCGATACCTTACAATCAGGCACAAACAATAACTACTCAAATCAACTCCCACATACTTTACTGCTACAAAAAAAGGATGATGGGGTCGCTGAGGTAGCTATAAATGTAGCGGACAATGAACCCTCATCCGATAAGAAGTCTTATCTTATTACCGCTATGTTGGTAGGGATTGTATCTTTTGCAATCATGGGCTTATCGATTGCTGGGTTACACTATCACCTTACGTCATCTACATCAGGAAATGATTGGCTTGCGCTTGGTGCAGTAGGAGGTGGTTTCTTAGGTTTTTCACTTACTCCAATCGGTGCAGTGGGACTCTATCGCAATTGGAAAGTTCAACACCTCTGTTTACATCAGAAAAAATCAAATGATAGTGTGTAAAAAGAATAAGAGAATTATACTATATGTTTTGAAATATTCAAACATTTGTTAAGGAAATAGGGATCATGCAATATGGGGTGGTTTCAAGGTTCTAGCCGAACACTTAAATGCTTATCGTACAATCCTAAGTTTAGGATATAAAATCTTAAAAAGATTTTTAATTATATCAAATATTTTTTCATGCAATTTCCCTGCACGGATAAAAATGAGTATATGACAACCCCATTACGAGCTGAGCGATTTTCTATAGGTCCATTACCTTGGCCTAAGATTCAGACCTGTGCTCTGGCGCTTGCTATTATCGGCTTCGTAGGCTCTATTTTTTTTCTTACCATACATTATATCCCCTCTGCTCATGCATCTGGATTTCGGTCGTTACAAAGAATGATTTTTCGCTTGAAAAGCCCATTCTATCCTTCGATAGCCCTATTCATTATTGCAACTGGATCCTTTCTTTATTTAGAGCATCAGTTATCCACATGGAAACTAAAACAAATGCATCAGCTATCCTTAGCTGCTGAGTCTCTATTTCCTAAAAATGAGAAAGGCGAACTCATTCCCATACAAAAACCTGATTCCGTCTTACCTGCGTTTATACACAGGATGGAAGAATTCTACAAACAAGAACCTCACTCAAGGTTTGGTCATCCTTTATACTTTTGGCCTATCACATTGCGCACCCATCTTTCATCCTGTACCAAAGATGGTGTCCATACAATCCAAAAGAGATTGGAAAATTATTATAATTATATTTCAAAAAAACCAGAGATTAATCTTTCCTTACATCAAAAAATCTGGGCACCACTACTGAGTGAATATGGGCAGCAGCTTGTGACAGCTATCATGAAAAACACAGCAGAGGCTCTTGCTAAACAAATCAAAAATGATCAATTATTCGAAACAATAGATCAACTTCTTAAGAATCAAGGAGCCTATTTATTATTTGAGAGCTTAGAAAATTATTATAATTATATTTCAAAAAACCCAGAGATTAATCTTTCCTTACATCAAAAAATCTGGGCACCACTACTGAGTGAATATGGGCAGCAGCTTGTGACAGCTATCATGAAAAACACAGCAGAGGCTCTTGCTAAACAAATCAACAATCATCAATTGTTCGAAACAATAGATCAACTTCTTAAGAATCAAGGCGCCTATTTATTGTTTGAGAAATCGCAACTACTTAAAAATCAAATAGTGTGCTTTTTGTCGCCGAGAAATACCAATCAGGAGCAATCTTTTTGTTCCTTATCGGAAGAACAAACCCTATCCCCAAATCTGGATACCTCGATATATGACTCCATTGCATCTGATCTTTCAGATGAACAAGCTTTCTTATGCGTGCAAAGATGCATGGAAATACATGACCACGTTCCGACTATACCTTTGGAGGAGAACTCCTATTGGAACACGTTATTAACTCAAGCAAAGAATCATAAAAAGACAGAAAGAGCCGCAGCCCTAGAAAAATGTACCACCATGCAGGAGGTTGAATCCTGGTACCGTACCTGGTTAGGGCCTCTTCTAGATCAGAAGAACGATGACACACAGGATCTCCTCTCTCATGCTGTCAACACCTGGATATCCAATCACAAGAATGATAGTACTGTATTGCAATCCTTGTATGTACAGAACAAAGCAAACCAAGAGATTCAGTTATATCTCTCGGAATTCTTCCATATGAAGGAGATCCAACCAACCTTACAAGTAACCTATCATAATGCATTTCAATTACGTTGGAAACAGTTTGCACAGGATGGCTGGACCCTATCCATACCAAACAATATCTCCAGATTTAATCTGTTCATACCATTGCAGTTACCAGAAATTTTGGTGAATAGAGGAATCAGGCGCGGCTTGTCTAGTATTCCATTTCTTGGATATAAAGACTGGATTTCATTCTTACAATTAGCTACTGCACCCTCTATTGAATCAACCAATCAAGCCACTCTATTACAAAAAATAGCGTATTACCACTTCGTGTACAGTAAGCAAGCTACCCCTGACATCCAGAATATCCAGAATATCCACACTCTTGAACAGCTGTATGAAAAGCTCAATATATCTGGGGATGATAATAACCAAAAGCGATGGGAACTGTTAGCCAAGGATGTACTCACCACGATTGCGAATTTTGTCCTATGCGATTGCACGCTCACTGATCTGGACAAACGGTCATTACAACAATGTGCTAGAGCCCTAAAAGAGCATGGGAATAGACTACCTAAAAACAAGATAATCAAAAAGATACAAAATCAATTGACCAATGCCATTCTATTGTTTTCAACAAACCTACCCACAATAACAATCTCAGATACAGACGCATAGGTCCATTCAGAGATCTGTAAAAAATGGCGACATATCTCATAAAAAAAACCGTTTGATCCATACTATCCAGTTGGGAATCAAACGGTTAAAAAATAAATCGATAGATGATGTGAGAATCAGACTACCAGCTAGCCTTGATTACACCGGGAATCATACCCATGCTAGCTAACTCTCGGAAGCAAATACGAGACACACCAAATTTCCTGAGATACGCATGAGGACGTCCAGTCAACTGGCATCGGTTTTTCAAACGAGACGGAGAACTATCCCGAGCCATTTTATTCAGTGCAATACGAGCCATCTCTCGATCTTCTATGGGAAGACTGAGACTCTTTGCCTGGATTCGTAGCTCATCTCGACGTGCGCGATGACGCTCTACACAAGCTGCTCTTTGTTTCTGTTTTGCAATTGATGATTTCTTTGCCATGCCAATTCCTATTTCTTACGTGCAGGGCCCTTCTGCCTCTGTTTACGATTCGGGTCTATCTTGTTAATGACATAGAGTCGGCCTCGACGTCGTACCAATTTATCGCCTTTCGAGGGGTCCGCCTTTACTGACGCTCGTACTTTCATAACATCCCTTCTAACAAATCACTGCGGGAGATCATACGGATCTCGTGTTTTCTATGCAAGCATCTCGCTCTATCAAATTTCTATTTCACAAGAACAAGGTTGCTAGGATCTCCATCCTTATGCTACACTTTCGCGGAAAGTAGGAGTATTCCATGAAACGAACTTATCAAGGTAGCAAGATTCGTCGACGCAATAAGTGTGGTTTCCTCGCGAGGATGCAAACCCCAGGTGGACGCAAAGTATTACAACGCCGCCGTCGTGCTGGTCGTTATCGATTAACTTCTGTCTAAAACATCTCGGTTATGGTAGAACAGTATCGCTACCCTAAATCGACTCGTTTATTGACTCATCGAGATTTTCAAGAAGTTCGCCGCAAAGGTAAAGAATGTTTCGGGGATTGGCTGCGTTTGCGTTACATGCCAGCTCCCTCACCTAAATTGGGTGTTGTGATTTCGAGAAAGGCTGGCAATGCTGTGTTGCGCAATCGTTGCAAACGGATTTTAAGAGAGTTCTATCGATTACATCGATCAGAATGGCCTAGTGGGTATTGGTTAATTTCACCTAAAGCTTCTTTGATTGGTTGTTCTCCACAAGAACTGCGCGCCGAGTTCGAATCTTTAGTGGCACGCTGTGTGGGAGTGGTCATGGATATAGTCTAGAAGACTGGAGATCTCTTGTCTCCTATCTTGTGGAGCAGAACTCCAAGCAAGCTGCGCATGCTCCCAAGCGGGGTTTAGCCTATCTTGATCTAGGAAATATTGCGCTATCATCATTTCTATTTTCCATACATGTTCCGGATCATCTCTTCCAAATTGCGCGATATAATCTAGTAAGGGATCTATGACCTCTTCTCCTTGTCGATACTGAGAAGAAAATTGAAAATCGATCATTGCAAGATCATAATGGCAGCCCAGTCTATTGTTAGGGTCTAATTCAAAGAGTGTAGAGCGAATCTGTGTGGCCCGATCCATAGCACCGTGGAACAGCTCACGTCGGTACTGCTCGACAAGAAAGAAAGCCGGGGATTCAGATTGTCCTCCTTTCTCCAAAATTTGTTCAATCCAATCAGAATGAGAAAGTCGCAAGGCTTTCTCATAGGTATCTCGCAACAACCCAGCACCCATACTTCCTAAATGAGCAAGCCGCATATGAACTTCTCCTTCAAGAGATAGCAAATAGAGTAAATCATTGGCTAATGCTTGACTTTCCATAGGAACATATCCCATACGCACAATTTCTTCTCCATGAGCATTCAACAACATTAGACAGGGTAATGCCTCCACATGGTATTGAGCTCGTAGAGACGCATGTAACTCTTGTTGTTCCTGAGAGACATCATGATGGATAGGAAAATCTACCTCATAGGCTAACAATTGACTCTGCACTCTTTGAATAAACAAAGGATCAGATAAGACTTCTTTGCTCATCTTCATGCCCAGACCCGAGTGGTCCGAGCTAGTAAAAAACAACAGTATCGATTTCCCCTCTGCTTGCGCTAAGGACTTTACTTCAGGAAATGAAGAATAAAATAATTGAGGTAAAACTTCCGCTCCTACCGAACCATTGAATACCCCTATAACCAACCAGCAAAGGAGAAATCGCATATTCTGTACTCCCACTAAGATTGAGGCTGAATCAATTGTTTAATATATGTTGCATAAGCCTCTCCGCCACCAGACCGATACCCAGTTTCAGCTATGAAGGTACCTTGCGCGTCTAAAAGAATCACAGTAGGGAAACCAGTCACACCATATTGTTGTTTCAACTTGGTATTTTGTTGCATGAGAGAATCATTGCTATTTCGGTTCATTGGAAAGTCTAGTTTGATAAAAACAAACTGATTCCCAATAGATTGCGCAAAAGCAGGTTGAGAGAGTGCTTCTTGGTCTAGTTTTTTACACCATCCACACCAATCAGAACCTGTAAAATAGAGAAATACAGGCTTATTCTCGCGTTTTGCCTGATCCATACCCATGGCATAATCCGTAACCCACTGGATTCCCTGTGTAGACGAAGAATGCATCATAGTAGAAGATCCCGCTCCTGATCCTGACCCATTTGCTTCAGGCTGTGCAAATGCTAGGAAAGGAATAAGAAATAGACTAAGGCATACTAATTTACTCATATAACCTCCTTATTTTTGAATCCCTATGTGTACCGGTGTCATACGTTTCTTGGCTACATTTTTTTAATTTTACAGAATGTTTACTCTCCTGATATCCTCTAGACAGGAAAACTTATCTTACTCTATTTAATTGTTTTATAACGACAATCAACCAAGCAAGTTCGCCTTGCCATTCCTGGATGTAGAAGATCTATGCGCATGACAGTCATTCGACACAGGAAAGAAAATCGAAACAAATGCACGTTAACTCCTTTTGAGAAAGACCCTCGTTTTTCTTTCCTAACTTATCCTGATACAAAACAACCACTTCCAGACTGGTCCCCCCATCTTTTACTTCGTGTAGAGGCTCCCCCATTAAGTAAAGATGACCCTGATTTACCTCTATTATTGATAGATGCGACTTGGCGTTATGCAGATCATATTCTATCTAAATTACCCCCAGTGTTCATCGCGCGCTCGCTACCAAATGGATGGCAAACGGCCTACCCACGGAGACAAGATCAGGCTGGTGGGCTAGCTTCCATCGAGGCTTTATTTGCTGCCAGTTGTGTACGGGGGAATCCTATGTGGGATCTTTTGGATTTTTATTATTGGAAAGAGAGCTTTCTGGCAAAAAATCAAGCCCTCATCCTAGACTGGTCTTGACTCACTATGACACAACAGGCTTGGCAGGATTGTCTTCAGAAGCTAGAGGCTTGGTATCGAGAAGAGATACCTAAAAATTGGCAGCATCGACCCATTGTTTTAGAGCCTCCAGCTCAACATGGGAGTGTGCGAGTGCCCTCTGTGTCTTCGTTAGAACAAAACGTGTCGCCATCAGAAAAAATAGAGATAGAAGAAATCGATCCAATATTTTCTTCGAAAATTGGTTTATGGATGCAACAACAGACCCGATTACAGCATCCGATTTTACCTTGTATTTGCTTAGGACAACATGGGTTTTTACAGAAATTGGCACAGGCGATCACAGATCATATTATTCCAGCTCAGTGCCAACTCTCTCTTCCCTCTCTTGACCACCCTCTACTTCGTCTACTTCTCGTTCCCCTTCCCTTATGGAGCACACATCCCAGCTTACAAAAAATCTATCCCAACCCAGTACCCCATCGGGGGCACCAACGCATATTGCCCCTACATTCGATAGAAGAATACCTCAAACACCCTGAACTGAAGAGAGAATTGTGGACCCTTTTATTGCATCAGTTCTCCTCGACATAGGGATCGATCGCCCTCTGGACTATCTAGTGACAGAAACAGATTGGGCAGAAATCCGCCCAGGAATGCGTGTTCGTGTGCCTGTCCGTGGCGATTCAAGAACCGGAACGATCCTAGAAAAAAAAAGATCTAGTGCATGTGCCTCTCTCCTACCCATTGAATCGTTGATGCAAGAGAGTGCCTTTCCTCCCGATCTCTTGGCTCTAGGAGAGTGGATGTCTCGGTACTATGTCACTCCCCTACGCAAAGTGTTAAAACATTTTTTACCTAGCCAGGTGCGAGATGAAAATTATCACCCGTACCAACAAGCATTCATACAATTACGAGCCATCGATGAGGCAAAACAGCACTATCCAGCGCTTCGCCCTCCTCAGGCGGCAGTGGTTGACTGCCTGTTACGTCACCCGAAAGGATTATTATTAACTGAATTATTAGAAAAAGCGGGTGTATCCCGCAGTCCAGTCGAGACGTTGCGCAAAAAAGAATGGTTATCCTGGAAGGACGTTGTGATTGATCGTTCTCCACTGATAGGTGAAGAATATTGTAAAACCCTACCGAAACAGTTGAATCCGGAACAACAAGCTGCTGTCCATGCATTTGTACATGCATTAGAGTCTAAGGAATTTGTTCCATTTCTTCTCCATGGTGTTACGGGTAGTGGCAAAACGGAAGTGTACCTTCAGACGATGGAAACAGCACTGGCTCAGGGTCGATCTGCTCTGTTACTCGTTCCAGAAATTTCGCTTACAGAGCAAACGATCCGTCGTTTGAAAGGTCGGTTTCATGCGGAGGTTGCGATTCTACATCATCGACTGAGCTCTGGAGAGCGGCATGATCAATGGCATCGTATTCGTCGGGGAGAGGCTCGTATTGTGGTGGGTGCTCGATCTGCCTTATTTAGTCCGATTCAAAACTTAGGGCTGATTATTGTAGATGAAGAACACGATGGTGCCTATAAACAAGCAGAAGAACGTCCCACCTATCATGCTAGAGATATGGCGGTATTAAGAGGAAAGTTGACCCAAAGCGTAGTGATTTTAGGTAGTGCTACTCCCAGCATGGAAAGCATGTATAACGTTCGCCAAGGAAAATATCGACTCTATTCCCTAGGATCTCGCGCCACAGCCTCATCATTACCTCAAGTATCCATCGTAGATATGCGCCGGGAAATGGAGCAACAGGGTAGGTTTTCTCTATTTTCCAAAGCCTGCTTGGACCAGTTGGAACAACGGTTACAACAGGGAGAACAGGCGATCTTATTTCTGAATCGCCGTGGGTATTTTTCTCGCACACAGTGTCCAAGCTGTGGTTGGGTAGCAAAATGTCCCCATTGTGACTTCTCATTGACCTTTCACCTACAACAAGAACGGCTCTGCTGCCACTTATGTGGATACCTGATGAATCCAGTACCCAAGCAATGTCCTTCTTGCAACCACATCGGAGACTTGAAGTATGGGGGTGTAGGTACGGAACAGGTAGAACGTCATATTCATCGAATTTTTCCACAAGCTCGCACACTGCGGTTAGATAGCGACACCACAAAACATAAAGGAAGTCACGATCGCATTTTGAAACAATTTCGAACTGGGAAAGCGGATATTTTGATTGGGACTCAAATGTTAGCTAAGGGACTTCACTTCCCTGCTGTTACCCTAGTTGTCGTAATCTATGCGGATGCGACTCTCCATATTCCAGATTTTCGAGCCAACGAACAAACCTTTCAACTGATTACGCAGGTAGCAGGCCGGGCAGGTCGTGGTGAGGTACCGGGGGAAGTTATTATTCAGACTCAGATGCCCGACTGCACGATCATTCAACAAGCAGCAAAACAGGACTACCTCGTGTTTTTTGAAGAGGAGCTGCGTTCCAGGCAGATGTTTGCCTTCCCTCCTTTTTCTCATCTGATCAAATGTATGTTTATGGGATCGGACCTGCGGCGTACGGAACAAGATGCGACACAATTTCGAGAACGATTACTTACGTTGTTGTCTCAGGATACATATGTCTTTCCTGTGAGCCCTGCTGGTTATCCCAAAATAAAAGACACTTACCGATTCCAATTTTTAATCCGCGGACCTTCGACGCAGCGCATGACGACTGCATTACAACAAGTTCCTTTACCCACGCATACGAAGTTACACATAGATGTAGATGCTCTATCGACCCTTTAAATGGCGATACAATGCACATCCTGTGGACTGACAATCTCATCAATACATCGTACCTAACCTCTTTTTTCAGATCCTTTTACTAGCCAATAGTTTTTTTCAATATGCGATATATTGCTGCTGCATTCGATCTTCTGTAGAGATTTTTAACCTAACAATCGATATCCTAACGGGTGAAATCAAAGTAGTGTAAGGACCTGAACATGTCTGCTCCATATCTTCATTCTGAGGAGTATCAGAATCGGTGCAAAAAATTGGAAGAGATTCCCTTAACTGGGGTGAATCCGTTTCCTCATACGTTTTCTCCTTCTCATCGGATTGAGGAGATTCATCATGAATATAGCCAAGATCCTGTGGGCTCTAGTGAAGATGCAGAGCAACAGAGGACTCCTTATTTACGTCTAGCAGGACGTTTAGTTCTATTTCGAGGAATGGGAAAAAATGCATTTGCCCACCTATTAGATGGGACCAGCAGATTACAAATTCTATGTAGCCGAGATCATACGCAAGTAGAGGGGCTAGATTCGGCTCAGCTCCCTATGAAATGGATCGAGAAAAAGTTAGATTTGGGGGATTTTCTTGGAGTCGAGGGCTACCTATTTCGAACAAAAACTGGCGAATTGACTCTATTGGTTACACGCTTGTTTTTACTCTGCAAAAGCTTACTACCATTACCTGATAAACACAGTGGTCTTTTAGATAAAGAAGCTCGATACCGAAAACGTTGGCTAGATTTGATCTCTCATTCTGATGTATACAACACATTTTTGCTTCGCAGCCGTGTCATTGCTATTTTAAGAAAAGTACTTGCTGAGCATCATTTTGTCGAAGTAGAGACTCCTATCCTACAATCGGTCTATGGGGGAGCTCAGGCGAAACCCTTTTTGACCCATCTCAATGCGATTGATCAAGAAGTGTTTCTACGCATTTCTCTAGAAATTTCATTAAAAAAACTCCTGATAGGAGGATTGCCTCGGATCTATGAAATTGGCAAGGTCTTTCGTAATGAAAGTATCGACCGAACGCATAATCCTGAATTTACGATGATTGAGGCCTATGCAGCCTACTGGGATTATCAAGATATGATGCATTTGATCGAGATAATCATCGAGACGATGTGTTTGGAACTCTTTGGATCCACACAACTGCCTTATCGGGATGATGAAGGGCGAGAAGAGATTCTGGATTTCAAGGCTCCTTGGAAGCGAATGACTATGGTAGAAAGCATTCAACATTATGCTGATATTTCTGTAATGGAACAGAGCGAAGAAGAGATGCGGCAGATCTTACAACAGACACCTGTAGATCGTAAAGTGATCGCTGCGGCTTCACGTGGTTTGCTGATTGCATTGATTTTTGATGAACTCGTGAGCAAGAAATTAACACAGCCTCACCATATTACAGACCATCCGATTGAAACGACACCACTCTGTAAGCCTCACCGAGACCCATTTTGGAATGCTCAGGGATTTGTCGAGCGTTTTGAGAGTTTTGTCTTAGGTAAAGAACTATGTAACGCCTACACAGAATTGAATGACCCGATCCTCCAGCGTAAGTTGCTTGAAGAGCAAGCCTCTCGGCTTGCGGCTGGGGACGAAGAAGCAAATCCTATGGATGAAGAGTTTCTGGAAGCGATCTGCCAAGGGATGCCTCCTGCAGGAGGCATTGGGATTGGGATTGATCGTTTGGTCATGCTCTTGTCGCGTGTGGCATCCATTCGAGATGTTCTCTTTTTCCCCATCATGCGATGAGTGATGGCGCAGCAACTCATTGCAAAGAGGTTACGGTAGGCTAATCTATTGCTAGCGCCGCAGTAATGATACCATGTCGAGATGCATCTGATAGGTATATCCTATTTGTTCTTCTTTGTAATCTAATTGCCAAGATGTATAACATAGCTGGCTCAATGAGCTTCGAAAGGAGTCTATTGGCTCTTTCGTTCCTGGCTCTTCTTAATTGCGTCGGCGGAGACTTACACATGTGTGCCCCTTGTCGAGGATCAAAAAGACCTGATTTCAGTCATCAGAATGTTGTTTTGCAACGCATTAAGAACACCGTGCCCAACCTATCAAACCCCACTCACCAGGCACCGAACGGTGTCACGCATCCGGTACAGGTTATGAACCTGAGCATGATCGATCCAAACCAACTTCAAGCGTTGGGAGCCTTTTTTACCACAAACCCCTGAGTCGTATCTTCTAAACGAAATCCAGCGGATTCAATCTCTCGTCGTAGGGCATCGGCTTGATTCCAATTTTTTTCTTTTCTAGCTTGTTGTCGAGCTTCAGCCCACTCTATGATCTGAGGAGGAATGGGCTCTTGTGTAAATTCAAAGATACTCAGGATTCGGTTCCATTCTTCTAGCAAAAGCAGTATCGACGAGGCATCTCCTGGTGTCAGTTTTCCCTGATCTGCTGCTGTATTCCCATCGCGCACCAAATCAAATAGCACCGCCAACGCAACCGAGATATTCAAGTCTTCTGCCAGCGCAGCAAGAAATTTTGCATGGACGTCGGCTAGCCATTGCCGATGTGCTGGCGTTGCTGCTTCATCTTGTGCCTGTTGTTGCATACGTTGAGCAAAGGCATCCAATCGTACGAGCGCTTGTCGCGCTGCTTCTAATCCATCGAATGTAAAATTCAATTGAGTACGGTAATGGGTTTGCAGGAGTAGGTATCGTACTTCCCTTCCTTGGTACCCGCGATCTAGCAGATCTCGCAGCGTATAAAAGTTCCCTGCGCTCTTAGACATTTTTTTTCCATTGACGATCAGATGCTCGCTATGGAGCCAGTGCCGTACAAAAGGAGATCCTGTACAACACTCCGACTGGGCAATTTCATTTTCATGATGAGGAAAGATATTATCTACTGCACCTACATGAATATCGACAGGGGTACCTAGCAACTCCATGGCCATGACAGAACACTCGATATGCCACCCGGGGCGCCCAGGACCAAAAGGACTATCCCAATAGATTTGTCCATCTCGATTCGGATCATAGGCTTTCCAAAGGGCAAAATCAGACACTTGTTCTTTTTCATACTCGTCTTGATGTAATGCAATGGCTGCACGCGATCCGGATTGCAGCTGATCCAAACAAAGGTGGGATAGACGCCCATACTGGGGAAACCGATCAATAGAAAAATAAATGCTCTGGTCAGCGCTTCGATAAGCAAAGCCCTTTTCAAGTAAGACTTGAATGGCATCGATCATTTGAGAAATATAATCTGTAGCACAAGGGTAGTATTCAACAGGTTCAATGCCGAGAGAAACTAGATCGACAAAAAAGGCGGTTTTGTACGGTTGTACATATTCCTCTAACGTGACTTGTTGTTGGATTGCTCCTCGAATCGTCTTATCATCCACATCTGTCAGATTCATGGCTTGAATGACTTGATATCCAAAGAATTTCAATGTTCTACGCAAGAGATCTTCGAAGACATAGGTGCGAAAATTACCGATATGCGCATGATTATATACGGTAGGCCCACAAGTATAGAGTGTCAACTTTGGGGGGTTGGCACTTTGAAAGGGCTCTACTGTACGTGTTTCTGTATTGAAGAGTCGTAGCATAAGTGGACCTACGGGCTGTACATAATCAGTCTCGACTGAGATATTGTGCATGGAGTTGCCTATAATTAATTTTTCCAGATCCAAGCAAAGGAATGGCATGCACAGCATGCACTGCCGTGATGCGAACTAAATTACTCATACCCTGTTCTCGTAATACTTCATTAGCTTCTTGTTTTGTGATAGGTAGAGGTGAAAAGAGGTGTAATTGAGTCTTATCATCCCCTTCACCTAACGCACAGACAGCAAAAGATGGCGTTTCCGGAATAGGCCCCCATTTTCCTTTCTTGGCTATCTCTTGAAGAAGAAGTTCTATTCCTCCTAATCCTACCATTTCGCCACCGATTTTTACAAAACGTTTCAAGCGTCCCATCAGTGTGAGATTATTCTGTTCATCCAAGACTCCTAGATCTCCTGTGACATACCACTGCACACCATCCCTCTCCATAAATGGATTCGTATTGTGGTTGTGAAACAGGTATCCAGAGAAGACATTAGGACCTCTTGCTAGAACCAATCCCATCGTACCTTTAGGTAATGCAACGCCTCTATCTGGGTCTATAATTAACAGTTCAATACCAGGTAAGGGGCGGCCTACACCTACACGAGGGAGACCTGGCGGGGTCATCGTAAGAATAGGAGAACATTCGGTAATTCCATACCCTTCCAAAATTTCTGCTTTTGGCATCACATGCCGGCATTCCTCTAATAAGGCATCCGGAATGCTTTCTGCTCCAGAAATCAGTAACTGTACAGAACGTAATTGCTCTGCATCGCCACTGCGTATCATCATTCTTAAGAAGGTAGGGACACCACATACTGTAGTAATCTTCCAGCGTTGAATCGCCTGCACTAAGCGTCGACTCTGTGTGGGATTCGGCAAATACGCTACGCGCCAACCAATTAACAAAGGAAGAATGCCTGTGACAGAAAAACCAAAGGAATGAAATGGGGGCAAAAAGCTAATTAAGGCATCCTCATTATGGATGGGGAATAGGGATAGAGCTGCTCGTTGGTTCGATATCAAATTGTGGTGTGTGAGGGGTACGGCTTTTGGTACATTTTCTGTACCGCTAGTAAACAAGACTACTGCCGTAGCCTGAGGGTCTGGCGAAACACGCCACATACGGAGTAAGTAACGAGTAGAGAAATGAGATTGCACCCAAGAGAAGAGCAAGGTAAATAATGAGGTCCCCTGCTTCATTTCTTCTAGGGTAAGAATTTGCTGATCTAGGATACTCAAGTCAATGTTATCCAATTTGTTCAAGACTTTCCAAGAACTCAATGTAACCTGAATCTGCGTTTGCTCCACGATAGAACGTAAGGTATGCCCACCCAATGTCCAATTGATCATGACGGGTACTTTGCCTGCCAATTGGATGGCAAAGATCAATACATTAGCGGCAATCGATGCAGGTAGTAGCACTCCAATATAGGTGCCGGGTAGTTTGCGAATACTCTGGGCTAAGACGAGGATCGCCCACTTCATACGCTGATACGAGACTTCTCCTAAAGCCGGGTCTACAGCAGCGACCCATCCACCTAGTCGATCGGCAGTAAGGAAGAAATTTTCAATCAAGGTGTTTCCCTCTGGATAGATCATCTGAGGTCGCCCGTGGCTATCTTCCCAATCTGGCGTTTTCAGTTCCAGCTCATCCATATCCCCTTCATCAACAGAAAGTAAACGAGCTGCAAGGCCTAAGACTACGCCTACGGTTGTTAATTGCAATACGGGGACATTTAATACACCAAAGGACTCGCGTAGAAGTAAGACTAACTGAGAACGATCCAATGAATCGAGTCCTAGATCATGGGAAAGCTGTAATCCAGGATGTAGGGATTCTACTTCCACTCCAGCTAACTGTGCTATTTCTGCATATACAAGTTCTTTCGTATTCGCAGGCACCTTCTCTATAGAAAAAAAAGGTTGCATGGGACGATCGGCGATCTTAGGTAGGAGGATCTTGGCAAAATGGTACGAAACAAGGGTAAGCGGCTCTGGCCCATTTGCATTAAACCAATTCTCTAAAAAGACATTGATCTCTTTTTTCGTTCCTTTTCTAGGAAATGTATCTGTAGCATATTCAGCATGTAGAGTAAGTTTGCGCTTGGGGGTAAAGAAAATAAGATTCTTACAAATCCAAAGAAAACCTTGCCAAAAAGCTGGTAGAATATCGGGAGACTTGCCCGTTAGGGCCCTAGAAAACATGCTGCCCCAAAGACCTGTTGTGCGAATCATATAGATCTCAATATCAGGTGCATGTTGGAGCAAGTGATAGACACCTGAAGCCCCTCCTATCTCTTCCCTACCCTGTCCCTTAAGCTCCCCGGATGGATAGATAAGGATCGATTCTCCTCTGTTTAGAAGATTCAATATTTTTTCGTAGGCCTGATCGATACGATACTGCTTGTAACTGTTATTCGATGCATCAAACACAGGCACATACAGGGGATGAAACCACCCCATCCCCCATCGAATGGCATTGCTCTGCGATAAAAAATCAGCAGCAACAGGGTGAAATTTTGTCTTAGGCCACAAGTAAGCGGTTAACAATAAAGGATCTACTAGTGCTGGATGATTAGCTAGGATCAGCGTACCTTTTCTACTGGGATGATATGAGCTCCCCTTCCAGGACACTTGATATCGAAGTCGCAGAATGCAACGCAAAAGCCATGCAAGGATGACTGGCACAATACGCATAGAACCTCATTCTCCCATTCAGGGATTGGTATGGAAAACAGGCTCTACCTGACGCTTCCCAACCCCAGCATCAAGATGATACTCTGCGATCTCTTGAGCAATTTGTTGAGTGGGCACTTTTTTTTCTTTTGCAATATTAAAAATACGCGAAAGAAGCGGAAACAGTACCCCGACACTCTGGCGAGCTTGATGCGCATTGTAACCTTCGGGACGAATTTCTTGACACACATTGATCAAGCCACCTGCATTAATCACAAAGTCAGGAGCATAGAGAATACCCCTCTCATGAATTCTTTTTCCATCTTCAGGATGGAGGAGTTGATTATTGGCTGTACCTGCAATAGCCTGGCAACGCAATTGGCGAATTTGATTCTGATGGAACACTCCTCCTAAAGCGCAAGGAGCCAAGATATCACACTCTACGGATAGAATGTCCTCTACATAAGTAGCCGCGAAATCTCGCTCAGCCTCCTGCACTTTGACAGGATCAATATCATTAACAAACAATTCCGCCCCTTCCCAAAACAACCAGTGGAGCAACCATTTTCCTGTAGCTCCTAAGCCCTGTACCGCAATTCTTTTTCCCTGAAGAGAAGGAGAGCCCCACAGATATTGCGCTGTGGCTTGTAATCCTAAAAAACAGCCGTACGATGTAAATCTGGATGGGTCTCCGCTTGTATTGGAAAAACCAACAACATACTTGGTTCGCTGCGCAACAACAGATAGGTCATCTTGATGAATGCCATAGTCGACTGCACAGATATATTGCCCCTCAAATTGATTGACCAAATCTGCAAAGGCATGCAGCAGTTGAGGTGTTTTCTTTTGACCTGGCTGTAACAGGATCACCGACTTACCCCCACCAGTACCTGTCTCCGCAACAGCCGCCTTATAGCTCATTCCCTGAGCTAACCTAGTCACATCTGTAAGAGCTTGGTCCAAGGAAGCATATGGATAAGCACGAATACCTCCTAGAGCGGGTCCCAGTCGCGTATTGTGAATCGCAATCAACGCATGCAACTGAGTAGCGGGATCTTTATACTCTACCACTCGTTCAAATCCATTGATTTTCCACTCTTTAGAGGTTTTGGACATCCTGACTCTCCTGTTTCAAAATTATTCCATTGTACTCCATTTTTAGAGTTCGAGTCAATTTTATTGCCTTCTTTACTAGGGTTTGGTAGCGTTTTGGCATGAAAAAATCCTCCTTATTAGATCTGCAAAATTTTTTTTATAGAGCCCACCCTTGGCATGGGGTTGATTTAGGTGAACAAGCTCCTGAGGAGCTGCATTGCTATGTCGAAATTGTACCCACAGACAACATCAAATTTGAATTGGATAAATCGACTGGATTGTTAAAGGCGGATCGTCCTCAGAAGTACTCGAATTTCTGTCCTAGTCTTTATGGATTGATCCCACGCACCTATTCTGGAAAACGAGTAGGTGATCATTGCGCGAAACAGCTAAAGCGCTCCTCTGTAGCTGGAGATGGGGACCCTCTTGATATTTGCATTTTGACAGAAAAATCCATTCAAAAGGGAGACATCCTTGTCACGGCAATTCCGATTGGAGGCATTCGTGCCATAGATGGAAATGAAGCGGACGATAAAATCATTGCGATTCTAAAAGACGACTTAGTCTATGAACACATTCGTGAGTTAAAGGACTGTCCCATGAATCTAATCGATCGCTTATGCCATTATTTTCTTACATACAAAGAATCTCCAGATGACTTGAGAGGTCAGAATCGTCGATTAGAAATTGCAGATCTCTATAATCGCGAAGAGGCCCACGAAATTATTCGTTTAGGCATGTTGGATTATGAAGAGCTCTTTGTCTCTATGCAGACTCCCCTCTCTGGCGAGGATGCCTGATCTTCTATTGGCGGCGCCTATGATTTAGGCAAGCAGAGATAGACGAGCGGATATTGCATGTACGAGTTGTTGCGTGGCTGGAAATGTAGCTAGCTGTTGGGCTTCTTGTAACGATACCCAGCGGTAGGCTGATAATTCTTCAATCTGTACTACAATGGATCCTTTTACCCAAGCCAGGAAGTACGTGACTCGTTTCGGTCCTTGATCCATATCGTATTCTTCGATGACAGGTTCCATAGGAAGCCATTCGACAATCTGTAGTCCTGTTTCTTCCTGCAATTCTCGCCTTGCAGTCTGGTGTTCTGTTTCTTCTGCTTCGGCATGTCCTTTGGGGAAAGACCAGTGTCCTTGACGATGCTGCACCATCAGCACTTCGATCCCTTGGGTTCGCTTTATTATGGGAATTACTCCAAAACTACGAATCATAGCTCATCCCTAACAATGTTACGCACTCATTCGAGTTGAATGAATGAGAAGAAGGTTCAAGAGTGCGACATGTTGATAGGTTATTGATACACAAACCACCCCTAGAATGGGGGGAGGAAATCGTCATCAAGACTTACAACCCTATGTCCTACTGTCGATGGTAATGATCAGCGGTCAGTTTGTCAATGCCTAGAAGGTGGATATGCAACCATACAGGTAACGGTTGCCTTGGATGGGGTTCCGATTTCTTCTATATTGATGGGATGTGGAAATGACAGCGGAAATCACCAACTAATCGAATCGGGCGTGGTGCATCTTGGTCATGGAGTGCTCAATTTTTTCAGGTCAAATGGATAAAAAAGCCAGGGCTCCAGAAGAAATAGAACCCTGAGCCTGTTGACACAACTACCATAAGCGTGTCCAACACCCCCGCTACTCTTTTCCCTGTTCTTGAAGAAGCCGTGGGGATAGACCCTACACCGGAACCCTCTCCTCCTCAATATTACGAGGAGTTCGAGGACTTGTTGATGCTCCTTCAACATGTGCTCGTCATCTTTTCGGCACTGGGAAAGATTCGCCACGGGTGTCGTTCCTACCGAACAAGGAACCGGTTTTGCATCTCCTTTGCAAAAGACCCTTGTCTTAAGACGGGACACGGGCGCCGTCATATACCTCACCGATTAGACGAATTGCATCCAAAAAGATTCAATTATAAAGATGGCACAAATCTCTTAAAGGCGACTGTCGAGTTATGTCCTCCAAACCCAAATGAATTGGATAGAGCCACATTCACTGTAAAGTCCTTCGCTATATTGGGCACAATGTCAATGCCGCGTAAATCTGGCTCAGGATCTGAGATATTGATTGTCGGGTGAAGTGTATTTCTTAGGATAGCCTGAATCGTAACAATCGCCTCGACTCCCCCTGCTGCCCCTAGGCAATGTCCGATCATCGATTTTGTTGCATTCATTTTAATCTGATTGGCATGTTCTCCGAACACGTGGTACAGAGCACGGGGCTCAGAAAGGTCACCTAACGGTGTGGAAGTAGCGTGAGCATTGACGTAATTGACTTCAGAAGGATCCACATTCCCATCGAGGAGGGCTTGCTCTATGCAACGAGCAATCCCTGCGCCATCTTCTCGAGGCGCTGTCATATGATATGCATCACAATTCACCCAACCACCTTTGTATTCGGCCAGGATTGTAGCGCCTCGTTTCTGAGCATGCTCTAAACTTTCCAGAACCAGGACCCCAGCCCCTTCACCTAAAACAAAGCCATCGCGACTACGATCCCAAGGGCGACAGGCTGCAGCTGGATCTTCATTACGTGTGGAAAGAGCTCGGTTAGCTACAAATCCGGAAAGCCCGACTTCCGAAACTGCTGCTTCTGCTCCACCGCAAATCATGAGATCCGCATGTCCCATACGGATATGGTTTGCGGCAGCAATGATACTATGATTTCCTGTAGCACAGGCTGTAGAGATAGAATAATTTGGACCCATGAATCCTAAATCAATAGCGAGAAGGGCTCCTGACATATTGGTGATAATAAACGGAATAAAAAATGGAGAAACCCTACGGTATCCTTTTTCTAACAAAGTCTGGACTCCTTCTTGAAAGGTAGACAAACCACCCATGCCAGACCCGATAATGACACCACATCGGTGAAGATCTAACCCCTCTAATTGCCCAAGAGAAAAGCCAGCCTGTTCCATTGCTTTTTTTCCAGCAACCAAACTAAAGGTGATCACGCGATCTGCACGGCGAGCCAATTTTTTATCGACATATTCTCCTGGATCAAAATCAGGCACAGAAGCTGCAAATCGAGTGGGATAATCTTCACAAGGAAATTGGGTAATGAGTTGCACGCCGCTCTTACCAGCTAATAGAGAATCATAGAATGTTTCGATATCATTACCAAAACAGGATACGACCCCCATACCTGTAACTACTATACGTTTTGATTTATCCGCCATACTCCCTCGATTGTATTTGAGAGCTTGGGATACTCTCTGGTTGTTGTGGAAATGAGACAAGGTGAGCATCGCTCCACACCTGCTCAATTTGATAGCGTGTACGCAATGTCGGTACAAATAGATGGACAATGACCTCATCATAATCCAATACCACCCATTCGCCATATTTGAGGCCCTCTTCATGAGCAAGAGGGTATTGGTGCAGCTTCATTGCATCCTTGACAGCATGAGCCAAGGCAATGACGTGTGTATCGACATTCCCTTCGGCCACAATAAAATAACTGGTTAGTGTGCTGCTACTGCTAACATCCAAGATCACAAGATTGGATGCCTTTTTTTCTTTGAGAGCTGCAGTGACCACTGAGACTATTTGACGTCCTGAAACCACCTGGCAGAGTATAAAGGAAAGGAAAATATGCCGTCTAGCGTTTTAGCCATCACTTAAAATATCCCAGCCTCGACGCAAAGCTATTTTTTTAAGCTTGCGACCTGGGTTTACAACCACTGGGTTGGACACATATTCGAGTAACGGCAAGTCATATACATGATCGGAATACGCAATCATCCGCTCTGTTTGATGCCAGGCTGCAAATCGTTTTAAAAAATTAACTTTTACATTTCCATCTAAAATGCAGGAAAGACCATTTAAACGACCTTCTGGATCCGTTGTATATCTCGAACCGTAGGCTTCGCATAACCCCAACATCTCCGCTATCGGTTTGACAAGCATTTCTGGGGATGAGGAAAGCAAAATCAGCTGAGCACCTCGACGTTTCCACGTTTGCAGTTCTCGAAGAGCAGGCGGGTACCACATAGGTTCAATTCTTGTATGAACAAACTCCGCAACCAGTTCTTTGATCTCATGCAATGATCGTCCATCAAATAGGCGTTCAAACACAGACTGATGCAACTGATCTAGGGGAAGTCGGAAGAAGCGAGACTTCAAATAGGTCCGAATACAGAAAAAGAGATCCGAAAGGGTAAGAATCCCACGTTCATAGAGAAAACGAGAAAAGGCATATGAACAATTTCCGCGCAATAACGTACCATCCAAATCGAATGCTACTACAGTATTCAAGAAGGCTCCCTCACTGAATGGGTCCTCAAACGCTTTTCAAGAATTTTTAGGGCTTCTTCACATTGCCCTAATCGCATTTTATCGTTAGTGAGCTCCTGTTGCAATTGGAGAATACGTTGAATCCCTAGCGAAGATGAGGAAAGCATCTTGCGATGCTCATCAATTTGCACTCGTAGCTCATTCCTCTGTTGTTTTCTTCGTTCGATACATTGCATCCAGGCAGCATGGTTATCGCTATCTGTAGTACCCGCATCGAGCTGTTGCTCACAGGTAGCAATCCATAGATCCTGTAGTTTCTCCCAGCGATGCATCCACTCACGTCGTTCTTCGCTTGATCCAGGAAACTGTTGGATACGAGCACAGCATTGATGGATCTCCTGGTTGAGAACCTCGGATGCACCAGAAAGAGAGAGTTGCTCAGCAATTTTTTCCATATCGCAGAATAAAATCTCTAGCTCTTGCTGTCTTTTTTGCTCTGATTTTTGCGCTTGTTCTGTGCGTACCTGCTGTTCTGCTTGTAGAAGAGCATCTATTTTAACGTGCAATTCATCCAGAGTTTGCAGAAAAGCCCTCATATCTGCTCGTATCAATTGAGCTTGATGGCCTTGTTTTTTTAACGCCATCCAACGAGTATCCGCTTCTGTTGCAGAAAGAGAGCCCTTTTCAAGATCTGCCACAAAATTAGCGAGTTGCTCATCTAGTTTTTGCTTCTGCTGAGTTGAGATCTGTTTGCTTTCATGGAATTCTTTACGGACGACTTTTTCCATTCCTTTTAAGGAATCCCAGCAACGGCTCAACTGAGTTCGTGTTTCGGAGAAAACGTTCGGTTCCAAACTGAAAAATTTAGCCAAAGTTTGCAGTTGTTTGATTTCATTACGCAAAAGAAAAAATTGTCGCTTGATACGTTCGGAGGATAAAGCAGCTGGAGAGAAATGGAGCGCCACGAAGCGTTGAATTTCCTCAGCAAACAACTGATTTACTTCACCAACAATTTTCTTTTTGAGAGGAAAGACTTGATCGCCCAGAGCTGAAAGCGACTGAAACAAGATGTGTTTCGATTTGATGCGAGCGGGAGTAAGAATGAGTTCTTGCCGCAGAGCTTGAATGCGCGTACCAAACAAATGAAGTAAATGAAGGATAGCTTGTTTTTCTACTAGCATCTCCTGTTTTTCTTTAAGTGCATGAGGGATTTCGGGCACAACAAAATCTATTGGCAGAGTAATTTGTTCTGCTTGAAATAATTCCTGTAACTGCTGAGACAGATCATCGATAGCTAACTGAATTTGTTCCAAGGCGAACGAAGACTCATGTTCCAGCGTAGATTTCACTTGCCGAGCTTGTCGGGTTAGTTCCATATACCCCCCCCACAGATCGGCCCGATCTTTGCGATTGACTACCTGCTTAAAAATAGGAAAACAAAATTGTCTTACTTCCCAAAATAATTTGAGATCGGGTGCAGAGGTCTCTTGCAAACAAGACCTCATAAAATCTAATGATGAAGCAAGAATCTGTTCTGGAGGAGCCTCCTGTTCAGATAAAGTTTGAATTACAGGCGGCAAGTTCATAGGGGCTACGGACATCTTGTTGACAAAAAATATATATCCCCCTCATGGTACCTTCTAATGGTACTTTTCGTCAATCAACTGAGGAGCTTGAGTGATCGAAAGAATTTCTTTCCGTGAGGGGCTCAAACTCTTTGAACGAGCTCCCCTAGACGAATTGCAGTATCGCGCACAGCAGATTCGCAATCTCAAAAACCACCCGCGTCGTGTAACATTTGTTTTGGATTCAAATCCAAATTATACAAATGTGTGCTCGATTGACTGTTCTTTTTGTGCCTTTTATCGTCATGCAAGCGCTAAAGATGCCTATACAAAAACAGTAGCTCAAGTCATGGAACACTTTGCTTACGCGCGAGCGGCTGGTCTATCTACAGTTTTACTTCAAGGTGGCGTGCACCCTGATTTACCTTTGTCGTATTATATAGAGTTAATTCAAACGGCTCGCCGAGAATATCCTGACATCCATCCGCATTGCTTTAGTGCAGTAGAAATTTGGAATCTTGCGCAAAAAGAACAGGTATCAACCTTAGAGATTTTACAAGCTCTTTGGGATGCAGGCTTGCGTACATTACCTGGTGGGGGCGCGGAGATTCTTTCGGAACGTGTTAGGCTGGAGATTTCACCAAAAAAAATCGGACCAGGGGGCTGGTCTCGTATCCATGAGGAAGCGCACCGTATTGGGTACAAGTCGACGGCTACCATGATGTATGGCCATATTGAAACTGCGGAAGATATTTTGATCCATTTGGATGTACTACGAGAGGCTCAAGAAATCTACCATGGGTTTACCTGTTTTGTTCCTTGGAGTTACAAGCGCTTGAATACGGTGTTACGGCGTCGAGTCCATAACTGGACTGGGGAAGATGCATACTTTCGGATCCTAGCCTTTGCCCGCATCTATTTGGATAACTTCGATCACATTGGAGCATCCTGGTTTGGCGAAGGCAAAGAAAATGGAATGAAAGCATTACTCTATGGTGCTGATGATTTTGGAGGCACTTTAGTAGAAGAAAATGTCCATCGTGCCACGACGTGGATCAATAAGGCTGATCATAATGATCTGTTAAGGATGATTCGTCATGCAGGTTTTGAACCTGTCCAACGAGACACATTCTATTCTGTATTAAGAACCTATCAACCGAACGAGTGGGTCGATGTACCGGAAGAGGGTCGTGTCCATGAAGCCGACCATCTTCCTTATGTGGGGGCTAAGTAATCCTTTGCGATGCGCTCTGCCACCGCCTCAAGGGTCATCTCACTCAGATTGATCCAACGAAACGAAGGTTCTTTTCGGAACCACGTCCATTGTCGCTTTGCATACTGTCGGGATGCGACTTGAAAGTCTCGTCGCATGCGTTCCCAATCCTGTTCTGTGCGTTGTGAATCCAGATAGGCAAGACATTGCCGATACCCTATTGCTTGCGCTGCAGAAGGATTCTGCCGCAACCCCTCCGTTTCGAGTTGGGAGACCTCCTCCACAAGCCCCTGTTTGAGCATCGTGTCACAGCGCGCATCAATCAGAGGATACAGTTGGGCTCGAGGGCGGTCTAGAAACCAAGCTCGATAGTCGTATTGAGGCAATGGTCCATCTCGATGCCATGCCAACTCGCTCACTGTTCCACCTGTTAGGGTCATGATTTCTAATGCACGCACCAATTTTTGTTTATCGCGTGCCGTGATCGACTGGGCATAGATAGGATCTTTTTTCATTACTTCCTCATATAATGAGGAAGCTCCTTCATTCATCATTCTTTGTTCTATTTCACGGCGTAAAGGAAGAAGTGAGGGGGGGCCCATAGGAGGACCATACAGGAATGCTCGAAAATAAAATCCTGTTCCACCTACTAAAATGGGAGTGGCATTGCGCGCCACAATACTATCGCATGCTTGTCGCGCAGCGTAGTAAAAATCAATAATATTAAATGGTTCACGCACGGATCGAATATCGATCAAGTGGTGAGGAATTTGAGCTCGTATCTCTTCCGATACCTTAGCTGTGCCAATATTCATCCCTCGATACACTTGCATAGAATCTACTGAGACGATTTCTCCATGCAACCACTCGGCAAGCAAAAGAGACAACGCGCTCTTTCCCACACCAGTAGGGCCTGCAATCAGAAGAATTTTGGGCTTCGTATTGACTGGCTCTGTCTTCAGTTTTTTTTCTAATGGAACAAAAGCGAGATCAGGCGAGATTCCTAACTGCAGATTTGCCGAGGAATGGACTTTTTTTTTTGTCGATACCACGGCTTTATTTCACCTCAATATGAGCAATGCTCTCCTCTTCACTGGGATATAAAATCAAGATCTGATGGAATCCAGCCATATGTACCACGTCAGAGACTTCTTTAGATAAAGAACAAATGATGAGGCTGCCGTCCAGATGATTCAGTCGTTTTGTTAAGGCTAGCAATAACCTCATACCTGCACTGCTTAAGTAGGTAACGTTATGGAAATTCAGCACCAATTTAAAGTTACCGGCATCCACAAGCTCGCCGAGCTGTTTCTCCACTTCCGCAGCTGATCCGGCATCCAACCTACCTGTCAAACGAACAAGAATAACGTCTTCTCCGTGACGTTGTATTGCTATTTCCATAGAGTTCTCCGACTGATACGCGAGGTGAGGTTACCATAGCGCAATTAAAAAAAAACCAAAAGAGGAAACCCTAAAAGATTGTTTCTTTTGGGTTTCCTCTTATCATGTACTACTCTGCTACTGCTACAGCTTCTTCCACTGCACTTTCTTCTACCACGCCTTCTTCTGTCATGACTTCTGTCTGAACTAACTCTACTTGAACCAGGCGTTTTAGCCGGTTTCCTACAGTACGAATAATAGTGCGCAAAGCATTGATTGTATTTCCCTTTCTTCCAATCAACTTACCAACATCATCAGGGGCTACTTGGATTTCTAAACGTAAATTTTCCCCATTTTCCTTAGCAACAACTTGCACTGCATCGGGATGAGACACCAAATTTTTCACAATGTATGCAACAAACTCTTCCATGGACTAACCTTTCAATTTAAATCGAAGTTTTTTGTGATAACGGACTCTCCGTCACCGAAGAATTCTCGCACATTCACTAGATTCTCCTCAACCTTGGCAACATCTGATCCGCATGTTTTCATGAAAATACTATTTATTTATCGAATATCTAGAGTGTCGTGCTATCTCAAACTGAGATACATCAGAGGCAATAAGCGAAAGTCCATACATTGCTTGCCGCTAGTAGTAAATTTTTCATTATATATTGTCCAAGCTAATTCTACCTCGTTAGGTCGACATCGTATATAAGAGGACTCGACACCCAAAATAATTTCTCTGGACCCTAGTGATGGATGTTGACTCCTTGATAAATCTAGAAATGCAATTTCTGGGTGTTGCAAAAGAAATTGTGGCCAAAATTTCGAAATGTGCATTCCCCAAATAGGTCCAGAGAGCGGACCTAGATACAGAGAGGGCAACTGGCTCCCGATACATACAGGCAACAGTGGCATGATCACTCCTTCCGCATCACATCCGGTATGAGAGTAATCCCCAATACGAGCCACAGGTTCTCTTACTTGCAAATCCACATGGAGGGTCGAAGGCTTTTCTAAACGGAGGGTAGCTTTCCGTATGACATGTGTTTGCTCTAATTTTTTTTCTGCTGCATCCAAATCAAATACAGTAAAAGAGCACGGCACATCAGCAGCCAACCCCAATATCTCCTCTACCCAATGTAAAGGCACTGGAGATGAGGAAGTAAGATATAGGTCTCGTATCGTCCCCGTAGTACCTGTATGTTTGAGCATCAAGACCACACCCAAAACGAGTAATAAAGGGATCGTGGATAAGGCTATTTTCCAACCGTTCATACTATGCAAGGACGTATAGTTCGTTTCCTGCGACGATCTCGATCTAACGCAAGAATGATACAACGATCCATAAGTGCAGAGGGCCCAAGTCCAATATCACTGCACATTTTAGGAAATGTACTGGTAGCTGTCATTCCGGGCATAGGGTTGGCTTCTAAAAACCACCATACACCTTCTCTATCGAGCAAAAAGTCAATACGACTCAATCCCATACCCCCTAATACGTGGAAGACCTGCTGCGCTCTTGTTCTCCCCAAGGCTAGGATTTCTGGATCGAATGCTGGCGTTGTGGTAACGGGACAAGGTTGTGAAGAATATTTCATATCATAGGTCATCATATGACCACCGGTAAGGCGCTCTGCAGGAAACGAAACTGTGCACATTCCGCGGTCGGAATTTCCAATGACTGCAAACTCACATTCACGTGCCTGTTCAATACCTTGTTCTACAAGAACTAGGGTGTCCACCTGAAAAACACGTTCTACTGCAGCTGGTAATTCATCTATATGATGGATTTTGGATACTCCCACACTAGAACCTAGGTGATTGGGTTTGACAAAGAGAGGAAATCGTAACTGATCTACTACTTTTTGTTTCCACTCTTCAGAGTGATGTTGCCACTCTTGCTGGGACCATATCAAAGCTGGGGCTACAGGAATGCCTATAGAAGCAACAAGTCGCTTTGCATGCATTTTATTCATCATGACTGCACAGGAGACCCAATCACATCCCACATAGGGCAAATGGATCATTTCGAAATAGCCCTGGATTGTTCCATCTTCTCCCCAAGTCCCATGCAATGCAGGAAATGCAAGGTCACAGGTTCTTAACACAGAGAGAATCTCTTCTGGAGATTGCACAACCGAATGACCACTAGGATCTTCTAGATGCCAAACTCCCTCTCGATCGATAAACAAAGGTACGACTTCATATAAGAGAGGATGCAACGCATTACGAATGAATTGAGCTGTGCGACAAGAAATTTCATGTTCGCAGGATCGTCCCCCATAGCATAGCCCTATGCGTAGTTTTCTATGACCCGTAACATATTGATGAGCCTGATCGACATCCCCCGCACCAACGGTAAGAAATACATCATGCGGTAATAAGAAAGAAGAGAGTTCTGCCCACTGCGTTTTAGGTAGATATTGAACCGGCACACGACTGACTTGCGCAATTGCTGCAGCCAAAGCTTCTCCTGAGATTCCAGGGCGAGGGTTCTCTGAAGCCGCATAGATATCTGTGACAAATAGTTGATCTGCCGCATGAAATGCTTCTAAATATTCATCCCACAGTGCTTCCATGCGACTATATCGATGAGGTTGAAATAGCACGACCAATCGGCGGTCCGCTACCGCTGCCTTACATCCTGCCAAGGTAGTGCGAATCTCTGTAGGGTGATGGCCATAATCATCAAACTGCAAAAGAAAAGGGTGTGAGCCCTTTCTCTCCATTCTTCTTCCTACACCCGTGTAGGAAGCTAATGCATCTACGATTACCTCTATCGGTATTGCTAATTGATGACCTAAGGCAAATATTGCTGTGCTGTTGAGCACATTGTGTCGACCTAGCAGCTGGATCGTGTATCTATATTCTTCTTGATTGTACACACGCACAGTAACTGTTTGCTGAAACCCTTCTTGTTGCACGTCTATAATCCGATACTCTGCAGAATGATGAAAGCCGTACCGAATTCCTGTTACATGTATATTAGGGTCATCCACGCAATAGATTAATTGACGTTTTACCTGATGAGCAAATTGTTGGGCTGCTTCTTGTAGGGCTTCAAAAGAGCCATAGTGATTCAGGTGTTCTTTGCCTAGATTCGTCAGAATGGCATAGTCTGGCTGGTAGCGCATCCAAGAGCCATCACTTTCATCGGCCTCAAAAACGAACCATTCTCCCTTGCCCAAATATCCATTTGCACCTTGAAAGAGACCTCCAATAGCAAAACTAGGGTCTCTCCCTGCCTTTTGCAGCAAGTGTGTCGCCCAGCCTGTGGTGGTTGTTTTCCCATGAGATCCTGCGACGGCAATGGAAGTAGATCCTTCGATAAGATGAGCAAGCAGTTCCGAACGATGCCAAAGGGGGCAATCGAGACGCTGAGCCTCTAGATATTCTGGATTATCGTGCTGAATATCGGAGCTATATACTACTGTATAATCTGCTTGTACTCTTTCTTTCTGATGTCCCTGAGCGATATCTGCTCCACGTTGATGTAAACGTGCTACTTGAGCATTCCATGAACGGTCACTCCCGCTCACTTGAGAACGACGATCCAATAAAATATGAGCTAAAGCACTCATACCCACACCGCCAATGCCGATCAAATGATATTTGCTCATAGATACCTCTCTACTATCGATCTTACAGAGACTGTCGAACGACACTCGCCATACTGTTGCAGATTGGCGCTACATTTCTCTAGATTCATTTCCGAGATTGCATCAACGATCGTTTTCGGATCAAGCGCTCTTTCTCGAAACAACTGACCACCACCTAGAGTATGTACAAAATACGAGCCATTGAGCCACTGATGGTCATCTTGAGCATAAGGATATGGGATGAGAATGGCGGGTTTACGGTAATGAATCAACTCCCCCAAAGTAGAGGCTCCAGCACGGCAAATGACCCCATCTGCAACACGAAAGGCATGAGCCATGTGCGGCTCAAATGATTTGACACACGCTTCGATATGATGCTGTTCATAGTGCTGACGAATGGATTTCTCCTGTTCTGTATTACCTACTAAGTGGATCAATCGAATGTCTTTCCATGGAGTCTGAAGTGCAACTTCATTCAGGCGACGAGCCCCCTGTGATCCCCCAAAGATCAGCCATGTTTTTTTTCCTGGTTGCCACCCAAAGTATTCCCACGAATTTTCGTCAGAGGTCGAGCGAATAGGAAAGGGAACAACATGTTTTTTCCCTCGTATCTTAGTAGGCTCAAAATAGACAAGATTTTCTTGAGACATATAAGAAAAAAGACGGTTCACGCGGCCTGCAATGATATTTTGTTCATATAAAATGATCGGGATACGAAGAAGGGAGGCCGCCGCTAATACAGGTGCGGCATGGTAACTACCAAAACCTACTACCAACTTAGGTTGGATCTTTCGTAACCAAGAGAGAGCTAGGGTAACACCGTAGAAAAGACGTGTTGATCCCTGCACGATCCGGTTCAAGGAAAGAGGTGCCGAAGGAATGTCCTGATAATAAAAACGATCGCGCTGAAAAAATGGAGAGTGACCCAGTCCTTCTCCAGCAAACCATACTTCTACCTGCGCTCCCAATTCCTCGGCCACTCTCTGAGCCGGGAAGAGATGTCCCCCCGTTCCTCCTACACTACATACGATGCGCATGCAGCATCTCCCGATCGTTTTTTTCTGAGCGAGTCGGGATACTCATCAGTAGAGCTGTTGCCATCATATTTGTGAGTAGTGAGGTCCCTCCCCCGCTAATAAACGGCAGATTGACACCCTTACTTGGCAGGAGTCCAGAAACAACCCCAAAATTGAGAAAGGCTTGAATCGAAATAATCCAAGTAATGATTGCTGCTAAATAATAGCCCTCGATATGGGTGGCTTGGTATCCGATTGCAATTCCAGCTAAAAGAAATCCGACATAAAGACAAAGAAGAAAGGATATGCCTATAAATCCAAATTCCTCTGCAAAAATTGCCGCAATATAATCATTTTGAGCCTCAGGTAAATATGTTAATTTTTGAAGACTTTGACCTGCTCCCTTACCGCAATATCCACCAGAACCTGCCGCAATTTTTGCTTGATAAGCCTGGTGGCCTTTGCCTTTTAAATCACTTTCTGGATGCAAGTACACTTCAATACGAGCGCGTACATAAGGAAGTTGATACGCAATGCCTGCTCCTATAATCACAAGAAAAACAAGAGGTAAAGCCCAGTATTGAAATGGCACTTTACCCAAAAAAAATAGAGGGAGTAATCCTAATATAATAATAGCCGCAGTTCCATTATCTGGTTCTTTAAATACTAGTAACAAGGGAATAGCAAGCCAACCCATCCATTTCATGAAACGAAGAAATGAAAGAGATTCTTGTTGTCTTTGAAGCAGATAAATAAATGTAAAGGGAATCAAAAATTTTACCCATTCGGAAGGTTGGAAGGTGAATTGTCCGATCCCTATCCAACGATGGGATCCATTGCGGACGAGTCCAATTTTTGGAACAAAAACCAGAATCAAGAAGAGCGTAACGAAAAAGAGAAGATAGGGGCTCATCTGAATGAGGTGGTGTGGGCCAATACGCCAAACGAAATAGGAACACCCACCCCCGATACAGGCATAGACAACCTGCCGTACCAATCCGCGATGCCATGCTTGCGAGAGGCCACGGTCCAGGATTTCGGCAGAAGAGGTGTTATACACCATGACCAAACCGCAAGCAATGAGAACCAGACCAATTAAGAGAATAATGGTTTTAGCTGGATCCCAAGATCTCATGGAGAACACCCTATCGAATTTTGAGTTTCTGCCCAGGACGAATACGGCGGGCTGATTGCTCATCCAGCCCATTCAAACGCAACAACTCCTCAACGCGCAAGTGATGTTTCGATGCAATCACCCAGGGACTGTCTCCCTCTTTCACAACATAAATATCTTCCTGATTTTGTTTGACAACAGGGGTGATATTCTGGGGTGTGCTTTTGCTTCCCTGATCTCTTTGACCTGGCAGCTTGAGGACTTGTCCAATCTTGAGTTGGGTCGAGGTTAATTGGTTTTCTTGCATCAGCGCGGCTACAGTCGTTTGGTTATTTCTAGCAATTCTTTCCAGCACATCTCCCTTCTTCACAGTTACTGTCATAGGAGCTGAGCTCATAGGAGCCATGGGCAGAGACTCAACTGGCATCACGGGCGGCGTGGATCGAGAGGGCAAAGATGCAGGTGAGCTAGGCGTTGTTAATGTGGGGACCGATGCTACGCTAGTCTCTTCTAGAACAGGGAGGTGTAGCGTTGGGGGTAAGCCCGACGATTCAGAAATTTTGGAAGGCATGGAGATCTCCGCGCAAGAAGGTTCCATAGCGATCTCGGTGACTACCTGATCTTCCGCATAATGTATCTTTTTCCGATCTGATTTTAACGCAGTAGCAAATAGAACCATTAATAACCCTGCATTCACCAATACGGCTATGATTAATGTATCACGACGACTCATACCCTTTTCCCATCCTCTCTTTTACTAGTCTCACAAAATACTCTCCTCTTTCCTCGTAGTTACGAAACTGATCCAGACTAGCGCAGCCTGGGGACAAAAGGAGTGTATCACCCGATTTTATTTGCTGCAGGGCATGTTCAAAAGCCTCCTGCAGCGTACATCTTTGCACACAATGCACATGCTGTGCCAATGCTGTTTGAATAGCAGAAGAGTCTCTTCCATAACTGATCAGCATGCTTACTTTTTCTTTGCATAAGGCCATCCATTCCTGAAAATCACCCCCCTTATGCATTCCTCCAGCCAAAAGATACAAGGGACCCGATAATGAAGATAGCGCCTGCTTGGTAGAATCAATCGTAGTGGATTTACTATCATTCACGATACGTACCCCTCCCCATATCCCTACTTCTTCTAGCCGGTGTGGGGGTTTTTTAACTGCAACAATTTTTTTAGCAAACTCGTCGTCTGACATACCTATCTGACGACAGAAAGCCCAGACCGTTGCAAAATTAGAACGATCATGTGGGTAGAGAGATCTGCCATCCATTCTATAATCGGGAAGAAAAAAGGTTTCAATCTTTTCTTCGAGAGATCCTCTCTCACTATCAGTGAGAAAGAAACCTAATGGTTTGATCTCTTCCCGAAGACGTTGCTTTGCCTGCTGATATGCGGCGAATGTACCATGATAATCCAAGTGATTCAAGGTAACATTCAGAATTACACCTGCATCAAACCAAGGACCAGGTTGCAAGGTATCTAACTGAAAAGAACTTAATTCAAGAACTACAATCGGAGCAGGATGGTGAATGAGATGCAAGGCTGGGGTACCAATGTTACCGCCAACTACCGCCCGTTCCCCTAACACCTGACCTAATGCAGACACCGTTGTTGTTTTGCCATTCGTTCCCGTGACGGCAATCACATATTTGTTACGAAAATAAGGCAATGCCAAATCCACTTCTGAGAGGATCGGCATCCCTCTATGTTGTGCCTCTTGTACCCAGGGATGATGGGGGGGGACTCCGGGTGATTTGATAAGATGAGAAATGGAGTCCAGGTTTGGATGTTGTTGATCCGATAGTATGCCATGACCTCCCTTTCGATCTACACAAAGGTAGGGAATGGACTTCTGTTGACAATAGGTACGCACCGCTTCACCACTGGATCCCATTCCAAGAATGAGGTATCGATCATGGCTAGGTTTGGCAGTCATCCTACGTCCTATTGAAATTTGAGTGTGACTACACCCAGTGTTGCAAGAAACATAGCTAGAATCCAAAATCGAGCTACAATTTTTGTTTCGGGCCATCCCTTATACTCAAAATGATGATGTAAAGGAGCACAAAGAAAAATACGGCGTTGGTTACCCCAACGATATCCAGCTACTTGAATGATCACAGAAAGGGCTTCTAGCACAAAAACACCCCCGATCCAAGCAAATAGAAATTCTCGGCGTAATAATACAGCAGACACCCCAAGAATTGCTCCAAGAGTCAGAGATCCCGTATCCCCCATAAAAACCTGAGCTGGATGACTATTATACCAAAGGAACCCCATAGCAGCGCCAGCTACAGCGGCCAGATAAATCGCAATTTCTCCACTCCCTTCAATATAGAGAATATGCAAATAGGAGGCCCAATCTAAATGGTTCGAAAGAAAGGCGATCATAGAGAGGGCTCCCGAAGCAAATAATACAGTACCTGCTGCCAGACCATCCAAACCATCTGTTAGATTGACAGCATTAGAGGACCCAGTAATCACGAAGACCATAAGCGCAAGAGCACATAGAGTAGGCATGAACCATACGGCCTCTTTAAATCCAGGAAAATAGAGCCGTCTTGCATACATATTGGGGTCAATGGGATTCTCCATGAATGGATCTTTTGCAGTGATTGGGGCAAACCAATCTCCTATATGAAACATTCCTTGAATAGAAGGATAGAGAAGATAGAGGGCCACACCCAGAGCAAACAGCATCTGAATATACATCTTTTTCTTACCTCTTACCCCTCGTTTATCTTTTCGTTTGATTTTCAGAAGATCATCGGATGCTCCCAATCCACCAATGACTAGCGTCGTCATCAATAAGAGAAGCGTAAAGCTATGAGTCCAGTCCATCCAAAGGATCAACGAGAACACCAGAGAGAATAAGATTAAAACTCCTCCCATCGTCGGGGTGTCCTGCTTGGATTGGTGTAATGCATTCAATAGAGGACATTCTTCTCGATTGGTTTTTTCTCCAATCTTCAAATTATAGAGCCACTGAATAAACCATTTTCCAGAACCGATCGTCACAACTAGTCCGGTCAGAAAAGCGCAGAGAACGCGTGTAGAATAATATTCAAACACTCCATGCGGCATGCCTATAGCATGAAAAAATGCAACTGAACCATTTAAGACCATCTTCTCGATATTCTGCAGATTTTCAAAGATTAACGCCAAACACTTTTGATCTGGAATTATCCAGGCCATACCGAGTGCAAGACTTGCTCCAATGCATGACGGCGCGATCCCTTCAATAATACGACATCTTCTTCCCGAATATAATCCGCGACTACACTCTGTAGTTCTTCTGCAGAAGCAAACCAATAGCAAGGTTTTCCATGTTGATCCCAAATGCTTTTCATAGCATGAGTGTGAGGACCTACACATAGGAGAATATCTAAATACTCTAAGGCTCGAGATGCCACATCTCGATGCCCTTGTTCGCTATAATTTCCTAATGTAACCATCTCGGCGAGAATCCCCACTCTTCTACCGAAACGAGAGGGTCGTGGAAGATTGCGGAATGCCGCAACCATCGATTCTGGATTCGCATTATATGCATCATTGAAAAACGTGATCCCATTGCGTTGTATGCGCTCGAACCTCATCGAAGGCACTTGTAAGAAAGGCAACATCCCACCTAATACCTCAGGGTCCATCCCCATAGTACGTGCAAGCGCCCAAGCCCCAAGTAAGTGCCCATCGTAAATGTCCATAGGGAACACATGTCGATGATGTGTGGTACGTCCACCTAATTCATGGATCCAAAACTCCTCTCCCTGCCGATGTAGAAAGAGATCTGCTTCTGGTGACGTTAAAGAATATGTTTTTTTTATCCCATGTCCAGTCTTTCTTAGAATTTCTGCATGGGGAGCTTCATGTAAATACCACCCCAATTCAGTCTGTTCTTGTGAAAAGATTGCCGCCTTTTCTTGCGCAATTCCAGCTAAACCTTCCGGAAATGCATCTATGTGCATCATAGATACCGTAGTAATGAGAGCTACATGGGGTGGGGCAATTTTCGTTAATCGTGCAATATGACCAGGTTCCGTCATACCCATTTCTAGAATAAGTAATTCCTCATCCCCATCCATAGCAAGAATGTTCAATGGCATACTGAGCTGAGAATTATAATTTTTCGGCGAAGCAAATAGCCGAAACGATGTAGAGAGTAGTGTTTTTGCAAACTCTTTCGTGGTTGTTTTTCCCAAAGATCCGGTAATAGCAAGAATACGTGTTTTGTATTCTTGCAAACGAACTTGCGCAAGTTGTTGCAATATTTCTTCTGGATGTTCACAACGCACTGAAGCCATTCCATACAAAGAACCGGTGTAATGGGGATGCACCACTGCCGCAACAGCACCACGACTCGCGACCTCTCCTAAGAAATCATGCCCATCGACACGAGCTCCCTTCAAAGCAAAAAAGAGATCACCCGGTTTCACACACCGACTATCAATAGCGGCTCCCTGTACCCACACATCTGATGAAGTGGGGATCCTGAGTTTTGCGAACAATTCCTGCAAGCGTATGGGCTTCATAATGGAGAACTCCTACCTGATTCTATTCCACAGCTTCTACTGCATCGACATCTAAAGAACAAATAGATTGCAAAATTGCAGCCAAGAATCTCACAACATGTACCGATGATCAGTTGTACCTTATGGTGGACATAGTGATATACAACATTGTGTACAGCAAAGTCAGCGGGATCATATCGTCGATCGCCACAATACGTGTAATCCCCAACCACAATGTTTGGGGCACGTACACAATGTGGTAAGAAACTCAATTTGTCATATCCAGAAATCGGGCAGAGATCCGCTGGGCTAAGTCCATACCGATACATGCTGGATCTTCTTTTGTTGATACAAAATATGATTCGCCCAAGAGTAACAGGAGTACTACTCTCATTCAAGACGTTTCAAATGGGTGCACATTGTGAAAATCCCCCTTTTTATCATTAGCTCAACAATTGGTGCTGTCATTTCTATGATAGATCCAAAAACGGGTCTTTTATGCATAAAAAAAACCGCTGGAATCGACGACTAAAGCTTTTTTTTTCATTGAAAATGCTGGCACTGCAATTCCGCTTCAGCAGGATGCAAAATGAGGAATACATGTTACTACCTGCGGTACAGGTTGCGGATGATATGCAGAAACAACCAGAATTCTATTTATTACTATCTCATACCTCTCCTATGCGATATCTACTCATTCATAAGAAAGAGGACAATCAGTATGACGCGGGGCTGATGGAACGTGGACCAAACCATAAGAAATCAAGCATTTTAGATCAGAAAATGACGTGAAATCTTATATGCACACACTCTCTCTTCGTTACCAATTCAAAAAAAAATAACACGCAAATTTTGAAAACATTTACACCTAATCGATCCATCCTTAATCTTGGCAACCAGCAAACTGTTCTGCACAATTGTATTGCGAGTAATTTCGTTGCTACCATTCAAGTTCGGTTGCGTCAAGAGAACCCACTCCTTAAATTCCCAAGCTTATGCCAGAGCATAAAAACCGCAGCCAAGGCCCGATACTCTATGTATGCTGGTGATTTCTTCGCGTTTGGAGACGCATCAGCTGTAGCAACAGAAATCAATCGCATGTGGAATGAACTAATATAACAGGAACATGGACCGATTTCAGAAATCAAAAACAAGATTTCCATACCTTCTCCAAGCCGATGCACACACATAGATTGGGATCAAGATTCCTATTATTTACTACATAAAGCAGTGGGTTGTCTCTGAGGCTATGGAAGCAAAAACTACTCCATTCTTGTTTACTTACGTTGAAAAAAAACACCCCGTCCATTACCGTTATGGATCCTATGGTGGCATAGCCAAGTGGTAAGGCCGTGGCCTGCAAAGCCTCTACCCCCAGTTCGAATCTGGGTGCCACCTTTGCTTTA
>CAYLUD010000004.1:0-43756 GCA_964386785.1 uncultured bacterium | reverse complement strand
ACCTTTGACTCCACCGTCCCAGCTCCCATCATCTAGTACCCAACTGAACGGATACGTGAGCCTGGTTTTTTTTGTGTCTATCTTGTGTTGGTGGCGACGCCCACATGGGCTGGTTCTTTCTTAAGGAGAGCCTAGGTTGATACCCATGAGCCCCATGAAGGCCATCGCTATGAGGCCTGTCGTAATGAAAGTAATGCCCATCCCCTCCAGTCCAGCTGGCACCTTCGAATAACGCAACTTCTCTCGAATCGCTGCCATCAGGAGAATAGCAAGCCACCATCCCAATCCGGATCCAAAAGAAAAGACCAAGTTGGCCATGAAAGGATACTCCCTCGTGATTGCAAATAGGACCCCTCCTAAAATCGCGCAGTTCACGGCAATCAGAGGCAGAAACATCCCCAAAGAATGGTAAAGGGCAGGAGCCGTCCGCTCTATGATCATTTCTAAGACCTGCACAAATGCAGCAATCACAGCAATAAAGATAATCAGATTCAAAAAGCTTAGATCCAACTGGCTCCCAGCTATACCCCATCGATCTAACCAACTGAAAGCACCTGGAGCCAAGACATATCGATAGACGCACCAATCAAGGACACCACAAACCGTCAGCACTAATGTCACGGCCATGCCTAATCCATTCGCTGTGGATACGCGGTTGGAACAGGCCAGGTAACTACACATACCAAGAAAATAGGAAAGGAGCATGTTCTGAATGAATACGGATTGAATAAACAGGCCCAGCAGGCCTAACCAGCTATATTCTCCCATTACGACTTTCTCCCAGATACATAGTTAGTAAGCCAGATAAGGCCTGCTAAAATGAAAAAGGCTGCCGGCGCTAATGCCATGATGCCAAAATTTTGATATCCATTTGGTGCATCTGCTGATGCATACCAGCTAAGGGGTATGACTTGATACCCAAGAAGCTGACCAAAGCCTAGGATCTCTCGAATGAAGGCCACAACACAGAGCACGATTGCATATCCCAATCCCCCTGCCAGCCCATCTAAAAGGGCCGGCAGTGGAGGAACATGGCGAGCCATACTCTCTGCACGACCCATCACAATACAGTTGGTGATGATCAAACCTACGAATACAGATAACATCTTGGAAATAGAGAAAAAATAGGCTCGTAGGAAGAGGTCTACTAAGATCACTAAAGAAGAAATAATCACCAACTGTGCAATCATACGGACACTATCAGGGGTATGATGGCGTAATAACGATACCACAAGACACGAAAGGCCTGTGACGATGCTGACCGAGATGCCCATGGTGAGAGCTGTAGAAAGAGTGGTGGTCACTGCTAACGAAGAGCAAATGCCAAGAATAGCTACCAGGATTTGATTGTTCTTCCACAGAGGTTCAATAAAATATTGACTCGTAGGGCGCCTGGGAATCATCGAACCTCCTGATGCATCCGAATAAGCAACTCCCGGTAGGGAGTGAGTGATTTCTGAAAACCATCTGTAATACCATTGCCCGTGATGGTTGCTCCAGACATCCCATCTACAGCACTTTTAGAGAGGGGATTGGTCCCATAGACATCTTGTACTCTACCTTTGACTACGATGATTCCCATATCTGCAGTTTGCAAATCTGTAGATCCTTTATCGCTCTCATGAAAGACTAGCTTGCCTCGAAACTGGCTCTGCCATTTTGCTTCGGTAATGTTTGCTCCTAGCCCTGGTGTTTCTGCCATTTCATACCAGGTAGTACCCAGGACTTCATCTCCGTTTTGACCAATGGCTAGATACCCATACATAGGAGCCCAGAGGCCAATCCCAGAAACAGGAATAATGACAGCTGTGAAGAGCGAGGAATCTTCTACAAGAGCCTCAGCAGGTAGGGAGGCTGCATCTGCTCGATTCGGTAGTACAGCGTAGAAGAGCTTCCAGGGTAGCTGAGCATAGCCGAGAGTATGATGCTCGTGGAGATAGGAAGAAAGGACCCAATTCATCGATTCAAAGGTGCGCAGTTCACCCTGCTCATTGGTTAGCAGGGGGCGAATGCGGTAGCGTGCTACTTCAGCAATCGCACTATCGGTAGCACGTACAGAGGCCTTAGTCGGAACGAGCAGATGACGTACTTCATCATAGCGAGCTGGCTCCCCATCCAAACGAAAGGATTCGGCATGCGTCAAGATGCCTGCTGCGATTAACATCTGTTTGCTGCGATCAAATTGCTTAGCTTCCTCCTGGGGGCCTTTTAAAAAGTAGGCAGCACTGGCCAGCAGAGAAGAGGAAACAAGGCAGAGCACAAACATGAACCGCACTACCTCTCGATTGGAGAAGGAACGCTTAGGCTGCACGACGCCTCCAACGATAGAATGGATTCCATCGCGCCCGATAATTGCGAATGGCGTAATAATCAAAAAGAGGAGCAAATACATTCGCAAAGAGGATGGCTAGCATCACCCCTTCAGGATAGGCTGGATTCACAACCCGAATTACAATGGTCAGAAAGCCAATCAACAAGCCATACACCCATTGAGCCGACATCATCGTAGGAGAACTCACCGGATCGGTAGCCATATAGACAAGTCCAAAAGCTAACCCACCCATCACCAGATGGCGATAGGCGGGTAGACTAAATTTTGCAGGATTCCACGCACCTCCATCTATCCCACAATGAGCAGCCCATTCAAAACAGAGGGCTGTCGCAAATGCTCCTAATCCAACGGCTACCATGGTGCGCCAAGACCCAATGCCAACCAGAATTAAAAACAAACCGCCCAACAGACATGCGAAGGTAGAGGTTTCTCCCATACTCCCTGCAATATTACCAAAGAAGAGATTGAGAAAAGAAAATTTTCCTAATCCAAACAGAGTTTCTGTGTGGTGGATCGCTGTTGTATAATAATTCGGAGGTAAACCCAATCCTCCTTCAGATAACGGTGAGGTCACAAATTCATGCAATGCCTCATCTGTCAAATGGCCTAACTGCCAATTCGTATGATGGAGTGTATTCCACGTGCTCAACTGTTTTGACAAGGTCGTAGCACTCCGTACTTGTGTCCCCATCGTTTGAGAAGCAATAGCATCCACATGGATCCTCTTGATATCAGAAACTGCTCCATTGAGCCCTTGTAATACAGTGGCCTGACTCACGCCATCTGCCCCTTGGGGCATGCCATGCTGCATCTCTTGAATACTACGATTTACGGTGATACTAGAAGGAGCTACCCACACATCGCCAGAGAGGTTGGCAGGGAAGGTAAAAAAGAGAAATGCCCTCGCTGTAAGCGCTGGGTTGAGGATATTCATACCTGTCCCACCAAATAACTCTTTACCAACAAGAATTCCAAAGGCAGTACCTACCGCTACCATCCACAATGGAAGAGTAGGGGGAAGACAGAGGGGGATGAGTAGTCCTGTAACTAGAAAGCCCTCAGCAATCTCATGACCCCGTAACCATGCTACGAGCCCCTCACATAGAATACCTGTAGTATAGCTGACCAGGAGGATAGGTATAAATACCGATAGACCTAAGAACAGAATCGGCTGCATATGTAAGAGACTAAATCGCAAATATTCGATCAATGAATGAGAAGCAGCCTGGTATGCTAGCATGATTTGTGGATCACCATGGGCATAGACGAACCCCTGCATCCCTGTATTCCAAATGGCTACCCATAGGGGTGGAAGCAGGGCAATTAAAACCAAAAACATCCACCGTTTGACATCTATGGCATCCCGAATAAATGGAGCCTTTCGTAATGGAATTAAGGGCTCGGCGCAGAATGTGTCAAACGCGGATACAAAAGGGATCAAGGGTTTCAGATAGGGGCGAGATCGACAATGTGTAAGCCACCTGTCAAATAGGCGTTGTAACATTGCCTGGGGACTATACGAATTTTGAATCAAAAAAAGAAGAAAAATCATCGTTCCATCTACAGGGTCTCACGATGCAATGTGTATGCAGATCCACTCCGTTAGGATAGTTGTGTTTTTTGCAAAAAGAATAGGGGGTGTCCTATTTTCCATCTTATGGGATGATGGAGGGGATCATGATAGCTAGAATGAACAGATGGACCCGTACCTTGCTCTTAGGGATCATTCTCTGCATGCTAGGTGTCATCATGTCGAAGCCTGATAGAATTGTGAGATTCTACTTGCGTTGGGTGCACCATCTGGAGATGACCTGTCAGAATATACAGATCACACCTGGTTGTATCGTGTTGAAGGAGAGTGTGTGGAAGAAACAGGGAGAGACCAAACTGATCTGTGAAGAAATGATGTGGCAATGGGCTCGCTGGTGGGCTCCTTGGCAAGGTCAGCTCTACCTACATGGGGCGAATGTAGCCTATCACCCTTCCACAGGGTCAACAAGTAATACCTTCTCGTTGCCTACGTTTCTACAAGAATTCAGCGGTCATGTGCATCTTGCTACCCCAACCCCTCTTCCTATCGCGGTGCACATTCAAGGTCCATCTCGATCCATACATGTCGATCTCAACCATCCCATCCAAGATTGTCTCCCTCTGATTCAACGACTCGTGCCTGCTCTAGATTCTTGGATACATGCACTATCTCAAGGTTCTGTACAGGGATCCCTTACCATACAGATGGAGGTCGATCAACCTCTGATCTGCGATGCGCAAGTCCAAATTCTTGACCTTGAGTGGAATCATGATTGCTACCCTATTGCCGCACATGGAGAAGGTACAGTAGCTCTGCATATGGCACATAACGAGCGCCTGTTACATGCCGAATGGGAGGGATCGATCTGTGGTATCGAAGGAAAAGGATCCCTACATATTGATGCAGACCACGTACAGGGTCAATGGGTTGGCCAGGGTGTCGGCACATGGCCTGAACCCCTCCTGGATCTTACTACACATGTGTCTCTTTCTGTGGAGGGATCCCCACAACATGTGGTGTGCCACGCCTTCATTGAAGGGGATGGCCATCCGACCTGGGAAGGAGGAATGGAATATTTACCTCACGATCATTCTTGGGGCAAAGGCTGGTTTCACATGCCCGATTTAGAGATGGCTCGTTGGGTCTCCCCATTTCTGTTAGGCGATTTTCCTCTCCAGATGAAGGGAAAGACAGACGTATGGGCAGCATGTGATTCCCAACAGTTGCTCCTCTGGCTCTCCCCCCATGACTGGGCCTTAGAAGGAGAACACTTCTCTTTGACCTTCTATGATGAAAACAACATATGGGCTTATGGATCTTATGCTTGGGAAGAGGGGGTCTTGCATGGTTCTATGCCTGTTCACCGCGCTTGTTATGAACAAAGAAACCGAGGATTTACGTTAGATCATTTGTCTGGCACACTCCGCACACATGGACGCCGTATCTTTTTCGATGACGTAGAAGTCAACTGGTGTTCGTTGCCTATCTATGGGAATGTAGTAGCCGAGATACAAGATGCAGATCGTGTTGACCTTTCCATTCAAGCTGGGTGCCAACAAGGAAACTTACAGGATGGCATGGCATTACTTCGCCATTTTGTTGATACCCCATGGGTGCGCTTCCCTTGGCAGGGAGCTTTTTCCATTTCCCCTAGTGATTTTTCTTTTTGCTTTCACCTAACCCCTGATGAGACAGTGAGCGAGGGCTATGTACGAGGATATACCACATTTGGATCCGATCTCCCCTTAGGTCTCCATTATCAAGGAAACACGTTTTTTTATTATGAATCAGGAACCCTTTCTCTTAGCTATGGAGAGCTGTCCTTAGGGTGTCACGATAGGATGTTTCAAGGAGATGAACTGTCCCTTTATCTAGATGACGAGGGAGGGGCCCTGCATATGCGTGACCGCGATGGCACTAGAATAGAAGCTTACTATGATGACCACGACCTTAGGATTGTATATGATAGGGATCACGAGATTCGATGCCATAACGAATCCGGATCATGGATCACGGACACATGGAGGTGGGGGGCATGGAGTGGGTCGATACAGTGCTGTCAGGAGGGAGGTACATGGCAAGTGCCCTCTTGCCAGATAACGCATCCTGACTATGGCTCCGCAAATTTTTCTCTTGCCTCCACACATGATACAATCGATGCCCTTCTTGTATTTCAGCTACCTCATATTGAGCAGATGATTCCATCACAACATCCCTGTTGGACAGCTCAGTGCACAGGAACAGCGTATGGATCATGGTCACGCAGGGAAGGGATAGAAGGGTCTCTTTGTATTGCAGAAAGTACATACCAAGCGTCTGATCAACCAGCACGACACCTACCTCCTGTTGCGATCCATTATGCATCCACTGGATGGAGTATGGAAGGATGGGAAACGTTAGGGATTCTTGGGTTGGACCACATCAGGTATATCCCTAGTACAGGAGCTCTATCTATCGAAGGAGTACAGGTTAACTATTCTGCTTCTCAGTTTTCTCAACTGCTTGAAGCAGCACAAGCACATTGGTGTCCAGGTTTGCTAGGAAGACAAAGTATACCTACCCTACCCTTGGCAGCCCGGATCTCGATCCTATGGAATCAGACCGCCTGGCAGATTCACGCTGAGGAAGTCGTCACATTGTGGAAAGAAACACCGTACCGCGCTCCTTGGATTACATGGACCCTCCATGCAGAGGGGATCGATTGCCAAGGCCTCTTTGTGGAAGGAGCCTCCTCGTTGCACACGACATTCCAGATGGGGCGTGGGCAATATGCTGCGGGCAAATGGACGATTCAGCAGGAAGGGGAGGACGATCGGTGGGTATGTACAGGGCATCGCCATCCACAATGCAGTTGGGTCGTCGATCGTATCGAAGGACAATTGCTTGGTACCGAATGGCATTTTCATAGAGAACCTGGGTTGGATTCCGACCATTGGGAGCTGCATGGCCATGTCACGTGCTATCCACAACAATGGGGGCCTTTTCTTCCCCTTGCTTGGAAAACAAGGATCGAATCTTTGCATCTGATGGGTACATATGATTGGCGAGGTGATATGCAATTCTCTGCCTACCATGACCATACACCTAGGATCCTAGGTACATTGGTGGGTGCAGAATGTGCTTGTTTAGGTGTGCAATGGGCTAGCCTAACGGTAGATTGTGTTGCTACCTTGCAAGACATTGTTCTACGCAACATCCATATTCAAGATTGGGCAGGTACCGTAGTCTGCAAAGAGATGGTGCTGTCCAAAACAGATCGGTGGCATGTACACATTCCTCATATGGAAATGCAGGATATTCGCTTAGCCCATGTGGATAGCCCCTGGACTCGTTACCAAAAGGGGGAAAAGAATATGCTACGTACTCTCGAACTCTCTTCTTTTTCTATATCTAATCTATCTGGCTTGCTCACAGATTGGCCTAGTTTTGTCGCATCGGGAAGCTGTACATTCTACACGGTACCCCGGCGCTCCTTATTTAGTAATTTAATGCTCATTCCTACCGAAATCTCAGCTCGTATTGGACTCGATATCAGTAATTTCATTCCAGCACGTGGGACAATTCTTTTTGAATTAGACCAAGGCAAGATTGAGCTGACCAACCTCTTGGATATGTATAGTGAGGCCAAAAGATCAAGATTTTATCTTGTCGATACGGAGTCTAGTTATATCGACCTCACTGGCCACATGCATGTGGCAATTCGTATGAAACAGTATAACTTACTCATGAAGTGGGTCGATCTATTTACGCTGACTCTTTCTGGATCCCTTGATGCACCTCGTTACACCCTGACTCCAGCATTGCGCACAGCAGATGAAGAGCTGTAACCTCATCTCCATCCTTAGAGAATGGAGATGCTTATGCTATCGGTAAATAATGCAATGGAAGCCGAGCACTCAGTAGAGATTCTTGCCTCACTAATTCATCCCACCAGTGGATGTTTAGGTGCCTTGCTTCTTGCACAGATACAGACGAAGGGGGAAGAATTCGTATCCGCAAATGGGATGGATCGGACTGTTCTCCATTTGGCAAGCTGAGCACGCCAGGCTCAATCGTGATGGAATGATATAGTTGCTCCATCGAGGTGAGATCTTGAATGCGTTGTTGAATCAGTCGTTTGTTCTGGTCTAATATTTTGATGCACCTATTTCTTAAAACTTCAGGTTCCGTATACGCAGAAAACATACGCACAGTGTCGTGCAATAGAAACATCAAATCTTCTAAAAGAACACGACGACTCTGGATAAACTCTAGGCGGGCCTGAATTTGATCAGAAATATCGAGCCATCTACCAACAAATTCCCTCGTATGATCCTGGTGAAGATTAGGGTACAAAGGGGGCACAGGCTCCAATTGATGGAATTGATGCTCATGTTGCTCTAAAAGGTGATTTACCTTAAGAATAACCGCCTTATCTAGGTGTGTCATAAACGTCCTACTTTCTCGCATCATAGGAAATGATTTTTTTTACCCGTGGACCTGCCGTATTTGTCAAGGACCTGCCGAGAGAGGACATTACCTATGTTGCCTGTGTCAACCTGCCTTCAGACTGATTCCCACTGATGGAAACTGTCTATTTTGTGGAGCAGAGTCAGGAGCTATGTGCATAACCTGCTCTTTACTCCCTTCTCCCTGGTATCACTATGCGTGTTGGAGGCTATCGTTTCCCCACACACGCATTGCTAAGGAAGCCATAAAAGGGCGTGTAGCTTCTCTGTTTTCGGATGTCCTTTTCTTACAACATCACCGCCTTGGTTGGCCACGCCCTGATTGGATCCTGCTCGATGGCTCACAGGAAGAAAAAGCCTATGCCCAGCGCTTGAGCTCCCTCTTACATAGTCGCTGTGACTCGTTGCGAAGTGCTCGTATTCGACGTTGGATGAGCACACATCTAGCCATCCCATCCCTTCCAGAGGGAAGACAAATCCTCATCCTGCGTACTATCGAGCCTTCCCCAGAGCTCATGGAGAAAGACCTCCATGAATGGGGAAGCACATATCAGGTGCGCTTTCTTTCTTTAGTACGCAAGAGATAGGTCGGATCCGTTCCACATCACAACTATGAGCCTCCTCCAATCTCAGGTCCAGGTTCTAAGGGTATGATATTCGCAATCCGAGTTTGCATTTCTGGGTTTTCTTTTACCCATGCAACCACCATATTATGAATCTGTTGGTATTGAGGAAGAGCTACTTGTAAGGTTGTGTTTGTATTTTCTAGCTGCTTAGCTAAGGCATTTAATTTGTTTTGCATATCTTGAGGTACAGGCGTGGTGCCTGCTTGCGATATTTCTTCCTGCAGCTGTGCAATCGTAGACTGCATAGAACTCAAGCTAGGAGGGAGTATGGGCATAAGTCCTTCAGAAGAGGGGTCTATATGCATATGCTGCTGTTGCACTCCCCCGGGACCCACAAATGGTTGCTGCTCCCCGCCAGGTCCCACGTAAGGCTTTTGTTCTCCTCCTGGGCCAAGATAAGGTTTTTGTTCTCCCCCTGGGCCAAGAGGACCTTCCGGCGAGGGTACGCCATGAATAAATGAGTTAGGACCAATAGTTCCCATAGCATCTCCTTATAGGTAATGGTGTGTAAACTTAATTATCTAATTATCTAAAAATAATTTCAATTCGTGTAATAAAAATAATTTTCATTAATATAAAAGAAAGAGGCTAATCTCACTGGGCGTTTTCGGAAAGAAGACAGAGATCACACTCTGAAGATACAGCACATTCTTGGTGACGCATCCCAAGTTGTTACCAGTTGAAACCTAAGCCTTGATGGAGTCTTGTTCTTGGTTTGTGCCGCATAGTTGTATTTGTATTAGATATCTAACTCAATTTTCTATCAAAGAGTGGCCCACCATAGTATAGAGAAGGAGGATGAATGCCTTCTTGATCAAAACGCATTTTGGCTCGCACCAATAGATCAGATTGCAAGGATACAAAATCCTGTCGCAGCGACCAGTATTGTATGATAAAATGAATAGCCCCATGTGCAAGCGCTTGTACCCCGACATAGGGGGGGTGGGGCATTTTTATGATTCTTGATTCTTGATCCAAGATATCCATGAGGATTTGCCTCACTTGATTTGGGTCGGATTGATAATCCACACCAATCACCAAATCATACCTGCGCATCGGGGACTCCCATACATTTACAAATGCATCTCTGGTAAATTGATCGTTGGGAACCACAATAGTTTGGTGGTCATTGGCTTTCATTTTAGTATACATCAGTTGTATCTCATCCACCGTTCCCTCAAATCCGTGAATAGAGACGTAATCTCCTATCTTAAACGGACGAAATAAAATGAGTAAGATTCCAGATGCCAGGCTGGAAAGAGAATTCTTCAAAGCAAAGGCAATAGCAAAAAATGAAGCACCAAGAACGGCAAACAGAGCGTTCGATTCTACGCCCAGGATGGCTAAGATTAAGATAGCCAACAGAATCATCATGAGCGCATAGACGAGATGTTTCATGAAACGCTGAATGGTTAGATCCACTCGACGCGCCTGTAGGGCTCGACTGGCACAGGTGGTAACAAACCTTCCAATCCATAGTCCTATACCAAAAACAAATAGAGCGATAATGAATTTAAATGTGTAGGGAAGTAGATTGGTTTGTATTGTCTGCCACATCCCACCATATTGTGTAGAGTTCTCATTTTTTTGAACATGAAATAGGATCTCTAGCTCACAAGAGCAACGCAATATAGAGCTTTCTTAGTATGACGAGCTGTAATTGCAATGGAAATAAAAACAATCAAATTAAATGCTAGATTAGAATTTAATGTTTTTTGTTTGCCTTTGCTAAAATTGAATATTTAGCAAATAAAAATAATGAAAAATTTACCGATTTTTTTTGATGAAATATTTCTATTCACTCATGTAGTATGAATTTATAACACAACTTTCATGTAATATTTATGGGTATTTCTTCTGTCTGTGCTAATCACAAATGGTGCACAAATGAACGAATGGTCGCAGGCCTGGGACTCATTGTCCTCATCACGGGCATCGCCTTGTTTATCATTCAAGGGATTCATGTTGTACCGAAATCCACCTCTCTCCTTCCAGCGGCCAAGGCATTAACAGGCGTTGGAACTAGTCTGGTCGCTATTAGTTTTTTATTTTATACATGTATGAGTTGTTGCGATCGGTTGGAGAAAATAATAAAAGAAAAAAATGCAGAGAACCCAAACTCAGGCTCTTCTCAATCTAGAGACCCCGCCCCCAATATAGCAGAGAAGTGCTCAAGAGAGCACGTACAACAGGTTCAAGAGCTGCAGGATTCAAGCACTCCTGCAAGCCTCGATTCCTCTTTACATACAGTATCCACTCCTAATCATCAACCCCCCTCCAGCTCTGAGCTTCATTCCCCAACCCTCTCATCAGAATCTAGTCCTGTTCTCAACCTACCTATCTTTGAGCCAGATCATGCGCAATCAGCTGCTGAGTTTTTCAATGGTCAAGATCTATTTTGGGTGTCTCAAGATAAAAATTTCTGTCACGAATTAGATAAATTAAAGAAATCTTCAGAATCAAAGATAGTGGAAATCAAGTTATGGGAAAATAGCCCACTTGCGATGCAGAATGTGCCGCAGGCTATATGTACATTTCTTGGTGGGGGGCTATTAGATCTCGACACTTGTATACAGCAGGATCTACAAGATGCGACGGGGGCTGCAATACTAAAAAAACTAGAAGAGAGTCTAGTAAAGAATTTGGTAATAACATTAAAAGCAGATTTTTCCCTCAAAAATGCGCGTAAAATTATTGATTCCATAAATGATAAGATAAAATTTAGAAAAATTAATTGCATTTTAATTAACGCATGCAATGCTCCGTCATTATCTTCCATGTCTCAAGAAATCATAACTATCGCATTGGAGCCATTGCCCTTAACAAAAGAGCTCGCCAAAAAAATATTAGTTGATACTTTGAAGGATTGCAAAGTGTTCTACGCATGCGATGGTATCAACAAGGAAGAGAAAGAAGCGCTGATTAAATCACTAGCAAAATTGTGGGGTATCTCATATAAGGAAGCCGAACAAAAATTTCCTCTCCGTCTGGATTCGACATCAAAAAAGTTGTATTTTTATTCCGTTAAGGGTGAGGGTGAGGATAAGAGTGAGATAGAACGCGAAATTGACCAAGAAGTAGATCGGTACTTCGATGAGGATGCCCAAAATACAGAATTATTTTCATCAAATCTGAGACAGATCCTTTCCAAAGACAAGGAGATCGATCTTAATACTCTATTCGTCGAGCTTTTTAGCTCAGCCAATTCAAGTTAGAAGTGCAACAATCGAAAAGAGCTGATGCACGTGCAAGAGGTCTAAAGTTGCTCATTATAGATAGGGGTTGTTGGGCTTTTTGTTAAACTAAGGGTGATGGTTTTTTGACAGAAGGCCCTTACGAGCTCAATAGGACTTCAATTTATTAAAGACCTCTATGGGAGTTGCAAAATTCAGGATTTTTCTGGGCCTGTGATGCAGTCGCGCCTCATTTCTTATGTCAAACTGGCGTTAATCTTCCATCACAAATAGCGTGTAACCTTTCTCTTCCAAAAGGGGAGCAGGGCGATTAGGCTACCGACATCTTTTTCAAATAATCCTAGGTCAACATCATCATCCCAGGAAAGGATTCCCTGGTGGCGTACAGCACCTAACAAAGTACCCGCAAGCAACTAATACGAAATGGTGTGGCGGGAGAATACGACATCTACATCGCGTAATATCCGATACAACGATGTCGAAACCTCTGGATCGATTCGAGGTAGGATGCAATCCGTTTCTAATGGAAAAGAACCATCAATAGATTCCCCATAAAGCAAAGCGCAGAATAGAAGAGCACGCAGGGTTATGACTCCTGCTGCGTTCCCACTTGCACGACTCCCATGATCGATACCCCATCATCAACAACGAGACTTTGGGCTTTAATATCTCCTCGAATGGAAGCTGCCCCTCGTAACTCCAGCCGCTCTTGTACGGTGATATTACCCTCTAATACACCTTCAATAATCGCCTCACGGAGATTCAGATGAGCTTTTACTTTGCCTTGTTTCCCAATGATGATTTTGCCTTGAGAACGTAAAGAACCCTCGAAGGACCCGTCAATACGCAGCAGACGTTCAAACGCAAGCTCGCCGCGAAAAGAAACGCCTTCGCCTAATGTTGTTTCAGGGACTTCTTCATGTACAATAGCATGAAGGGGGTGAGGTAGTGATTCTTTATGCCAGGCTTCCTCGCGACTGAGATCACGATTCATTGGTGTCGCCAATGGCTGTGCTCGCGATGCATCTCCAAAGATACGAGGATCAGATTCTTTACTGTAACTATACCCACTCATCTCTTCTTTGTTCTCCTCTAAAGGATATTTTCCTGATTTACGAAACATGACCTATCTCCCAATTTGACGTCTGCAAAGTGCCACTTGGCGTTTGAGTAATTCATCATTTTCTAATTTGTGTTCGATGGTCTTGCATGCATGCAAGATCGTAGAGTGAGTTTTACCAAAAGCAGCTCCAATCATAATCAGCGATTCTTGAATGCATTCTTTAGACAAATACATCGCGACTTGGCGAGCTAATGCCACTTCCTTTGTCCTCGAGGTCCCTCGTAAATCACTAATACGGACTTGAAATACAGCTGCCACTCCTTTGATAATCTGCTCTACAGATACTTTTTGTTTTGGATTCAACTGAAATAATTCAGAGAGAGTCATTTGAGCAATCTCCTCTGTAATTTCCTTGTCCAATAGCCGGCATTGGGCTGTAAGACGGTTGATTGCTCCTTCTAACTGACGCACATTAGCATAAATGTTTTCAGCAATATAAAACGCTACCCCTTGAGGAAGGACCAGTCCGCGTTGTTCCGCTTTATGTTGGAGAATAGCAACTCGAGTTTCTAAGTCAGGAGCCCCCACATGAGCAACAAGACCCCATTCCATACGTGCCACAATTCGTTCCGATAGTTTTAACTGAGAGGGCGGTTTATCTGAGGTAATCACAATCTGTTTGTTTTGATTAATCAAACTTTCAAATGTGTTGCAGAACTCTTCTTCGAAGTTGAGTCGATTTTGTAAGAATTGAATATCATCGACTAGGAGTACATCAAGAGAACGATAAAATCGCTTCATCTTATCCACAGATTTATTGCGGAGGTGGTCAACAAGGTCGTTGATAAAGCCTTCTGTCGTAATACACTGCACTCTCATTTTTTTATGATGCTGCCGTACATAATGGCCGATCGCATGAAGAAGGTGCGTTTTTCCTAATCCTACTCCACCATGAATAAATAGAGGATTATAGGAGCGACTCGGCTTCGCTGCGATACCTAAGGCTGCTGATTTCACAAATTGGTTCGATGGACCTTCAATGAAATTTTCAAAACGGTAAAATTGATTGAGCCGAGGTTGATAGAGAGCTTCCTCTGCTTCACTTTCGCTTTCTTGAACACGCGACGTAGGTGGCACAGACTCTTTCTGTGCCACAGTATTCCCTATCACAAACGAGATCGCTGGCTCCCCATCCTGATTCAAAGGAACAAATGAGATCAAATCTTTCTTGTAATTATCCAATAAGTAAGCTTGTACAAAAATGTTGGGTACTGCAAGAGTCAGACCCCGATCAGATGCTTCGATTACTCGAATCGGAGCAAACCAATTCTCAAAGGCGGTCTGAGATAATTTTCCTCTAATGTACTGTAAAAACTGCGACCAACTTTCCTCGGGAGGAAGAGTCAACAGCATGGGGGAATCCAACGAGGCATTCTCCATGGTCACCTGCTTTATGCAACGAGGGTTGATGTGATAGCGGAATGTAGCACGGGATTAGTTAAGCTTGCAATGGTTTTGTCCTAAAAATTGACTCAAGAAAAAGCAACTAATTTCCGTTCAGTATCCTACGGTGCTCGTCATGAGAGCGTGTAGATAAAACATTGATTATAAATCGTTTATTGATTCTGTCTGTCGCGCTTCAGAAGAGGATGTTAGGTAGCATAAGAGAGGATCAGTGCTGTCGCATCATTTGCCAAGGATTCATTCTGACACCGTTCCAATTGTTTGGCTGCCTGGATACCTTCCTTGCGTTTTCCTAACATCAATAAAGCTTTCGCGCGATTCAGTTGAGTGGGAGCATGAAATGGGTCTAGTTGGAGAGCTTTTTCGCAAGTTTGTAAAGCTTTTTGATTGTCGTCCGTCTGTAAATAAATGCCTGCCAGCACTTGATGGTGGTAGGGTGTTGTTGGGTCTAGTATGATCAGAGCCTCAAAGTAGGTTTGCGCAGTATGGTAATGTCCTTGCTCTAGAAAGGAAAAGCCAACCATTCTGAGATGATGTAATTGGTCTTCCCCCCATCCCAATACGTGTAACCAACGATTCTCTTCCATACCCTATCCTTTGAGAAAACTCTCCATTGCCGCTCGCACGGTAGCAATCATTTCATTTTGATAGGAGGCTGTTTGCAATAAAGCCAGAAGGTAGCCCCCTTCCTGTATTTGAGGATCCGGATGGATCGGTTGCGAGGGAGTAGTTGCTTGTAGCTCAGGCACAGCGGAAATCAATTTTGACGTTACCTCCTCTAAATCCCTAGCTAGGATATAGGGGGAAGAAATAGGTTGACTGTAATAATTTGGAGGAGGCTCGCAACGAGCCCAAAGGACATGTAAGTCAGTCCCCATGAGAAGAGCCAGGGCGGGAGGGCGTGGCTTGTTGCTGAGAATCGAAGCATAATCATTTGCCAACCCCGTTTCCCCAATAGGAATGTGGAAACGATTTTGGTAGGCTTGGACTTCTTCTCGTGATTTGATATAATCAGTACTGCTATGATAAATAGTATTATCATTGCCATACACACCGGTCATTGAATCTTCTCCTGTATAGACAATTTGTTATCACAAAAAATTAATCTTATCAAGTATTCTGGACGGAATTAAGGAAGAGAATGCACAAGCCTGTTTTATTAGAAGAAATTTTATCCTGTTTTCATAACAAGTGTGTACATACGTTCATCGATGGTACCATGGGGTTTGGGGGGCATGCAGCTGCATTGTTAGCTGCCCATCCAGAAATCCAGAAGTACTATGCATTAGATCGAGATCCTAATGCACTAGCCCTGGCAAGAGAACGCCTTGTAGCAGAATCCTCTCGAGTGGTCTATGTAAACGCATGCTACAGCGAAATGAGACAATGGGCACCTAAGGCAGATGGCATTTTGCTAGATCTTGGGGTCTCCTCCATGCAGTTGGATCAGCCTGAACGAGGGTTTAGCTTTTCTAAAGATGGCCCTTTAGATATGAGGATGGATCCGAATCAAACTGTACGAGCTGCTACCATACTCCAGAGGTACTCTGAGGAAGAGTTAGGTCGCATATTTCGAGAGTTTGGCGAAGAAAGACACTGGCGCGCTTGTGCTCGTGATATCGTGGCCCGCAGGAAACAACGGTCGTTCGTTACCACTCAGGATTTGGTGGAGACCCTGCGACCGATCTTAGGATCACCACGAGGTCCTGTTCACCCATGCACTCGTATTTTTCAAGCCTTGAGGATCGAGGTAAACCGGGAGTTAGAAGAGCTAGAACAGGGGATTGCTGTGGGTATGGATCACTTGTGTCCCAGCGGACGATTTGCGATCATTTCCTTTCATAGTTTGGAGGATCGAATCGTGAAACATCGGTTCAAAGCAAAAAAGGATATGCAGGTTATCACAAAAAAGCCTATAACAGCCTCAAGGGAAGAAATTCGTGAAAACCCCCGTGCACGAAGTGCTAAATTGCGTTGTATAGAGAAGTGGGACTCTTCTGGAGAATAGTAATCTGTATCGTGTGCTGTGGCACCCTGCTCTTGACCTTGATTCATCAACATAATCGGGTCACGGCACTGCAATTAGATATTCCTCAGCTCAAGCAAAGGGTTCGAGATTTAGAAAGTGAAAATCTCTCACTTCAGTTTCAAGTAGCTCGTTCAGAAACCCCGGTACAGTTGTTAGAGTGGGCGAAAGATCCTCGATTTGCTCATTTAACTTTTCCGCAACAAGACGATATTTCGGTTCTGCCATGAAGAAAAAATGGAGATTACTGTGTGTAGGAGGGGGATTGATCGCGCTCTTTTCCTTGCTCGCAGCTCGTTATTTTTTTGTGCAAATTGTGCAGCACGACCTTTGGAAACAAAAGGCTGCATCTCAACACGAAACTCTGGTCAAGGAACCCTTCCGTCGAGGTAGTTTTTATGGCGATTTAAGTCGTTTGCCAGGTTCTCCTCGACAGGCACAGCCTCTAGTATTAGATGTGCCAAAATACCATCTATACATTGATCCACAATCCTTCTCAAAACAAACGGTTCCAGATGTATTTGCTGCTTTGCAAGGATTTATTTCATTAGAAGAAGAGCAAGCTGCTGAATTTGAGAAATCCTCTCGCTCTCGATGTTTGAAACGTTGGTTAGATCATCATCAAAAACAAGAAATTCTCACATGGTGGAAGCCATTTGCTCGACACCATCGCCTTCCATCGAATGCCCTCTATTTTGTGCCTGATTATCAGAGAAGTTATCCACACGGACCCCTTCTTGGGGCTGTATTGCACACCATTCAAGAATTGAAAGATGAGCAAACAGATCAAGCTGTGCCTACTGGTGGGTTAGAATCCTATTTCCATGACCTATTAAAGGGACAGGTGGGTAAAAGAAAATTCCTTCGATCTCCGCGCAACCAGCTGGATGCAGATAATTTAATACAGTCACCTCAGGATGGTGCTGACATCTATCTTACAATCAACCCACTCATTCAAGCTATTGCTGAGGAAGAATTAGCACAAGGAGTGCGTAATGCCGAAGCAAAAGGTGGGTGGGTCGTGATTATGGAAGCGCATACAGGGCATGTCGTTGCCTTAGCCCAATATCCCAGTTTTCATCCTGCATCCTATCGGGATTATTTTAATCAGCCTGAATTGAAGGAGGCGACCAAAATCCACGCGATTACCGATGCGTTTGAAATCGGTTCTATCATGAAACCAATTACACTCGCAATCGGATTGACAGCTAACCGTGAGCTCGCTTCGCAAGGGCACCCCCCTCTCTTTGATCCTGATGCAAAAATGAAGGTAACGCGCACAGTCTTCCCAGGTCGTGCATCTAAACCACTCAGGGATCTCCAATCACATCAAGCGCTTAATATGGACATGGCGGTGCAAAAATCTTCGAACATTTATGTGGCACAACTGGCAGACTCTGTTGTGCAAGAACTAGGTTCCGATTGGTATCGAGAACAATTAATGCATCGTTTTGGTTTTGAACAGAAAGTAGGTATCCAGCTTCCCGCCGAAGCAATAGGGTGTGTTCCCGCAAGACACCGCTATCACCCAAATGGAGCACCAGAATGGAGTCTCCCTACGCCTTACTCCCTATCTATGGGCTACAACTTATTGGCAACAGGATTACAGATGGTGCGCGCCTATGCCCTATTTGCTAACGGGGGAATCTGGGTGCAACCGACTCTAGTAAAGAAAATCGTGCGCGATGGAGAAACCTTATGGGATGGATTCGTTGGGCCTTTCCCTCAACATTTGCATCCAGATGATGCGGAGCGTATCCTACGGGCTATGAAATATACCACACAAATGGGGGGGTCTGGATTTCGAGCTGCGGTCCCAGGGTATACAGAAGCGGGAAAAACGGGGTCAGCAGAAAAATTAATTGGCGGACAATATGCAAAAAAGGTTCATTTATCCTCTTTTATTGGTATTGTACCAGCAAATCCACGCAATGAATCTGTATTAATTGGTCTTGTTACGATGGATGAGCCGGCTCCTGTATTGAAGGAAAATGGACGAAAGGCGTATCTAGGAGGGTACTGCGCAGCCCCCGTATTTTCTCGAATCATGTCGCGATCCCTGGCTGTACTTGGGGTGCCACCTGATGATCCGTATGGATGGCCGAATCGTACGACTCCTGCAGAACGACAACAGGCAGACTGGAAGAAAGAAGCAACACAATTACAAGAGTTATATCATGAGTGGAATCGTCGGTCATAAGATGTCGATCAAGCAATTGATCGCTTCGCTACCCATTCAATGGGTATCGAAACCAAGAGAGGTGTGGATCAATGGGCTATCCATGCACTCCAAATCAGTAGCGCCAGGTAATTTGTTTATTTCTACCTTAGGAACCACAGCCGAAGGTATGCAGCATATCGATGAAGCCCTTGCTGCTGGTGCTGCAGCGATTCTCACTCCAGAAGAACAGTTATGTGTTTTTTCCGGGATCCCCCAACTGTGCTGTAAGGACCTGAAACAAGTGTTGCCAGCACTGGCCGCAACCTTGTATCCATCACCTCGCCTGAAGTATATCGGAGTCACAGGCACAAATGGAAAAACCACAGTCAGTTTTCTATTGCAACATCTTCTTGAAGGTATGGGTTATAAGGTAGGTCTCATCGGTACGATTTGCTATAGAATTGGTACTGTAGAACGCCGAGCCACGCTCACTACGCCAGATGTAATTACGCTACATCGCTTGTTTTTTGAAATGGAAAGTGCAGGGTGTGATTGGGTCGTGATGGAAGTCTCATCCCATTCCTTAGATCAGCAGCGCGTTGCAGGAATTCCATTTTCAGCTGCTGTATTTACCAATCTGACCCAGGACCACTTAGATTACCATGGCACGATGGACCGTTATGCAGAGGCTAAGAAAAAATTGTTTACGAATCTATCTGAATCTGCTTTCGCAATTTTTAATGATGACTCTCCCTACAGTGAGTTGATGCAAACAGGATGTCGAGCTACATGCTTAACATATGGGTGGTTGCCTTCAGCAACTCTTCGAGCTCAATCTCTGGTCTTTCATGCCAATCGTGTAGAATGTCAATTGCACATTGAAGACAAAGAAATCCCGTGCACGATTCCCTTGCCAGGAAGATTCAATGTGTTGAATGCTTTGGCTGCCATCACTTGCTGTCACGCTCTTGGAGGTTCTTTGCCTATGTTGGCCTCTTTGTGCTCTTCCTTTTCCGGAGTCCCAGGCAGACTGCAGAAAATCCATGATCCCAGGGGAGTCCATGTCTATATCGATTTTGCTCATACACCGGATGCATTAGCTCAAGTTTGCAGCACGCTACGAGAAACAGTACGGGGTCGTCTGCTCGTTGTTTTTGGAGCGGGAGGAGGACGTGATCCTACCAAACGATCAAAAATGGGGGCTGTGGTGGATCAATATGCTGATTTTGCCTACCTAACATCAGATAATCCACGCAATGAAGATCCTATCGATATCTGTAACCAGATTGCTGAGGGGTTCACCTCGACACAGTATGAGGTGATTGTAGATCGACGACAAGCCATCTTACAGTCCCTAGAAAGAGCCGCACCTGGCGACGCGGTACTTATTGCAGGTAAGGGGCATGAATCTTCTCAAACGATCGGAAATGTTACCCTGCCATTTGAAGATGGTTCTGTTGTGGAAGAATGCATTGAGGAAATCCTTGGAACTCCTCATTTAGAGTTGATTTAAAAGAAAAGCATGGGCACAAGACACCTCTATGAATCATTGGAAGATTAGTTCTATAGGAATCATTGTCAGCCTTTGGATCGTACTGTTGTGCTTACAAGGGTGCGGAGTCCGCTCTCCATCTAGAGATATGCCGGAGATGTACATAGAGGTAGAACCCCCACGTCCTAAACCGCATAGATTAGCTCGTATTATGCTGGATCCAGGTCATGGAGGCAAAGATTCCGGTTGCGCGTCGACTCGCGATGGATATGAGGAAAAAATTTTCACTCTATCCACCGGATGCCTGGTGCAACAAACCCTCCATCAGTTAGGGTATGAAGTCTTACTTACCCGCCATAGAGACCAATATCTGACCCTCTCTCATCGCGCAGAAATCGCCAACCAACAAGGAGTGGATCTCTTTATTAGCCTGCACTACAATTATGCGCAGAGCGAAGAAGCCAATGGGGTCGAGGTCTTTGTTTATAAGGAAGAACAAAAGCCTGAACGAGAAAGAATTGTGCAGTCCCGTCGGTTAGCACAAACCGTATTGACCAGTATCACGAATGAGACCCAAGCTCGTTCTCGAGGAGTTAAGGTAGCGAATTTTGCTGTTCTTCGTGAGACCCATATGCCTGCTATTCTCATCGAAGGGGGCTTTCTTTCGAATCGGGCAGAGCGACAAAAATTACGAGATCCCGCCTACCTAAAAAGACTCAGCGATAGTATTGCTCGAGGAATTGATCAGTATTGGCGCGCCCAAAAAAACTGTCCTCGGCGCGAGTTGAACGCGCGACCTGTCGCTTAGGAGGCGACCGCTCTATCCACCTGAGCTACGAGAACGAAAAGCAAGATCATAGTAAGATCATGGCAGAAAGGCTATCATTTTCTTTCTTGTCATGCAGCTCGACCTACTATTGCTTTAATCAGATGATAGTGAAATATTGGAAGTGAGAGAGGAGAATTCTATGCAAGCAGATATTGGATTGATCGGCCTGGCCGTCATGGGACAAAATTTAGTAATGAATATGAATGATCATGGGTACCGAGTCGCTGTATTCAACCGATCTGTCAATAAGGTGGATGCCTTTCTCCAGGGATCAGCTAAAGGATCTCAGGTCATGGGATGTCATACAGTACAGGAGTTCGTGTCGGCTTTGAAAAGACCTCGTCGTATTATGTTGATGGTCAAAGCAGGGGAGCCTGTAGATGATTTTATTGAGCAGCTATACCCTCTATTAGAGCCCGGTGACATCATCATTGATGGGGGAAATAGTCATTTTCCAGATACCAATCGTCGTTGTGCATATTTAGCCAAAAAAGGAATTGCATTTCTTGGAGTCGGCATTTCTGGTGGCGAGGAAGGAGCTCGTCATGGCCCCTCCATCATGCCAGGTGGAGATTCCAAAGCTTGGCCACATGTTAAAAAAATTTTCCAAGATATATCAGCAAAAGTAGATGGTCAGGTACCCTGCTGTGATTGGGTCGGAGAAGGAGGGGCCGGTCACTATGTGAAGATGGTCCATAACGGGATTGAATATGGGGACATCCAGCTGATCTGTGAGGCGTTCTGGCTCATGCAGCAGGTATTGGGGTTATCTTATGATGAAATTGGAGAGATCTTTTCCTCTTGGAACCAGCGGGAATTAGATAGCTATCTGATCGAGATCGCAAGCCATATTTTTAAGACAAAAGATCAAGATGGCTCCCCACTTCTTAGTAAAATTTTGGATGTTGCGGGACAAAAAGGAACAGGTAAGTGGACTGCTATGAGTGCGTTGGATACTGGTGTGCCAGTAACTCTCATCGGTGAGGCAGTCTTTGCTCGATGCCTTTCCGCTTTGAAAAACCAGAGAATAGCGGCTAGTCGCCTCTTTCAGGACCCAAAACGTCATTTTGCAGGAGATCGTAAAGCCTTTATCGAAGATATTTTTCATGCTCTCTATGCTTCAAAAATCATTAGCTATACGCAAGGATATATGCTGATGACAGAGGCCTCAAAGAGTAATCAATGGAATCTGAATTATGGAGCCATCGCCTTAATGTGGAGGGGGGGGTGCATCATTCGTAGTATTTTCTTAGGTAAAATTAAGGAGGCATTCGACCGAAATGCCCAACTACCTAACCTTCTATTGGATCCTTTCTTCCATGGTGAAATTGTCAAAAGTGAAGCAGGCTGGCGTCGAGTCGTTGCAGAAGCTTCCCTACAGGGTGTGCCGATTCCTTGCTTTAGCACAGCTCTCTCATTTTTTGACGGATACCGATCCAATCTATTACCTGCAAACCTCATCCAAGCATTGCGGGATTATTTCGGAGCCCATACCTATGAAAGAGTGGACCAGCCTCGAGGCTCGTTCTTTCATACGAATTGGACGGGAACAGGTGGTACTGTGAGCTCCTCCTCGTATTCTGTCTAATGGGTTTTGCTATACAGAATGCGGAGAGCTTGCTATCCTAGGTGACGCTATGACTCCAGATGAGCAACGTCTCCGTATTCGTAATTTTTCGATCATTGCCCATATTGACCATGGGAAGTCCACTCTCGCAGATCGTTTGTTAGAAAAAACAGGCACGATCCAGCAGAGAGAAATGCAAGAACAGGTCTTAGATGCCATGGATCTTGAGCGTGAGCGGGGTATTACGATCAAAGCCCATCCCGTTACGATGGTCTACCGTGCTCAAGATGGTATAGAATATTGTTTTAATCTCATTGATACACCAGGGCATGTAGATTTCACCTATGAAGTTTCCCGTTCTCTGTCTGCCTGTGAGGGGGCTCTTTTAGTTGTAGATGCTGTACAAGGAGTTCAAGCACAGAGCATGGCAAACGTCTACTTAGCCCTCGAGCGCCATGTTGAAGTGCTTCCAGTGATTAATAAAATTGACCTGCCTGCAGCTAATATCCCAGAGGTCAAACGGCAAATTGAAGAATTCATAGGGTTGGATGCTTCCCAAGCTCCTCTGTGCTCAGCAAAAACAGGGATCGGAATTCAAGAAATTTTAGAGACGATTGTCCATCGCGTACCTCCACCTGCTCCCCCAGATGATACCCGTCTTCGAGCTCTTGTGTTTGATTCCCATTACGACGCCTATCGGGGAGTGATGATCTACGTACGCATCATGAGTGGTATCCTACGAGCAGGGGATGAGATTCTTCTCATGGCAACAGGTAAGCGCTATGAAGTCCAAGAGGTAGGTATTTTCCGTCCCCACGCAACAGCTGCCTCTTCCCTAGATGTAGGAGAGGTAGGGTATGTAGTAGCGAATATTCGTAATGTACGAGATGTGAAAGTCGGTGATACGGTCACTCATGCCAAACAGCCAGCCCTAGCCCCACTTCCTGGGTTTAAAGAAATTCAACCCGTGGTCTTTGCAGGCATTTATCCTGTCGATGCTACCGATTTTGAGGCCCTACGCGATGCAATTGTCAAATTACAGCTCAATGATACCGCTTTGTATGTAGAACAGGAAAGTAGCACAGCGCTTGGCTTTGGATTTCGCTGCGGCTTTTTAGGTCTTTTACATCTAGAAATTGTCTTTGAACGCATCATGCGAGAGTTTGACGTCGATATCATTACTACATCACCGAGTGTGGTGTATAAGATTCATCTCCAAGACCGGAAAGTGGTGGACATTGATAATCCTGCCTATTACCCAGATCCCGCTACGATCTCTCATGTAGAAGAACCATGGGTTAAGGCTCAAGTGCTACTTCCTTCGGAGTACGTCGGCGCGGTCATGAATCTAGGTATGGAAAAACGAGGGGTTTGTCTGAAAACAGAAACACTCGATGCGCATCGATTAGTACTGACCTATTCGTTGCCATTAAATGAGATTCTGGTCGATTTCAATGATCGATTAAAATCCATTACAAAAGGGTACGGTTCCTTCGATTACGAGTTCTCTCATTATGAGAAGGGCGATATTGTCAAACTGGAAATACGAGTTAATGAAGAACCTGTCGATGCCTTTTCTTGCCTAGTACATCGTACTAAAGCAGAGGGGCGTGGGAGGGCTATTTGTAAAAAGCTGGTAGAGGTGATTCCCCAACAACTCTTTAAGGTGCCCATCCAGGCAGCTATTGGTGGTAAAGTAATTGCAAGAGAGACGATTCGAGCATTGACCAAGAACGTCACAGCCAAGTGCTACGGGGGGGATATTACTAGAAAGAGAAAGCTTTGGGAAAAGCAGAAGAAGGGGAAGAAGAAAATGAAGGAGATCGGTAAGGTCACCATTCCTCAAAGTGCTTTCATGGCCGTCTTAAAGGTAAGCGACGAATAGCCTTCATAACCATCATGTAGTATTTTGTAAGTATAATGGACCCAATGGGTGGGTGAGACTATCTGTTTTGGGATTTGCGGGTGGTCAAGAAGATCCTTCCGGTGGTGGGGTGAACCGCAGTGTGTTGCGCAGTATACAATCGATGATATGAGGGTTTGCATACCAACCGCTTTCCTGAGGCTGCTTTGTATCTAAGGCGGCATCATCCAGGGACTGGTGCCATTGAGAATTTTTGACTAAGTTATCATATGGAGAGGTTACGGATAAGCGTTGTCGTAGAGTACACGTCGATATAATGGCAGCATGATCTGATGTCACATATCTACGTCCTTTGTGTGTACCAATAGGTGGCCGGCTCTCTTCTTTTCTGTTCACCTCATGAGGAATGAGACTGTTTGTTGGATCCTCTGTATGGTAGAGAATAAAATCTAATTTTTTTGCGTGAAGCTTAGGAGCTATGTTCATAGGGAAGAGAAAGCCTAAGGACTGTCGATCGAAGCAGCTACCTTGGGGTACGGCATTCTGATTGGCCGGCTCGCAATCTGCTTCATGGTGCCCTAGATGCGTCCAATTTCCTTTATCCATCAGGTGCTGCAGAAGAGGATAATCCGGATCTTTAATTAATGCTCCATGTTGATTTTCTTTTATATATCCTCGGTTGAAATCACCAACGAGCAAAGAATCGAATTGCTGGCCAGTAGCTGCTGTCTGTCCCTCGATATGAGTGGATAGAAAATCCTTTCGGAACGCTGTAATCTGATCATCTTGGGAATGATTTACCCAGTTGTCGAAGGCTTTTCTTCTCGCGCCTGTACCGGCCCCACGTCCTAATCCAGCTTGTAGATGAGTATTCAAGATTCCCAGGCACCCCTTATTTCCTTCTCTTAAGCGTACAGTTACTCCTAAAATGCCCTTATTTGCTCGTCGGCATGCCCCCATGCGATGTGCAAAATTTTCAAACCGGGCTGATTCGATAGGAAATTTAGAAGCTGTGAATAGCCCACTAGATAGGCCAAAGCCAGAGGCAGCAGTCTTCCCTGCATAGACGACATAGTAACCCTGTTGTTGCAAAGCTTGACCCAATATGTGGGCACTGGATGGATCGAAGAGCTCTTGCAAACAGAGGATTTCCGGCTTATGCTCAAGTGATTGAAAATACTGTAACCAAGCCTCTCTTCTGCACACTGTGCTAGGTACCTCATTCATAGCATTCATGATTTCAAATTGAGAGAGTGCCATGTTCTGGGTCATGACTGTAATGCTTTCAGGATGGGTAGATTGGGCTAGTGTACTTTGTGGAGACAGATAGACCATATCTTCTTGTAACGGTTGTGAGAGTAATCGGCATGGAATCCCCAATACTACCGCTATGCAAGCACAAGGAACCAGAGCTAATACTGCAGCAGTAGCACGTAAGATCCGCTGGAGTAAATCGAGTCGAGCACTAGGAGCTTTTTCTGTGGGGATCTCCATCTCCCATGCGGTGCGTTGCTCCTTGGATAATAGAGGACGAGAGCTTCGGATCAGAGTCGCAATACAGAGATCCACCCCACTTAGACAGAAATCCCCAAATTTCGCTAACTGAGCCCCTACAAAAGAGGAGACCAACACCATCGGCGCCTGAGACAAATCTTTCTTTTGTAAGGTGCAACGATTTACAGGAAAAGTATAGGGATTTGTATCATTTTTATTCAAAATGTAACCATTTGCCATATGAAGCAATTTTAACATGTTTATGTTAAAATATTTTTAATTTTAAAAAAAAACATAGGGTCGCCAAACACCTAGGGTGCAAATAGGGCCAAATTGCTTCCTAGATCTGTAATTTTTTCTTAGATGCGAGTAGTGCTATTTGCATACAAAAGCTTAGAAGAAACCCTATGCCAAGAGATCGCCTGAGACTTAGAGAACCAAATTTCTGTGTTGTACAACAAGTGGCTGATAGGGGGGAAATAATTAAGGCGCAGGATAGACATTCCTGCGCCTTGTGTGTAGAGACAAGCACTAAGCTGTTGCTTGGGCAGTCTTGGGCTCTGCAGAGGTCTCCGCAGCTGGTGTGCCTGTCAAAGCAAGGAAGCGCTTGTTGAGAGCACGCGTTGCCAGGATCCAGATTCCAATGATTCCTACCATAATCACAGCTAAGTAAGGAGTAATGGCCGCAAGCGAGCCAAATCCTACGATCAATGCTTGCTGAATCAGCGAGCCGCCTGATTTGCCCAGACGAGCGCCGACCACATCAATCGCAGCCTTACCTTTGACTTTTTGCTCTTGATCCAAAGGAATGTAGGCCATTTCTTTTGTAGGGTCAAAGAGTGAGTACTTGGCAGACTTACTCATAATGTTTTGCGCCATACCTACGATGACTGCAAGAGTAAGCGGTGTGGTACCTAACATAGCAATGAACCCAGATAAGTTGCCTTTAAATAGGATCAGAGCAAAGAAGAGAATACCAGTAATCAATAAGACAATCGGAGTAAGTGCCGCAGCAAAACCCCAACCCTTACGACGGATCACGTTGCCTCCAACAAAGAGCATCATAAAGACAGTTACGAATCCTGTAATTGTCGAGAAGTAGCCCATGAAACGGCTATAATCGTTTGGATTAGGGAAACGTAACTTGAGCTGACTCTTCCAGGTAACTTCAACAATGTTGATTGCAACACCATAGCAGATCACGAGGAGAGCTAGAGCGCCAATATAGGGAGAGCGTAGCAAGTAGAGAAAACTCTCTTTCATGCTCATTTTTGGCTTTTCTTTCTTCTTTTTCACTTCACCTGTGTTGTAGAAACGAGGATCAGTTAAGACGTTTTGATTGATCCAGCGATAGGTCAACAAGACCACAATACCCGCTAATACCACAGCTCCCATGAGAAGATTCAACGAAACTCCCCAAGCATCTGTGCCGGCAGGTACCCTCTCACGAATATTCGATACCATGACAATATAGGGGCCTGAACACACTAACGCTAGGTTAGCTCCTACTCCAAATAATGCATAGAATCGCTTCGCTTCTCCAACTCGAGTAATTTCATTGGCAAAACCCCAGAACAGTAGCGAGAGCATCACACTGCCCCACAGTTCAGCTAAAACATAGAACGCTGCATATGTCCAGTTTCTTAAGATTGCAACCATTCCCATCAGTCCTTCTGGAAGAGCGGCCTGTAGGCGATCTGCAAAAACTGTAGGATGCAGAACTTCATGATTAGGATAGAGTACTAAAGCAAACAACCCAAAGAAGACCAAGAAAGGGATGGTCACTGCATAAAATAAAGATTGTTTACTGAGCATGTTGCTTAATTTTGCATAAATCAACATGAAAATCACAGCACAGGGAACAACGAGCCACACCTTGATGAAAGGAATCGCCTCAGCACCAGACCCTGGAGCTGTGACAATTAATGTATCCTTCGTGTCTCGTAATATCGTGTAGTTAAATGAAATGCAAAAAAATAATAGAAGCATGGGGAGAACTTTCTTCAGCTCATAAACATGAATAGGCCAAAGAAAAGAACGCCATTTCCCAAATTCTTGCGTTGCTTGTTGCGACATGGATTGTATATCCTTTGTTTTCATCTTCTAAAAAATCAAAAATCTGCTTTTAGCTAGACTGTTAGTAACAAAACACCCACAGAAAACGACTATTGAAAGAACAATAGAGCTAACGTGGGGGTTAATTATAATGAAAATCATGAAAAAATCAATCAAAAAGGCAGGCGCTCCCTCTAGAATCTGATGAACAAATAACGAAGGCCTGCCCTTGATTTTCTTCTTCTATTCGCGCCTATTAGGTCGCTGCAACAACTTCTCCCTCGAGGGTTAGCATTGCATTTTTATAGGCAAGCCATAAATCTTCATTCACGCGCTCTTCCCGAATCGAGCGAATAAGCTCGCGTTTTAGGGCTGGTAAAGAACGCTTAGGACTAAATCGAGCAATCACATCATCATCTCCTGCTCGACGGGCTAAATCTAAAACCCTTTCGATATCTGTTCTGGAAAAAGTCATGAGATCTCTTCGCTTTTTCGATCCACGTGGAGCGCGCGGTTTTGGAGGTAGGCGGCGTGGCGCTTCATTGTTAATAATAAATTTCTTTAGTAAATCAAAAAGTTGCTCTGGATTGGCATTCTTGATCTTTCTCATTGTGAAGTGGTGAATGTATCCACCGGATTCTCCTGGGAGGTAACGACAGAGATCATTCTCTTTTTTTGCAGCTACTTTACTCAGGGCCGCTTGAATCGTTCGTTCCAATTCTTGATGGGTTTGACTACTTTGCATACTAGCACCGCTTTTTGTTTGTTTTAGAATACTGAGTACAGTAATTAACTAAATCTGGATTTTTTTTCATGCTTTTTTTTCAAAAAGTACAGGGGAAACAATTGAATGGAATCAAAAAATCAGATAACCTATCTCGATAAAGGGTTTATGCGTTATCTCTTATCGCTTGTTTTTTCATTACTTTTTTTTATGAGCGGGTGCCGTCAGCCACCAATACAGGAGTCTTCGTCTGCTCCTTCTAAAAAAAAACAGGTTTTATCTACGACTGGTATTGTCGAAGGAATGGTACGAGAAATCGGGGAACCTTGGATTGAATCAAAATGTCTGATGAAATCGGAACTAGATCCACACTCCTACGAATTAGTTAAGGGAGATAGAGAAAAATTTGAACAAGCAGATCTATTGTTTTTTAATGGATTAGGATTAGAACACTCGTTGAGTTTACGACAACAAATTGATCGGCATCCTTGTGCCATTGCTGTGACGCAGCGAATAGAATTAGAGCCTGAAAATTTATTATATGTGGAAGGACATGTAGATCCTCACGTTTGGATGGATGTCTCCTTATGGATTCGGGGAGTAGATGTAGTTGTCGAAGCTTTGTCTAGGCTCGATCCTGCCCACGAACAGGATTTTGTTGCACGTGGTATATCCTATAAGAAGGAGCTTTCAGCTCTAGATGATCGCATCTATACAACAATCCAACAGATCCCCGCCTCATCTCGTGTTCTGATCACAAGCCATGATGCATTTCACTATTTTGTCCGCCGCTATTTTGCGGAACCGGGTGAAATCAATTGGGACTATCGCTGTGCAGCTCCAGAAGGCTTAGCTCCTGATGCACAACTGTCTCTGAAAGAGTTGTACCGTGTCTTGGACTTAATTCGTACTCATCAGGTCACTGTTTTATTTCCTGAATCGAATGTAAGTCGAGATGCTCTAAAAAAATTATTGTCTTCCGCTAAAGCAGAGGGGATTTCGATCACATTGGCACAGTCTCCGCTGTATGGGGACACCTTGGGAGGGGCAAGCAATTATATTGAAATGATGGACCATAATACGCAGGTAATTTTTGAAGAGCTCCAGCCCCAATCCGATGCTTTGTAACGTGCAACACCTTTACGTACAGTACGAGCGCACTTCCGCTCTGATTGATCTAACTGTATCGATTCCTTCTGGGCAGTTAGTCGCCATTTGTGGGCCTAATGGAGCGGGGAAGAGTACCTTTCTAAAAACTCTACTAGGACTCATTCCAAAACAGAGTGGTTCAATTCATTTTGTTACTATGGGTCGGCATGGATATATGCCCCAACGTCAAAATATTGAATGGGATTTTCCCATCACTGTTTTGGAACTCGTCTTAATGGGTTCCTATGAACGGATGCGACGACGTCTTTGGATTACTAAAGAGGAAAAAGATCACGCACGGCAGACACTCATGCAAGTCGGATTAGAAGACTATGCCCATCGGCAGATTAGCCAATTGTCTGGTGGACAGCAGGGTCGAGCTTTTCTTGCTCGAGCTTTAATGGTACGCGCCGATACATATTTTCTTGATGAGCCTTTCGCCGGCATTGATTTGGCATCCTCGCAATTGATTCTTTCTATCTTAGAAGAGCTACGAAATCAGGGAAAAACTATTGTAGTCGTCCATCACGATCTAGCTGCTATTAAAAGACATTTTGATTGGGCGATTCTTCTTAATCGCAGATTGATCACATCAGGACCTGTCGAAGAGGTGTTGACAGGAGCATGGTTACAATTAGCATATGGTAATGCTCAATTTCTCTTTGATGCAGCTATGCATTTGGATGATACCTATCGTCAAGGAGCACCCACGTGATTTCCTGTTGGGATCCGATTTTAAGGGCCCCTTTATTTGGCGTATCCTTTTTATCTATTCCTATCTCTTTTTTAGGAGGCTGGCTCCTGCTGCGTCGTCGTATTCTTATAGGCGAGGTTCTCTCTCATGCGAGTTATCCAGGTGTCATGTTTGCAATTTTGTGTTCTGGATCGACCTTAGTATTTTGGCATGTATGGATTGGAGCATTAATGTTTGTGCTCCTGGCACTTGTATTGGTACAGTATATGAGGCGCTGCGCGAATATAAAAGGGGATGCAGCCTTTACGTTTGTTTTGTCTACATTGTTTGGTATCGGTACGTTAGGTGCATCAATCATTCAATCTACCCATCCTCTCCTATTTAACCAGGTTCCGATCTACCTATATGGACAGGCTGCAACAATTGGAGATGCCCATGTAGGACTCTATTTCTGCTTTGCTGTACTTGTCGTCATCCTATTGCAACTTTCGCACCGTGTGTTGGTGGTGTTGAGCTTTGATCCATTGTTTCTACATACTCTGAAGCTACCCTATCGGATCGTGGATCATGTATTTTGGTTACTTGTGGCCCTCTCGGTAGTACTCGGCATGCGTAGCTTGGGAATCATCCTTCTTTCAGCTTTAATGGTCATCCCTGCCGCAGCTGCTCGACAATGGACAGATCGAATCCCTGTATTGTTAGGGCTTGCTTCAGGGATTGGATGCTTGAGTGCTTGGATAGGGGTCTACCTTTCTTTGCTCGGTCTACCTACAGGCCCGTGCGTCACCTGTGTCGCGCTTGGATTTGCAGGTGTATCCTTTTTGATCGCTCCGAACAAAGGAGTGGCATGGCGCTACTTCCGTCGCTGGAGATTTCATTTGAAAATTCAAGAAGAGAATGTGATGAAACGACTCTGGATGCAACATCCAACACAGATTCCTTATTGGATGTATGTCTTATTACGTATAAGAGGGTTCATCACATCTAACTCCGAGTTAACAGGTACAGGTAAAGAAGTGGGCGCTCGTATTGTGCGTCTGCATCGTTTATGGGAGCTCTACCTTGTCCGTTCCCTGCACATGGGTACAGGACAGGTCCATTCCTATGCAGAACAAGTGGAACATGTGTTGACAGATGAAATTGAATCGCAATTAGATCAGTTGTTGGACTCCCCTGAGATAGACCCCCACCACCAACCGATTCCCTCCGTTAAGGAGACGCGATCATGAATCCCTATGTTGGAACGCAGTTCATTTCTTTTTTTCGCATCTTATACGAGAGGTGTTTGGGATGGCATCCAGGCCCTCTATATTCGGATGAAATTCAGTTGTTGGTATGTATCAGCATTGCGATTTCCTGTTCTATCGTGGGTACGTTTCTCGTGCTGCGCCAAATGACTCTCTTGGCAAACGCTTTGTCGCATACTATCCTGTTGGGAATCGTGATATCCTTATTGATTATACCCACTGCGTGGTATGGACAATCGATGGTTTTGGGTATTGCTGCCTTATTAATGGGGGGATGTACTTCCTGGATGACGCAAGCCTGTCGCACGTATCTACGTGTGCAAGAAGATGCAAGCATAGGATTGGTCTTTTCTTTTGCGTTTGCGGTAGCCATTTTATTGGTTTCTGCTTTTTTTCGTAATTCACATGTAGGACTTGAATTGATCCTAGGTAATGCAGATGCGTTAGTTCTAGATGATATTTGGATTTCTAGTTCACTCATGACTTTGAATCTAGTTCTCCTTCTATACTATTTTCGCGGTATGGTTCTGACTACCTTTGATCCATTGATGGCAAAAGCATTAGGCTTTTCTCCTGCATGGTATACAGCTCTTCTGATGGCGCAGACTTCCTTAACTACCGTAGGAGCTTTTCGAGCCGTAGGGGTTTTTATGGTGCTTGCCTTTTTAGTCGTGCCGACTCTCATTCTTCGACTGTTTGTTCACCGTCTACGACCTTTACTTATTGGGAGTGCCTTGCTCAGTGTGGTGGTTGTAGGGCTTGGGGTGGCCATTTCTAGAACTATACTCACTGTGTGGGAAATCGGGGTCTCCACAGGGGGGATTCTTGTGACAATATTGTTTCTTTGTTTTTTAATAGCTTGGGGACTGAGAGTGTTAGTACATTCACTTCGTGAGAGCCATTCGACATGATGAAACGCATTGCTATTCTAGGGAGCACGGGCTCTATCGGCTCAACCGCCATTCGTGTGGCTCAAGAATTAGGAATACAGATTGATGGTTTAGCTGCAGGCGGCCAGGTGGACCGCTTCATTCAGCAGATCCAAGCACTGCAACCTCGATACGTAGCACTACGCGACCCAGAAGGCGCCAAACGAATTCAAGAATTGTTCCCTTCCATTGACGTATCAGTAGGGGAAGAGGGGCTCTGTCAGTTAGCCACCTTGCCAGAGATTGACGGTATTGTCATGGGAATCGCCGGATTAGATGCTTTAAAGCCTACATTGGCCGCAATTCATGCAAAGAAATCGATTGCGTTCGCAAGTAAAGAAATTCTTGCCGCTGCAGGCTCTTTGATTATGCATGCCGTGCGAGAGTCTGCTGTTCCCTTTTTACCTGTAGATAGTGAACATGCAGCCCTGTTTCAATGTTTACAGGGCTCTGCGCGTTCCGAAGTGCGTAAGGTCTGGATCACCGCGTCTGGTGGGCCATTTCTTCATGCAAATCGCGCTGAGTTGGAAGCCGTTACTGTTGAACAGGCATTGAATCATCCCACATGGCGAATGGGTAAGAAAATATCAGTAGATAGTTCTACATTAATGAACAAAGGCTTAGAACTAATTGAGGCCCATTATTTGTTCGGATTTGCTCCTTCTGAGCTGGATGTTATCATCCATCCACAAAGCACCATTCATGCGGTTATGGAGTGGAAAGACCGTCAGAGCTTGGCTCACCTCCATCCACCGGATATGGCCTACCCAATCCAGTATGCACTGGCTTACCCAGAACGAGTCCCGATCAGCCTCTCTGGAATGGATTGGTCTGTTCCGATACAGTTTTCTTTTTTTCCACCAGATGAAGAACGATTTCCTGCGCTACGATTAGCTCGATCCTGTCTGCATGAGGGTAAGAGCTCTAGTTGCTACTTAAATGCTGCAAATGAGATTCTCGTACACCGATTTCTTCGTGGTGAAATTACTTGGATACAAATTATACAAAAATTGGAAACACTCATGAATCAATACCAAACTACATCGTTGCATTCTCTAGATGATGTCATGGCGGTCGATCAACAAGCTCGAAGGGAGGCCTTAACACTATGAATATTCTATCCATCATTTGGGCCATTCTTGGGCTAGGCCTTCTCGTATTTGTACATGAACTAGGCCACTATTGGGTCGCACGACGAGTCGGAATGATCGTCGAGGTGTTCAGCATTGGTTTCGGTAGGGCTCTATGTTCTTGGAGATGGAATGGTGTAAAATGGCAGATCGGCTGGTTACCTTTCGGTGGGTATGTCAAGATTTTAGGAATGGATTTTGCGAAAATTGAAGGTAAAGAACCACATGAACTACCTTCTGGTTTTTTCTCTAAGTCCCCCCTGGCTAGGATCGCGGTATCCTTGGCAGGCCCTTTTGCAAATTTTGTGTTGGCAATTCTATTTTTATGTCTTCTATGGGGATTGGGAGGACGAGAAAAGAACTTTAATGAGTACAACCAAATTGTAGGGTGGGTCGACCCCTCCTCTTCTCTTTATAAGGAAGGCTTGCGGCCTGGGGATCGCTTAAGCTCTTACAACGGGATTCCATTTCGTAGCGCAAAAGATATCATCTATGCATCTATGCTAAGTGGTCAACAAGTCATCGTAAAAGGTGAGAGTTGTACCTGGCCAGAGGGGTTGTGGCAACCCTATCAATATCTAGCAAAACCTTACCCCGCAGCCTACCCTAATCAAGATAAGAAAACCTTGGGTATACAGGCACTCGCTCAGTACCTACGATTTGAACCTTCGATGGGGTCGATCACATCAGGGGCCCCCTTATTAGAAACTTCAATTGAACCCGGAGACCGGGCTGTATGGGCCGATGGAACCTACTTGTTTTCCGGAGAACAGTTATCCGCTGTAACGAATAGTTCTTCCGCGTACCTTACCGTACAACGAGGAGAACAACTGTTTCATTCTAGACAGCCACGTTGTTTCGCCGAATTGTTTGTGCCAAATTCTTTTTTAAAAGAAGATTTTGTTGATTGGCAATATGGGTTAGGCCTCAAAGGAACACTTACTTGGATTCTTCCATATAGCTGGGATCGCCAGAATCATATTACAGGAGCGTTATCTTTTATTGATGAGACAACCCATCAAATTGATTCTTACCCCCCTTTGGATCCTCCTCTTCAGATAGGAGATCGTATTATGGCAGTTGATGGAATTTCTGTTACAAGTGGACCGGAAGTCCTTTCGCAACTACAAACCCGTCATGTAACCCTTATTGTACAGGAAGGTTTAGATGCTACACCTGTCCATGAGGCAGAGGCCACTGCCCACTTCTTTGCATCCTGGGACCCAAAACAGATTGAGGAGGTAGCAGCGACTATAGGTGGCCCTACTCCTCGTATGCAAGTCGGCCCATACCGAGCCCTAATTCCAATAGAGCCAAAAACTATTTTTCAATTTAACCTTTCAGAGGAACAAAGAACCTTATTGGACAACACGATAGCCAGTCAAATACATGCAATCGACGAATTACCCATAGGAAAGGAACAAGATCAGGCTAGATCTTGGTTAGATGCGCAGTATAAGCGCAAGGTATTGGGTACATGGACGGATGAAAAAATTATTTACAACCCAAGCCCATGGGCTCTGTTTCAACAAATTTTTATAGAAACGGGGCAAACATTACGAGCTTTATTTACTGGAGATCTGCATCTCAAATGGATGTCTGGACCGGTTGGAATCGTACAGGTGATGCAACAAGGCTGGCATCTTGGGTTACAAGAGGCAGTATTTTGGATGGCTACGATTAGTATCAATCTAGGTGTTTTGAATCTCCTCCCCATTCCTATTCTTGATGGAGGCTATGTCTGTTTATCCCTATGGGAAATCATCACGAAGAAGAAATTAAAGGCTAGAACCATGCAATGGATTCTCATGCCCTTTCTGTTTTTGTTGATTGGATTACTAGTCTTTCTGACCTTCCAGGACCTATTACGCATGTTCTAAGATGGAGAGGTAGGGGCGTAGAGCCCCTGCCAATGGGCTTGGTCTACAATATGACCTTCCATTCGGGCAAGGACTTCTGCTTTCGATAGACCCTCCTGTTGAGGGAAATCGATATCAAGGGCATATAGAGTAAAATCATACCGGTGGGGTCGATCCGGAGGGGCTGGCCCCATATAACCGATCTCCCCAGCTGTATTCAATCCACAGCATACTCGGTCGTTTTCTTTCAACTCACGTAAGGTAGGGTCGATATGATAGACAACCCAATGTACCCACAAACCATCAGACCTCACCTCTAAGGGGACATCGGAATCTTCCATGATACAAACAAATGATTGGGTTCCCTTAGGAGGGGCATCCCAACATAGGGGCGGAGAGAGGTTTTCTCCGTGATAACTATGCTTGCTCGGGATCCAATCCCCATAAGCAAATGCAGGACTCCATAATCTCATGTCTACCTACCTAAGCCACGAATACCGATTTCCGCAGATTGAGTCAATCTTATCGACACTTCCTATTAGGAATATCTGACTTGAAAACATCCATGTATCATGGTACAATCGATACAATTTGTACCGAATGAGGGGGAATTGTTGAAGAAAACCTTTCAAAGAATGGGACGCGCAATTTGGTCTGTCAAGCGGTCGGAATTAAAAAAAGTCATCCTCTTTTTCTCCCTCCTGTTTTTTATCTGTATGGCCTATTCCATCCTTCGGAATGTCAAAGATGCTCTCGTCCTTACTGGACAAGGAGCGGGAGCAGAGGTCATTCCCTTTCTTAAGGTTTGGGGTATTCTTCCCGCTGTCTTCGCAGCTACTTGGGGATATACTCGTTTGTCGCGACTCTTTTCAAAAGAGGCTGTTTTCTATCTTGTTATCGGTGTGCTGGTTGCTTTCTTTTTGTTTTTTGTTTTCTGGATGTATCCCCACATGGGGCAGTTGGCATTGGATCGAGCCTCTTTTTCTTCTTTCCCCCAAGGTTTGAGTGGATTGGTTTCGATGGTCTGTAATTGGCCGCTCAGCCTCTTTTATATCATGGCGGAATTATGGTCTGTTCTTTTGCTTTCTGTTGTATTCTGGGGATTTACTAATGATGAATTTGGTCTGAAAGAAGCCACACGTACCTATGGTATCTTAAACTTAGGTTCCAACGTTTCTCCTATCGCTGCTGGGGCTGTCGCAATCTTTCTGACACGTAATGGGTCAGATGTCATGCTTCCCTTTGCAGTCGATCTATTCCAGGCAAATTTAATGAAATTGCTAGGAGCCGTAACGTGTTGTGCAATCGCTTCAGTTGCCTTGTTTTGGTATATCAATCGTAAATTGTTACTCCACCCATTCCATTGGACGAACCGGCACCAACAGACAGAGGGGACAAGTAAACCACGTCTTTCTATGAGAGCCTGTTTTAGAACTGTCATGAGATCCCCCTATCTCTTGCTCTTAACTTTGATTGTTCTAGGCTATAATGTGGCCATTAACTTCACCGATATTCTTTGGAAACAGCAGCTAAAAACATATTTTTCCGACCCATCCGCTCTTCTGAATCACATGAGCTTCGTGAGCTTTGGTACGGGGGTGGTTGCCATTTTAGGAGCCGTTTTCTTCTCTGTTTTGATGACTCGTATAGGCTGGACAGGTACAGCTATCTTAACCCCAGTGTTGATGACCATTCTTGCTGTCGGATTTTTCCTTTTCTACTTTTTCTCGGATCAGCTCTCTTCATTGAGCATGATGTTATTTGGCCTCTCGCCTCTCGCTATGACCGCTTACTTTGGCTCCTGGCAAAATTTAATCTCAAAAGCAGGAAAGTATTCACTCTTTGATGCAACCAAAGAATTAGCTTTTTTACCCCTGTCGTACCAAGAGCGGTATCAGGGTAAAGCGGCAATTGATGGACTAGGCTCTGGAGTAGGCAAATCAGGAGCTTCTATGCTATACCAAGGACTTCTCATCGTGTTTGGTACGGTCTCTGCTACCTCACCCATCATCGCTGTTCTAGTAATGACCGTTCTCGTAGTATGGACAGGTGGGGTCTATTTCCTTGGTAAAAGATTTAAAATGCTGGTTCCCGATGAGGGGGCACACACCCCTTCCGGGATTCCCATTCCCACCCCTAGTCCTTCTGTATAACGCATAGTAGTCTGCTATTTGATCTTATGGGACTTGTTTTTGACTTTTTTTCTTGAGAAAACTACATTGAGGGCGTGTCCGGTTCCCCGTCTCACAAACAGATGCCCGCATCTTCTCTGTTCCGCTTTCTGCTCTTTTTTTGTCGACACTACCACATCCCAATGATCGGTTTGATCTTGATTCTGCTGTATTGGGCTCTATCACAGTCAGCAGTTGCCTACGCATTAAAGTGGATTATTGACTCGATCAATACTTGGGATCACCAGGAATCGATCTATCACCACCTGCTCCCCCCTATGGCACTATTTTTAGGAGTGGGCTATTCCATGGGTATTCTCTTTCGATTATATGATTGGCTTGTTTTACGCGTAATTCCTCAACTACGAGCAGAAATGGTAGAGCAAATGTTTGCCTACGTTTCCCACCATTCCTATCGCTATTTTCAACAGGAATTTTCAGGATCTCTAGGAAATAAATTAAGTGATATGGCTCGCAATGGCACGACCGTCATCATAGATTTTCTTGAAACTTTTTTTGCTCGTACCATGATGGTGCTACTCGCAATCATCACATTAACATGGGTCAACGCTTGCCTCGGCCTGATTGTGTTGTTTTGGAGTCTAGGGTGTGTTGTTTGTGCTCTTCTTGTGTCGAAACAGGCTCAACAATATACAGAGCTCGCTGCAACAGCTCGTAGTCGATCGATTGGAAAACTGGTAGACGCCTTAAGTAATATTCTCACGATCAAATTATTTGCTAAAGAGTCGTTTGAGCGTCGCTATCTTCGCCACGCTCTAGGTGCAGGAGTACAAAAAGAACAAATCGCCTCTTGGTACCTTTTAAAGGTAAAAGCATTGTATGCACTGATTTTTGCAGGATTGACCACCAGTACAATGGCCATTTTGTTATATGAATATCAAAAAGGTTTCATCACTGTCGGGGATTTTGCTTTGACTCTGAGTTTAATAACTGCCCTGATCGAACAACTTTTTGAACTAGCTAACCATTTAGCTCCTTTCGCAGAACAAGTCGGAATTTGTCAACAAGCCTTATCTGTCATTCGACAGTCCTACGATCTTCAGGATCTTCCCACAGCTAAGGCTTTGCATGTGCCTCGTGGAGAGATCCGTTTTGAAAATGTTACCTTCCATTATCCCAATGGAAGCCAGGTCTTCGTAAATCAGTCGATTACCCTCCACCCAGGAGAGAAGGTCGGTTTGGTAGGAGCCTCCGGAAGCGGTAAGAGTACATTTGTGCATCTGATTCTTCGTTTTTTTGATGTCAATCAAGGTCGTATTCTCATTGATGGGCAGGATATTCACACAACAACACAAGCCTCATTACGTCGCCAGATCGCCATGATACCACAAGATCCTATGCTGTTTCATCGCTCTCTTTTCGAAAATATTCGATATGGATCCGAACACAGCACTCGAGAAGAAATCATCGCCTATGCAAAACAAGCGCATTGTCATGAATTTATTTCGGCTCTGCCAGAGGGATACGATTCTTTAGTAGGAGAGCGAGGAATCAAATTGTCAGGAGGACAACGACAACGCATTGCCATAGCCCGTGCTATGGCAAAACAAGCGCCCATTCTGATTCTCGATGAAGCTACATCCGCTTTGGATTCGATCACAGAACAATATATTCAGGAAAGTTTGCAACTGCTTATGGCAGGGCGTACTACCTTGGTGATCGCTCATCGTTTGTCCACCTTATTTAGAATGGATCGAATTCTTGTCTTTCAAGAAGGATCTATAATAGAAGATGGTACTCATGAGGAACTCCTTCGTCAGCAGGGACTCTATGCACAACTTTGGGATATGCAAGCCGGCGGTTTTATCGGGGAAACAGATGACGCAATCGACGATTGGGAACCCAGTCCTGGGTAACCCTACGGTGTGACAAAGCATGGTCGAGGAGCAGGTTGCGTGATTTTCCAGGTAATTGCTAATACCGCGGTCCATGTGCCCCACAAAATCATCAGTTGGGTAGAAGCATCCCATGTTGAATCCACGATTTTTCTTTTTAAAAGAACAGTAACCGAGTTAGCAGGTAGAGATAACTGAAGATGGAACATCACAGTGTGTATTTTTTCGATCAATGTAGATAAGCATGCTACGCTAGGGCCATACTTTCTTCCGGTCTTCTGTATCACAGTTGCGAGGCCAATGATACAAATATAAGCCAATAAGGGATCTTGTGTATAAAAATCTAAATTTTGTGTCATAAAGTCGCCTGTTTTTTTAATTAATTATTTTAAATTGGTAGCGATTTTTTATGGCATACGATTATTCACATAGGAATATCGCCATACATCGCATCTATTCTATTTTCTTATGGAATGGCCTCATTAGGAACATTTCGGTATACCGTATGGAAAGGAAGGGGAATGGTTCCTGCAATTCGCTCCAATTCACTTATGTATTGCTTGCGTGATAAATAGTTGCGCATGATCTGCCTTTCTTTCTCAGTGCAGTCGCCCTGAAACACAATCTTATAAATCTCTTCAGCTAAATCCACAATATGCGAAATCGTTTCTGGTATTGAAGCGATCGTGGGCGAATATATAGAAGCCACCATACATCTATTCTTATCGTAAGATTGAAGTCCTTCTATTAAAAATGAACGCAACACCTTATGAGTTTGGGTAGGATTGGTGCGTCCCTGGGTTAGATCATTCTGTAACCCATTCATCAAAAGATGTTTGAGTAATGTATCAATTGAAGAAATAGGCGGAGTGGTTATTGTTTGTGACTCGCTTGTAAAATTGTGTGATTTGAAAAGAAAGTCCTGTAAAGGCACATGGTCTCGGTAGAGTGATCTTTGTAAGCGCATTAAGACTTCTGAACGATTACTGAGACATCCTGTCAAATGCCATGCCTCTGTTGGCGTGATAAGAGTAATGTAATCTAGAAATATGGTTGAAAAATCTATTTTTAAGGAATCTTGCTGAGATGGATTCTTTGACGCGTCTTTTTGAGCGAATTGGGTATTTGTAGGCATCTTCTGTAGAATATTCAGAATACACCGAAATGTATCCGATAGGTTGGGAGATTGCAATAGAGCATCAGCAGCTAGATAGATGGATGAGTCTTGAATCAATTTAATTAACATTTCTTTAATAAATTGTTCGTTTTTCTCCCATGTTTTTTCTTCTTTTTCCAGACTAGGATTCGGTTTCCCTGTTCGATGTTGTAAATCCTGCATCAAGAGTCGTTCTATTGCAGAGTGTATTCGGTCATATGCAAAAAATTGGAATAGTATATGTAAAGATGGATATGAGGAGACTAAGGAAGATGAGGGGTTTGTAAGTGGAAAAGCCTGATAGAGCGCGGCTGTGGTGTGAACAATAAAGTCCTCTAATGTATCTACGCTCAACTTTTTTTTAGCTTCATTCACCTGATTCTCAAAAGAATTCCACAATGTTGTTAGGTGATGGATCTGCCTCTCCCATTCAAAATGGAATTTCTGAAAATCTTCAAGAGAAATGAGTGCAAATAGGAGTTCCTGAATGGGATGAGAGTCTGGGCTTGCTTTCTCAGGCAAAGGTTCCAGTTCCTTCTTGTTATGATCCAGCTTGCTACAAGAGCGTTCATAAAATTCTCGAGCTCCATGTAGAGCAGCTTTTGCGCATGATTCAGCGTGGTTGGTAGATTCACGGGGAAGTGTAGATTGAGATCCTATTGTGGGATGCATATAGTCCTGATAGGTCAAATTCGCATCTTTCCATGCTTGCTCCACCTGTTCCGCCACTTTATGTTCAAGAGATCCTTTCTCCCGTAATGACCATGGTCGTACCTCGTGTGTTGGAGCCTTATTCTGATTGGGCTGCAAATCATCATAGCAATGAGTTTGATGGGAGAGGTGAGGTGAAGATGTGGAAATCGATCCCAGACCATACGCAATCAAAGAGCGATACGCGTCATAAACCAATTCATCTTCTTGGTTCCTTTTGGTTTGTTGTTGTTTTGTGATATCCAGCAACTGGACTGCGAGGCGTAGATACGTCTGTCGCATATCTGGACTATCCATATTAGATATGTCACCCAACGTGCGATAATGATATTGCAGGGACGGAACAATAACTTGAGCTAAGAAAGTGGTAGCTGCCTTTTTTGCATTGGAATATGCTTTAACATTCGAGTGGTCATGAATAGAGTCTATTTCCGCTAGTGAGGCACACAGGCGTAAGCAGTCGATAGCTGAGCCGATTCGAAGACCACGATTATAGAGAGAGTGTTGCTTATGAATGCTCTTGAGAATACTAAATAGACGGGCAAGACTACTGAAGATCGCATCTTGAAATACGGGTCCTGGGTCATCTTTTTTATTTTTAAGAGGCGGTTTCGTATGCATCGTTTTGATTAGCGATAGACTTGATTTGAGGATAGGTAAGGTGGTTAGTTCATTTATAAATTCCGGGCTGCCTAACAATTTGCTAGCTTCCTGACCTTGAGACATTGTTTTCACAAATTTGTCGGTTTGATTTTCTAACAGATCGTCAAAAAAGTTGATAGATGCCTGTACTTGTGAAAGTAGGTGCAAAATTGCTGGAGGTAAATCAGCATTGGATCCTAACGAGTGGTGAGTAAAAGCTGTTTGTATCAACTGACAACTGGCGAGCAATTCAGGAACCACATTCTTTGACAAAGCAGAATTTTTTTTAGCCATACCTGTCAGATGCATCAATAAATACGAACAAGTCTCGACTTTCTTCAGATAGGCGATAGCCAGTAAAACGTCATATTCTTTCTGAAACACGTGTGCTAGTAGTATGCTAGGTTGTACGACGTCTCTAGAAGTATCATCAGAGATATCCGAGCTGCTACTGAGTGATTTTTTCTGGCTTACTAGCTTTTGAAGGTCCTCGCAAGTTGTTTGGTATTCGGTATCTAAGCTCTCCACACGCAAGCGTTGCAATCCCTGGCATATGATAGTGAGGCAATCAGTCGTTGCCGTGTTGGATGAGGATTCTGTAGTGGGCTTGGATTCTGAGATTTGTAGAGGCCACCGACCCAATTCTTGTACTGCAAGATAAATATAGTTGGCAAGCTCATATCTTGCGCGTAATTTTTTTTCTTGAAAATTGGTGTCCTTAGATTGTGTTGTCTCTATCGTATGTAAGGTTTTGATCCTTTTAGACAACTCTGTGGTAAGATCTATGGCTGGTTCCCAGTTGGGCAATAAGGAGTTGTTCGTTGTTACATTTTCGATCAACCTTTGGATTATTGTCGCAGCTATGACTTGGATGGGTTGTCTGGCTTGTGATTGACCCGAATGTAATAACTTATTTTTTTTCTTTTTCGTTCTTGAGTCCTCATTGATAGAGGGAGTTGGCTTGGTTTTTTCTGCAGAAGACGAGGATTTTATGGGGGGTGGGACAGGGTTCTCAGGGCCCTGGGTGCTTGTATTGGAAGAGGTGGGTTGAGCTGGTGGGGTGTTAGGTCCCGTTTCTTGAGTATTGTATTGTAAATCCGAAGAGGTGGGTTGAGCTGGTGGGGTGTTAGGTCCCGTTTCTTGAGTATTGTATTGTAAATCCGAAGAGGTGGGTTGAGCTGGTGGGGTGTTAGGTCCCGTTTCTTGAATATTGTGTTGTAAATTGGAAGAGGTGGATGGAGCTGGTGAGGTGTTAGAGTTCGTTTCTTGAATATTGTGTTGTAAATTGGAAGAGGTGGGTTGAGCTGGTGGGGTGTTAGGTCCCGTTTCTTGAGTATTGTAT
>CAYLUD010000003.1:0-51466 GCA_964386785.1 uncultured bacterium | reverse complement strand
TCCTTTCTACCAGGAGAGACCTTATCACTTCTCAATAAAATTTTGAAGAGCTATAACAATCCAGTTCTATGTCTCAAATGAATTAAAAAAAATACATGTTAGAAGGCAACTTCCTTTGTGGATCCTATGTTGACAAATTTCTTAAAAGAATGTCAGATGATTTTTTGAGTCATCCTGTATATTCGAGACTCGAATCGAGGTGTGTATGGTAGATCGTCCTTTAGATTGTAGTGAATGCAAGCGCCCTATTTCAACACAACTAACTGAACTAATAGGAGATAAAGTTGTTCGACATCAGATGTGCAGTGAATGTCCTCATTTGCATCGTCATCCAGTACAGGGAACGGAACAAGATCATTCGCAGTGGACGACCATGATGGTATGTGGAGGGTGTCATACCTCCCTAGATTCTATTCGGATGGGCCATCCGTTAGGATGTCGAGAGTGTTATGAGGTTTTTGGCGAGGTGATCTTAGATGAGTTAATCAAAGGCAATCTCATTTCCCGTCACTTTTCAGGGAACCCCCGCCTGCAACCGATTCATATGGGACGATCCCCAGGAGAAGTGAGTGAAATTTCGACCACATTACGTCTGATCGCGCTCAATGAAGCCTTAGACGAGACATTATCTAGGGAAGACTATGAGCAAGCGGCTTTCCTCAGAGATCAGATTGAACAACTCAAAGGGGATCCTCATCATGAAACCTAGTCCCTACACGTTACCCTCCTTTCCTGATCTATGGCAGGCTCATCGACATCCCGTCTGGCTTGCTTCCTCATTAACGCTACGTAGAAATTTATCTAAGCTACTCTTCCCAAGCGTATTGGATTCCGAAAAACAGAAACAGGCATCTAGCTGGATTGAAGAGGCTGTACGTAGTTCATCCCATTTCAAAAATCCTAAATCGTATCGTAGCTCGGATCTTAACTTCATTGAAAAAGAGCTCATCCTAGAACATTTCCTTTCTTATGATGGGTTTCAGCCTGCACAAGCAGGCGGGGGGTTCATTCTAGATGATACTGGTGAGCTGCTCGTGCGGATGAATATGGAAGATCACCTACAAATTACGTTGATTGATACAGCACAAGAGTTGGAAGCCAAATGGAATATTTTAGCTAAAATTGAGGGAGAGTTAAGCAAAAAAATGGAGTTTGCTTTCCATCCCCGTTTTGGATTCTTGACTGCCAATCCACAATATGCAGGGACTGCTCTTTCTGTGACTCTCTTTCTCCATATTCCAGCGATTATCCACTCTGGAGAATTAGGGGATTTATTAGAGAGGCAGCAGGAAGACGAAGTTGCGGTATGTGGTTTGCAAGGCAATGTCTCTGAAATGATTGGGGATATCCTAGTCGTGCGGAATCGCTGCGCATTGGGCCTAGCTGAAGAGTATTTGTTGACTAGCATGAGAATGTGGGCTACCAAGACCGTCGTGCTAGAAACAGCAGCGCGAAAAAAAATTATCAAAGAAGGGAATGAACCATTAAAAAATAAAATCACTCGAGCGCTAGGCCTGCTGACGCATTCGTATCAGTTAGAAACGATCGAATCTCTGAATGCTCTTTCTCTTGTTAAGCTAGGAGTAGACTTAGGATGGATTGCGTGTTCGCCTGAAATTCATTTAATTAAGGAATTTTTTTCTACGCGTAGGGCACACCTACTCCATTCTTTAGCTGCTCCTGTGCCGATTCCAGACCTCCCTAAAAAGAGAGCTGAGCACTTACATGAAATGGCTCAAGGGTTACAATTACAGCTTTGATTATGGAACGTGAGACTGCTTTAGAAGATAATTTACAGCAATTATTAGCTATTCCCAAGGAACAGACGGTACGTGTACGTGATCTATTACACCTACTTCGAGGTAAAGGGCAGCTGCTTTTTGCTATTCTTCTTAGTTTACCTTTTTGTCTACCATTCCAAATCCCAGGTTCTTCCACACCTTTTGGTTGTCTAGTTGCCTTATTTGGAGTACGGCGCATGGTTCACCATCCTTTATGGATGCCACAATGGCTTCTGAATCGGATCATCCCTACACCCTTCTTACATACGTTAACAACAAAATTGATGACCTGGATGAAAAGGATAGATCGTTGGGTTCATCCTCGTTGGTTCTGTCTATCTTCTTCTCGGGTTGCCATCTTTTGTGAAGGGCTTTCGATCCTCCTGATGGGGCTTGTGTTGGCACTGCCTATCCCCATCCCATTGTCCAATTTTCCTGCTGCTTGGGCGATTGTTTTTTTAAGTTTAGGCAGTTTAAAAACTGATGGCATTTGGATTTGTATTGGTCATATTCTAACCGTAGCCACACTTACAGGATTGATCCTCTTAGTTTGCTGCTTAAAAGCATTATGGGGATTCTAACATGAATGCACAGATCGACTGGCATGCATTGAGCCCAGAGGATGTTCTACAACAGGTAGAAAGTTCCGAGTCAGGTTTATCTCCTGGCGAGGTTCTGCAGCGCCTTCGTGTCCATGGTAAAAACCGTTTTGTTTGTTCACAAACGACTACGATTTGGCATCTGATCTGGCGTCAGTTTCATAATCCTATTGTCTACCTACTCTTGGCGGCTACGTTGTTTGCGCTACTTTTACACAAGTGGCTTGATGCACTTGTGGTATGTAGCGTCATCATCCTCAATAGCATCATTGGATTTGTGCAAGAGTATCATGCACATCATATGATGCGGTCTCTAGCCGCCATGGCACCTCAATCGACACGGGTACGACGACAAGGGAACACGATGATGGTTCGTTCCTCTGACATTACGATTGGGGATATCATACTATTGGAAGCAGGGGATAAAATTCCGGCCGACCTTCGCCTACTCTTTACCAAACATCTACAGTGCAATGAAGCAGTCCTGACAGGAGAGTCCGTACCGAAGGTAAAATCAGCAACCTGTGCATTGATATCGGCAAGCTTAGCAGAACGAGAATGCATGGCCTATTCTGGCACCTACGTCACTGCAGGGATGGGGGTGGGTGTCGTCGTGGCTGTCGGAGCAGAGACCCAATTTGGACAAATTGCTCAAGCTATGGATGAGATTACACCTACGCCCACTCCCTTATCCAAAACATTACAAAAAATAGCCCTGTGGATGACCATAGGAATTTCTATTTTAGGCATCTTGCTATTTTTCATAGGTGTGTGGCGAGGGTATGCTCCATTTGATGCTGCTCTTGCTGCGATTGCATTAGCAGTTGCAGCAATACCAGAGGGGCTCCCTGCGATTCTTACTATTGCTTCCGCGCTAGCTCTGAAACGGATGGCTCAACATGGGGCTATTGTACGACAGTCCGCTGTAGTAGAAGCGTTAGGGCACACTTCCGTAATTTGTACCGATAAAACTGGAACGTTAACTCAAAATGAAATGACGGTCCAAAAACTATGGACTCCCTACGGGGACGCTACGGTCACTGGCATTGGGAGTACCTATCAGGGTGAGGTGAGCTATTCTGCCGAGTCTGCCCACCAGCCTGTGCTACGTTTGTTGGAAGGCTGTGTCTTATGCAGTGACGCTTCTCTCCCCTCATCGAACGCTGTTCATCCTGTGGGTGACCCAACAGAGCTTGCTTTGCTGATTGCTGCAAAAAAATGCAATCTAGACCCTATTGCAATTCGAGAGGCTTCTGAGCGTATTGATTTCATCCCTTTTGATGCACAAACGCGGAGTATGGCCTCTTTACATCGTACCCAAGATGGGTACTGTGTGTGGATCAAAGGAGCCCCTGAAGACGTCCTTTCTCGTTGTGCTCCCACACATAAACAGTCGACTGAGGAAAAGGCAATTGTCTATGCCCAGGAAGGGATGCGTGTCCTCGTCGTAGCGTGTGCGACCTGTACAACACCCCCTGAAGACCTCCATGCGGTCGGGAACCTAGAGTGTTTGGGTTGTATTGCGATGTATGACCCCCCACGACAGGATGTCTTTCCTGCTCTTGAAGCCTGTCGTGCTAGTGGTATTGCAGTCAAAATGATCACGGGAGACCACCCCTTGACTGCAGAACGGATTGGGCGCGAGTTAGGCATCGTGCAACCATGTCCTGTACTCACAGGTACAGATCTCGATCAGCTGACAGAAGAAGAGTGGAAGAAGGTAGCGGTACAACATCATCTATTTGCAAGAACCGTACCGGCACATAAATTGAAATTAGTGTCTATATTACAAAAACTAGGACATATCGTAGCGATGACAGGTGATGGGGTCAATGACGGTCCAGCCCTCAAACAGGCTGATATTGGAATTGCCATGGGGAAAAAGGGCACAGCAGTAGCTCAGGAAGCAGCCGGCATGATTCTAACAAACGATCATTTTGGTAGCATTGCAGCTGCAGTGTGGGAGGGGCGGCGCGTCTATGACAATCTGATTAAAGCCTGCCTCTTTACCTTTCCTACCAGTATAGGTCAGGCCCTAGTCGTTTTTCTATCTGTCTTGATTTTTCCTGTAACACAACATGTATTTGTGCATCCAATCCTTCCTATTCAGATTCTTTGGGTCAATCTGATTGTCGCGATCGCTCTTTCTTTGCCTCTTGCATGCGAGGTACCAGAGCCAGACATCCAGCAACGAGCTCCTGCTCGCAACCACACTCCTCTGTTCTCTTGGATGGTCTTATTACGGATTCTTGTTGTATCTATCACAATGGCCTTGTTGACCATCGCGATGTTTTTCTGGTGTTATCATACCTCCTTATCGTGGGGATCTGAAGAGATCGCCATTCGGATTGGTCAAACAGGGGCTGTCACCACCATCGTCTTTTTTCAAATCTTCTATTTATTAAGCTGCCGTTCTTTAAAGGGATCGATCTGGGCCCTGCAATGGACTTCCAACCCCTCCCTATGGATCGGCATCCTCTCTGTGCTACTCTTACAATGGGCCTTTGTCTACCTGCCTCCCATGCAACTGATCTTCCAATCTGCTCCCCTCCCCCTCTCTTTCTGGGGCCTTTCCTTACTTATTGGGGCTCTCATTCTCCCCTTGATCTCCTTAGAAAGAGCCTGCACAAAAAAAATATCTTAGGACATAGGAGTCGCTATTTTTTACTTGTATTTCTATATATTTTCTCTTTGCTACAGAAATTTAGTTAGATATTTGATCCAGCATTAAGAAACTGTCCGCATCATGGTATACGGTATTCACCGCAGCGTAGGGAGGGGTGCAGCGTTGGAAATAGACATAAGGCTCATCTGCATTGAAGCCTGCCCGATCGGACCTAGATGCCACATCGAGTATCAGAGAATGTCCAGGGCGAAATACATGGAGGAGAGGAGTCAGACTCCAAGCTAGCGTCACGGGCTGATAAGGAATAAGGGGCTCTGGGGGATAGGTATCGTGCACAATTTCTGTGGGTGTACTGTGTTGACCATTGATCTTACGAGAAGAAGCTAAGAGGCATCCAAAGGACAATTTTTGGATAGATCCATCCGGAGCGAGATCGGAAATTCTGGCAATCAAAAATGTATCCAGAGCATTGGAAGAGATCTTGAGGTGTAGATGCACTGGCCCGACAATTTTCCAAGGAGTCGTCCGAGGGTCTGTGCGATAGGAGAGAACCTCAGGAATGACTGTTTCACAATCTCTCGGAGGGTCGAATCCAGTGGGAATGGCAAAATAGGATAGAGGATCTCCTCCCTGGGGTTCTGTACTAAGCCCCTGCGCAGCAGACGCTTCCTTGGATCGAGGGTAGAGAAAAAGAGATACCTTCTGAGCCTGAGGAAGGGGCCAATCCTCGGCTGATTCCCATGTATTTTGTCCTTCTACCCAGTAACGCACTCGGGGTAGAGATCGGTATCCATTCTCAATCCCTTTCAGTTGAAAGTCATACCATGAAAAGGCTTCATAGTGAAAGGATGACCAGGGACGTATATCATCCCTAGGGCCAATAAAGAGGTATTTTTGGGTAGATGAAGCGCGATGCCACAGATCATAACTACCGAATTGATGTAAGGAGATCGAAGAAGGAGTAGCCCCAATACAAATCGGTAAGGAAATCTGTTCCACATCTTGTATGGAGATCAGGCGAGAATAAAAATGGTCATGGTCATAGCGATGTGCTAAGCACTCTCGATAGAGTCGAAGGAACACAGGGGGGGTATGAATTCTACGCACAAGATGGCCTGCCATAGTGCGGAGTAACGTGGGCACTCGTTTGACGAGCCATCGATATTGGAATAGGTATCGTAATAGGCATTGTATGCGGTAAGAGAGTGTCGTTTTTGCATGTCCGCGTGCTGTTGCAGCATATAAATTCAGGAACGTCGAATTGACATCCCCTCCATAGTAGAAGATATGCCGATGGATGTCTGTGGAGAAGTCATATACAAAAAGGGCTTTGAGTGCAGGGGGGTGTTCGGCCGCTGCGATCAGCTGACTCATAGAAAAGTAGGAGACTCCGATCATGCCGATCTGGCCATTACACCAAGGTTGTTGTGCCACCCATGCAATGGCCTCTACAAGATCTTTTCTTTCTTGAGGGGAAAACCAGATATCGATCGTTCCGTCAGAAAGGTGTGTTCCTCTTTTATTGATTACAACATGGGCATACCCAAATCTCGCGACCCCTACCCCGCATTCATTCTTGAATGAGGGGATACCCGAGAAGGCCAGATTTCTTCCATAAGGAGACCACGAAATCAATGCAGGTATAGGCTCATGTATCTGAGGTCGAAGAATATCACAACTTAACGTGATCCCATCAGATAGAGGAATCCTCACATCGGTCGCTACAGCGAGAGATCCAGGGGTTGGTTGAGGGGAGGGGTGGGGATGCCAATCTCCAGCATACTGAAGATCACCGAACTGTTCTTTGGGTTCCCAAAGGCTCACTTCTTCCAGGTTGCAGTAAATAAAATTTTTTGTACACATGCTTACAGAGAAAATTGCAAAATGGTCGTATGGGCATGGGTAACATAGTACGGTTCACAACTACCGATCACCTTTACAAGGAATGTGAGGCCTTCCCTTAGGGTAACTGCAGCTGACAGCTCAACCATTCTAGCTCTCTTTAGAACTCTTTCCCATGCAGTGGCTCATCTTGCTGATTACAGCATGTATGTAATTATTTTAATAAATAAAACTTAATATAAATTCTTTTTGTGGTAAAATAGTTATTACTCTATTACAAATATTACAAAAAAATAAATCAGGAGTTTAGTATGGCAAATTCTGCAACCTCTGTTGTTCATACTCCCGCCAAGGCTACCCAAGAGCTTAACCACCCTCACCTGGAATTGCTCATCACACTGGTAGCTGCTCTATTTTTTATTGGAGTAGCTCCGGCGATTATTCGGTATGCAGCAGCCCCTGTGGGTCGTATGGTGCAGATGACTGGCACATGCTCTGTATCTCTAGGGCTGCTGGTTTCTAGCGGTATCGGAGTTGGATGCGCTCTACTCTTCACGATACAAGTCTGTCGAGGAATACCCCGACAGAGTGCACAGCAGATTGCTCGACAGCTGGTGCATCCTGGATGTGGGCGAAGTAATACAGAACCACTCTCTAAAAAATGGGAAGATACCTTTCTTGACCTCAATAAGTGGTTGAGGTCACAGAAGGAATTTCCAGGGTTGCAGAATGAGGATATTGCCAACACATCCATGACCCGTGATAGGGTGCAGTTATACCATTACTGGTACCAAGCCCATGACGTGACCCAAGCTCCGACTATTTTATTATTTAATGGCAATAATGCTTGCTCTATTGCACTGATTTCCCTGGTACAAGCTTATAAAAGATGGGGGTGCAACGTATGCATTACAGAGTACCGTGGGTATGGATTAAGTGAGGGAAAATTTGGAGGTCCTAACCAAGAAGTAGAAGCCTACCTAGACGCAGAGGCAGCGTTATCCTTTGTTCTAGATAAAGGGGTTCCAAAAGAACATGTCGTAGCACACGGGTTCTCTTTGGGGGGAGCCTATGCATGCGCACTCGCTCGTTTTTATGGGGTCCAACATCTGATTCTAGATCATACGTTCACTTCGGCAGGCGCCGTTGCTTCTCATTTCTTGGGAGGGATATTCTCACGAACCACGCTAGAATCTTTCATGCAGTCTTCTTATCAGCAAATCCCATATCCTGCTCATACGACCATTCTCGATGCTCAAGAGATCCAACCCGATGGATTCAATAATCTACAGAAAGTGAAGGACACCACGGGTAATCTCCTAGTAATCCAGGGAGAGTCTGATGCCATGATGCCTACGGAATTTGGCGACATGTTGATCCAGGCTCGCCAGAACGATTCTGACTATACTCATGACCTTCTCAAGCTATCAGATTCGAATGGTGGGCAGCACTCCGTAGACTACAATAAGGCAATACACGATCCACCCGTTTATCAGGCTCTCTGGAAGCTCCTAGCGAACGTAAATAAAACGTGGGGATTGCAGCCTATATAATTCATTTGAGATGCATTTCTCATAGTATGGAATAGATAGATCAAATATACGTTGCAAAATAGTCGGACGGATCTGAAACTATCACCTATGTCTTCTTCTCGAAGTTCCGAGTCTGCGATTACCCCAAAACGAGCCGATGATTTTGCGGAATGGTACCAGCAAGTCGTGAAACAGGCAGATATGGCCGAAAATGCACCTGTCCGCGGCTGCATGACCATCAAACCTTGGGGTTACGCAATCTGGGAAGCCATGCAAAAAGAGCTAGATACCCGCATTAAAGCAACAGGTCACCTAAATGCTTACTTCCCCCTTCTTATTCCCTTAAGCTTTCTTCAACAAGAAGCTACCCATGTGGAAGGTTTTGCCAAAGAATGCGCAGTCGTAACCCATCATCGTCTAGAAGAAAAAAATGGGAAGCTTGTACCTTCTGGCCCCTTGGAAGAACCCTTAATTATTCGTCCTACTTCAGAAACGATCATTGGCGAAGCCTTCTCTAGATGGATTCAATCCTATCGAGACCTTCCTCTTTTGATTAACCAGTGGGCCAATGTAATGCGCTGGGAAATGAGGCCTCGCGTTTTTCTACGCACTACCGAGTTTCTTTGGCAAGAAGGACATACAGCACATGCAACCTCCGAGGAAGCATTGTCGGAAACGCGAACCATGTTGCAAGTCTATCAAGATTTTATGGAAGGCATGTTAGCCATCCCCACCATTGCTGGAGAAAAATCTCCAGGTGAACGATTCCCTGGAGCTGTCAACACTTTTACGTTAGAAACCATGATGCAAGATGGCAAGGCCTTGCAATCCTGCACTTCTCATTATTTAGGACAAAATTTTGCACAAGCATCAGGAATTTATTTCAGCAACAAACAAGAACAACGAGAACTGGCTTATACCACATCCTGGGGCATTACAACACGACTGATCGGCGCTTTGATTATGTGCCATGGGGATGACGATGGGCTACGCTTGCCTCCGCGATTAACCCCCTACCATGTCGTAATTCTTCCTGTGATTCCAAAGCCAGATCTCGAAGCAGATGTATTACACGCGGTCGATCGATTGGCAAACGAACTACGTTCCGTATCATATCGAGGTGTTCCTCTTACTGTATTTGTAGATCGCAGAGACAAGAGAGGTGGAGAAAAAAGCTGGGAATGGGTCAAGAAGGGCGTACCACTACGCATGGAAGTAGGGCCTCGTGATATAGAACAAGGATCTGTCATGGTGTACCGTCGGGATCAACCTCCAAAAGAGCGCCATTCCATTCGTCAAGAAATACTCGCACAATGGATACCCGAAACCTTGGATGCAATCCAAATCCAGTATTATCAGCAAGCGTGCGCCTATCGTGCGCGACTGACGCAAACGAATCTGTCCACTTGGGAGGATCTTGCCAACTTTTTTCAATCAAGTGAAGGATTTGTTCGAGCGAAATGGTGCGGCGATCCTACTACTGAAGATTTGTTAGAACCATTGAAAATAGCAATTCGCTGCATTCCTTTGGAACAAAGTGGCACATCAGGACGTTGTATCATTACAGGCCGCCCTGCGACTCTGGACGTTCTGTTGGCAAAATCTTATTAACTTCCTACCTTGCTTCGAAATATAGCGTGTGTGTTGTGGTGACGAACCCATTCGACGACATGAATTATGTGCAGACTCGAATCGATATCGAACTGATTTTTTCTGTATTGCATACACCCTTTCAGATTGTTGCGGCATGCAGAATGGTCTCATCTTATTTTTTTATGTACGTTTCTATTTTTCGACGTATATAATGAAATCAATGCGAGTACTTGTGCGGCGCTATCTTGTTGTCATCGTTTTATTTGGCTCTCTCTATGCTGAGGAGCCTATTTCTATTCCCGATTTTGTAGAGCAGCATTTACAACATCCTGACCTAATTTCTCAGTTATCTCCTCCTGCCTGTGATCCGCAAGGAAGAAAACCCTTACGCCCTCCCTCTCCCTATTTCGAAATGCCAAGAGAAACAGGGGGAAGCAGTGGTGGAAAATTTTTATTGCAATCAGGAGGATCTAGTTCCTCATCGAATGTAGTCCCCGCTGTTTCGAATACCCAACGTCGTTACTCTCATGGTTCAAAAGTACTAGATGATGATGGGGTTTTGGACAATGGAAACTCATTGCAAGGATATTATGGCGTTACCCCTTGTGATCCAGATGGTGAGGGGTTTACTGTCAATTTTGAAAACATCAGCGTGGTACAGCTTCTGCAATTTATTTCACAAATTGCTGGAGTCAATTTTATTTTTGACGCAGCGGATCTGCAATTTAATATTACGATCGTTTCTCAGGAAGCTGCTTCTATCTCTGAGCTAACTGCAGCTCTGATGCAAATTCTGAAAATGCATGGATTAAGCGTCTCTGAACAAGGGAATACTGTGTTGATTTATAAACAACAGAGCCTCTCTCGTGTATCTAAAGTGATTACTGAAGATAATTTAGAAGATGCATGTAATTCTGCTATCATCACTCGTGTATTTCGGCTGTACAATGTAGACCCTGACCGTATTGCATCGATTGTAAAACCGCTTCTGTCTCACGATGCTGTAGTAGAAATTTCTAAAGAGACTCGCCATCTGATTGTCTCTGATATCACCTATAATATTGATAAGATTGCGCAATTACTGAATGCCTTGGATACACCGAATACACAATTCGAAGTGGCGGAATACCAAGTTACGGGGGCCTATCCAGAAGCTTTGGTAGCCTATGCTAAAGAAATTCTGGCACCTCTGTTGGTAGATAATCCGATGCAGATGATTGCCCAACCCTCTGCTCACAAGATTTTTTTAGTATCAACCCCCTACTTGATTCAAAAAGCTCTGCACCTCTTACAATCGTTAGATTCTGCCGACATTACCGATGTAGCCTCTCTTCCTTCTTCTTCCATCACCAGTAATGTCATGTACATGTATAAATTGAAATACCATCCTGGGAAGGACATTGCTACAGCGCTGCAACAAATTGGCTCGAACTTACAATATGCTGGTGTAGCGAACCTGGAGTTGGTGAATGCGGCATATAGCGCACAATTTCTGGAAGTCAATAACTCTGTCGTCGTCACAGGAACTCAGGATGCGGTACAAAAAGTAGTTTCTCTGATTGATGAACTGGATCAACCGCCTAAGCAGGTCTATCTTGAAGTTTTAGTGATTGATACTACCCTATCCAATTCTCTTGATTTTGGAGTGCAGTGGATAGCTCTAGGAGATGAGCAGAATAAGTTAGCATATGCAACCAGCCTTGTCGGCGATGCTCCCCCCATGCCTGTATTAAATGGGGCGTACACGACACCACCTGGAGCAAATTACGTAGCAGCTCAGGGAACTCCCCCTCCTAAGATTCCCAATCCAGGTCGAGATATTGACATTCCTGTACCTAGTGATCTGAGTAGTATTGCAGGTTTTGCTGATCTCAGTGAGGCGTTTGGATTTGGCATCATTGGAAATATCATTAGCCATGGTGGGCAATCCTTTCTGACTCTTGGGGCTTTAATTAGTGCACTGGAGCAAGACATTACGACTAAGTTAGTACTCAATCCCCGGATTATGGCTCAAGACACGCAACCTGCAGATATTTTCGTTGGGCAGAATATTCCCTATCAGACAACGAGTTCCATCATTCAGCAGACAGGATCTGTCACCCAAAATATTCAATACGAAGATGTCGGGGTACATCTACGGATTACTCCGACGATTGCGCCCAATAATATTGTATCCCTAGATATTGATCAGACAATTGCTGATCTATTATCTACAACAGGAACCCTGACACCGACAACCTCTAAAACTCTTACTACGACGCGAGTCCATGTACCGGATGGTTGTTTCCTCGTGATGAGCGGTCATATTCGAGACTCCATCACAACAGTCCATTCTGGCGTACCTTGCTTGGGTAGTTTACCCTTAATTGGGCCTACATTTAGTCGAACAATTGATCAAAGACAAAAACGCAACTTAATTATGTTCATTCGACCAAAAGTCGTTACGAGCATCCAAGAAGAGCTCGAACTCACGAATCAAGAAGGTTATGATGCGAATTGGGAAGCTTGTTTTGACTCTCTAGAATGTGCACCAAAAGATGCTCCAGAATGCGAAGTATATCCTCCATTAAATTGCCCTTACAATTAATTTTGGCATTCTCTTTGATAGGATGCTGTCGTGTTGTAGATCGTGCGCCACCCCCTCTGGTCATGCCGAAACATCCTAAAGAGATCCAGCGTGAGCACCGTTCTCTGGTGATACTACCTGATGGTTTTTCTGTCTCTCCCTTTGCCCCTCTTTCTTCGGAAGAATCTGCTTCTGAATGGGGAAAGGAATACCGTATGGGGCTCTGTTTTGCTGATGATTTTGATCTCTATCGTGCGATTACTCAATTCAAGCGAGCTATATTCCTCAACCCACCTGAAGAACGACTGTATGAGATGCAATATGCCACGTTGTTGGCCTATTTTTTGGGAGAAAAATATCGTGAGGTAGTGTATCTCGCGGAATCGACTCCGTTAGGGCAGGTAAGCAATCAGTTTCCTGCATTTCATGATTTAGTGCTCATCTTACATCAAAGTTACAAGGCATTAGGGCAGGAAGCACACGCAACCTCACTGCTCCAATTTCTTGGGGAGCCGGAGCAAGAAAAAATTACCTTTTTATCGCTTGTTGAGAAAGGAGACTTGCAAACCCTAACTGCCTGCGCAGAAGAGCGGCCCTATCTTCATCACTTTATCGATGAGTATGCATCTAAATCCAAATCCATCCGCACGGCACAATTGCTGAATGCTCTGTGTCCTGGAGCGGGGTATGCCTATGTAGGGCAACCTCAAACAGCCACTACCGCTTTTCTAGTGAACGCCCTCTTTATGGGAGCTTCGGCCTATTTTTTTGCAGATGGTAATATTCCTGCAGGGATCCTCACCTTAAGTCTTGAAGGGGGATGGTACTTTGGCGGTATTTACGGAGCTGGGTTAGCAGCGCAAACATACAATGAACAACTCTATTCTCAGTATGCCGACCGTATTGGGAAAAAAGAGCAATTTTATCCTAAATTGATGCTCAACTACTCTTTCTAGTCCTTAGATTTCTCTATTTGCTAGTTCGCCGTAATCAGGTACTGTGAAGGAGATGGTTAAGGTAGTCACTGCACAAGAAATGGCTCGACTGGAAAGCTGGGCCTATACACAGGGCGAAAGCGAATTAGGCTTCATGCGCCATGCTGGGGAAGGGATCGCAAACCAGGCTGAGCATCTCCTCATAGGTGCCAAGAAGCAAGGTATTCTGATTCTCTGTGGCGGAGGCAATAATGGGGGGGATGGCTATGTGGCAGCTCTTTTGTTACACCAGCGTGGGTATTCTGTACAAGCAGTAGCCGTGGGTGCTAGGAACTCCAACCGTCCTTTGTGCCAGGACATGTGTCGTCAATTTGAACAGGCAGGAGGAGAACTCCTATCCTCGGATTGTATGCTACCTGTACAGAATGTAGGGCTCATCATTGATGCACTATTTGGAACTGGGTTTCATGGACCGATGGCTGAGCCATATGCTACATGCATTCAACAAGCCAATGCATCGGCCATCCCTATCCTATCGATTGATATTCCTTCTGGTATCCAAGGCACTACGGGTGAAGTGGCAGAGGTCTCTGTGCATGCACATACCACAGTATGTCTTGGGTTCCCAAAATGGGGCATGCTATCTAAAGCAGCCTGGAACCTAGTTGGCCGTACGGCAGTCCATGATTTTGGCATAGGCCCCTATGCCACTCAGGCACATGAAAAGGGCATCTGGTTAGAGGACGCATACATGCGGACTATATTACCCCATATCGTCCGATGTCGACATAAATATGAAGCTGGATCTGTTGTAGGAATTGGTGGGTCTTCCGCATTTTCTGGGGCTCCGATCCTATCTAGCTGGGCTGCTTTAAAGGCAGGAGCAGGGCTCGTGACATTATGGCACCCGAAAGAAATGGTGCTCCACCACGTTCCCTTAGAATTGATTCACCATGGATTTGATAAAGCTGCAGAGGTGATGATCGATCCCCGCCGCACGCATGCTCTATTTATGGGACCTGGGTGGGCAGGAGATTCTCGTGATCTCGATCTCTTGCATCAAATCTGTTCTCAATACTCGGGACCCTTAATCTTAGATGCGGGAGCTTTGAGTCTATTTGGTCGACATGCCGTAAGCCCAAGATCTGAGAGTATTCTTACACCTCATGAAGGGGAAATGGCCCGCCTCCTAGGACTATCTCAGGTGCCAGAACGATTTGATTTATTGGAGCGTACTCAAGCATATGCGCAAACGCACCAAGTATATATCCTGCTTAAAGGAGCTCCTACGTTCCTGATTCACCCGAAGCTCCCCCCTCACATTTGTCCTGTAGGAGATCCGGGAATGGCGACTGCCGGCATGGGGGATGTGCTCACAGGAATCGTAGCTTCTTTATGTGCACAGGGGTGCACCCCATGGAATGCTTGCCTATTGGGAGCTTACCTCCATGGACTGGCTGGAGAGCTTGCTGCAAAAAAAGAAACCTCTTACGGGCTCATGGCGCATGATGTAATCACGGCATTACCTCAAGCCTTCCAACGATTATGCAGCGACGACTAGCCCCTCTTTCTCTGTTCTGACCATCTGCAAAAGGGCTAGGGCATGCGGAACCATTACGGCAATCAAGACTAGATCCACATACGACCAAACAGTTTGTACCTCTCCTATGGAACCAAGGAAGACGGTAAGACCGGTCAAACCATAATAGAGGATTTGCTTCTTGCCCTTAGTGAGGAAAGAATAGCACTCTAAGCCGTTATAGCCATTTCCAAGAATCGTACCAAAACCAAATAGAAAAGCACTTACCGCAATTAATACTCCGCCGTACACAGAAAAGGTCTGTTGGAAGGTAGCCACTACCATATCAATACCTAGATTAAGATGGGGATCCATCCATGTCGCAGAAATAAGGGCAGTAAGACTAGAGATCAGGATCACAAAGCCTGCACTATAAATAGATGCCATTGCCAAGACCCCCTGATCTGTAGGACTTGTTACTGTGGCAGAGGAATGGGGAATAGCTTGAGTCCCCACACCCGCTTCTGTCCCTTGTAATCCCTTGAGGACCCCCCAGCGGAATGCCGAAACAATACCTCCTACTAAAACCCCATTTCCAAAGGCTTCAGGGGCAAAGCAACTGTGTATAATCCGTGTAAAAATAGAGGGTAACATGTGCCAATTCAAGGCAATCACGCAGAGAGACGCTCCGATATAGAGGACAAACATGAGAGGCACTAGGCTCGCAGAGACAGCAGCCACACGCCGAATACCCCCTATCAAAATAGCTACAGACCCTGTAGCTAGGACAGCACCCGAGATCCAAAGAGGGACTTTCCAATCCCCCATGAGGGAAGAAGAAAAAATTGCAGCGACTTGATTGGCCTGCGCGGAGGACCAAGCCAGCATTAACATCGCGCACCCTAGTGCATAAAACTTCCCAAACCAAGGAGAGAACAATTTACTCAAGTACTGCATAGGTCCGCCGAAGAAGCGTGAACCAATACGTTCTCGATAGCGGATAGCGAATGAAACCTCTGCATAGCTCGTGGCAGCTCCCAATACAACTGCGAGCATAAACCCTACTACCGCACCGGGGCCTCCTAATCGAATTGCAATAACAGGCCCTACAATAGTAGAAAGCCCTATCGTAGTCGACATGGCCGTCAATAGAGCTTTACGAGCAGAAATCGACCCATCCTGACTTTCACTTGGCTTTTCAAAACATAATTTACACAATCGTGGCAAGGCACGAAATTGCACAAAGCGGGTCTTGAACGTAATGAACAGGCTGACAAGAAGCATGACGCATCCAGAAGCCATAATAAGAAGATTCAGCATGCGAGGATTATACCTTAATTTAGAGAATTATGCAACTAAGCCCAGAGATCCTACCTCTACAAATTAGACAGAAAAATCCATGTAATTATAGATAGATTTTTTGCACCTTTTATCTTGCGCTCCTAGACGTTACCGGGTAGAGCATTGCAAACCGACCTACCAGCATATGGAGCATCCACTATCTAGGGCGATCTGTGTTGCGTAGTACGGCTCAAGTACTAGAAGGCCGCCTGGTATTCTTGCAATCTGGAACATTCACCCCATTACCGAGTAAGGCATAGCTAGAAATCTCCCGTCTGGCCTTGATCAAAGATCTGCGTACGGAACACACCACTATGGGGTCAACCACCTAGTTTTCCAAAATAATGATTTTTATATCGAATAAACATTAGATTATTGTATGTTTTTTTATTCTAAATTTTAATTATTTATTATTAGGTGTATATGCGACATTATATAGTTATCACTCTGTTTTTGTTTAGTTCCCTGTTTGCGGAGAACATGGGCCCTGTAGAATACCAATTACCAGATGCAGCTCAAGAGTGGGAATTGCGCCAGTTTGAAAATGAGAAGATCACCTGTTCCCTATACTGCGATCAAGAGTCGGAGGAATCGTGGGCTATCTTCGCGATCGTCATGGGCTCATACCCCCTAGATCTAACAGATCCATTCCCTACCGGCACCCTCATAGGCCCTGGCATCGTCATCGCTTCGTGCTCTATCCTAGAACGTATGGAAGATAGCGTAATCTGCGACCTACAAATCATGCCGGTAGAATCTGAAAATGAAGAAATGCTCTTGTGTCTTTGTCGAGTATTCTCGTTTGAGGAAGGGCATGTGATCCTAGCCTACCTGAGAGAACAAGATCATCCATCTGAATCTTGCGATTGGATGGCCACATTACAACAAGCTCACCTCTCTAGCATTACCTAAACATACAGCTGCGAGGTAGACTTCCTGTAGAAGTCTACCTCACCTTGCTCCCTGAGATATCTCCACATTCTGTACAGGAGGCAGGATGGATACCACATGAAGGCCATCTAGCGGGGGGGCTAGCCACTCCGCTTGGAGTTGGTAGTAGCAATCTCCTTCTATCAAGGGTTCAATGTAGACGACCCTAGCTACGAGTAACCCCATGGGGAAGACCCCATCCATGCCTGTTGTGATGAGAATATCACCCTTACGGATTAACGGTTGCGCTGTTGCTTGCCCCTCCCCAACTACACGACCAGATCGGAGCTCACGAGCGGGAGCCAGATCATCTGGGAGGTAACAATTAAATCCTGTTCCCCGCAAGATACGCTCCTGCCCAGCATAATGACCCTCCAGCACTCCCTTAGCTAGAAGCAATTCTGGGCTAGATGCACCTAGTTGAGCTTTCCACTGTTCAAGATACTCTACGACCATACGAGGCATATCGGATGGAGCTTCTTGCATGACCTCGTCTAAATGTTGTGCTAGACATACTTGTTGTACATGGCCCCGTGCGGCCCGCACAGCAGGGCGGACAGCAGGATCACTGAGCAAGCGAATGCGACTTTGACGCGGAAAGACCTCATCAACTAATCCAATCAAGAAATGCCCTACTACAACCGGGGCATTGGGCACCACGACATCCCGACCTAATCGTGTATTATCTTCGCTCCCCACATCGACCCAGCATCCCTGGTGAGCGGGGTATCTATCCTGATAAATTAGGTGAGCCAACACGGACTCAGGAACCATAGTACGGCGCAGTTGCTCTTCGTCCTGTAGGCGCAGCAGAGCGGTGCGTAGCAATAGATTTTCTGCCTCTGCTTTTGATTTAGCCTCCTCCAATTGCAGATATTTGGAGGGACTAGGAGTGACAGCAAGTTTACGCACCAAAGCAGCGCGTAATAAAGAAACGGACCGTTCGGGAAGGAGCCATAGTATCGTGAGAGTACTAGCCAAAATAAGAAGGAGGGAATAAAACGATCGATTCATCCATCTACATCTACACGGTACGCAATATCTCTACCAGACGTTCTATATGATGCGCATTCAGTCCACCCAAGTTAATCCGACTATCTAGGGTAAGGTAGATCCCATATTGATCTCGTATGATCTGCACGGTATCTGGAGAGAGTGCTGGATAGGCAAACATCCCTTTCTGATGCGCAAGGAGACGGACTTTTTCTTTGGCCCATACACCGGTTAGACCTTCTACTAACTGGTGACGTAGGGTTTGCAAGCGTCTTCTCATCGCGGCGACCTCCCCCTCCCATTGCGTTCGCAGAGAAGGGTCCGTGAGAATGTGCGTAACCACCTGAGCACCCAATCCAGGAGGATTCGAATACTGAGTACGCGCCACCACCTTGACTTGACTTTCCACAACATCTCGGGACCGACGGTTGGCACAGACAATGTACAGCGCACCCACACGATCTCGGTATAAGCCAAAATTTTTGGAATGAGAGACGGCCACTGCAAAAGAAAGCCCGGCGGCAGCAAACATACGAATCGGCAAGACATCCTCTGCTAAGCCATCTCCGAATCCCTGATACGCCAAGTCAAATACGACAAAGAAACCGGCGTCACGAGCATGCCGTAGAATGTCATGCCACATTTCAGGGGTAGGGTCGATGCCCGTTGGGTTATGACAGGAAGCCTGGATGAGGAGGACATCTTTTTTCCTCAACGTACCTACCAAATCCAGTAATCCTTGCGATGCACACGACATCACAGAGAGACCGACAGACTGAAAAATCGGACCATGATTCACCCACGTGGGAACTGCGAATCCTACACGGTCCATGCCCACTTGATGGAGTATTTCCGCTGCAATGCGGAGAGCACCGGTACCTCCCAAGGTTTGTATTTTTGCCAATTCGGGCGGCATATTGGATCCAAAGATGAGGTGTGCTGTCGCTTCGAGGTAGGCCGCATCCCCTGCTATGGGCAAATACTCTTTAGTTGTCTGCTTTGCTAGACAAGCCTTTTCTGTTGCAACAACAGAGGGAAGCAGATAGGGAGTTCCTTCCGATGTACGATAGGTACCAATCGAAGCATTGACTTTATTTTCGCGAGTATCGCTACCATAAATCGCTTGCAATCCAAAAATAGGATCGATAGGAGCCTGTTCTAAAGAAGCAAAAAAATCCATATGGTTAAGGATCGTAACAAAAGCAGAAATAAGGATGGAGAATTTCTCACTTCCTTGTTAAAATCCCCCTTTCCATAGAGAAAATTTCTCTTTGGGGCGTTAGCTCAGTTGGTAGAGCGCAACAATGGCATTGTTGAGGTGAACGGTTCGATCCCGTTACGCTCCACATCACCGGAGACATGTGTAGAAATGGCCATGTCTTCGGTTTTTTCATTATGTATACCACTTGACCTGGACTGTTCCTCTGGAGTTGCAAGAATCCTATCAGGATGTATAGGAGGTATGAGGAAATAGAAACCCTCCTCGGCTTTGTGCCAAAAACCCAGAGTCGTACCTTGTTTACCTCGTGTCATAAGCAAAAAGTACACATATATTTCTAATTTATTTCATTTTGATTCCGTACTTTTCAAGATCGTGATAAAATGAGCGGATGCGTATTCGTTTCCTGAACCAAATGTCTCCTATCCTTGCAATGGTTGCAGGGTTAATCACTGGGCTCTTTCCGATAGATTGGCTTGTTACCTCTGCGAACGTATGTTCTGATCTATTTCTTCGTCTGCTTCAATTTATTAGTTTACCCATGATCTTTCTTGCCATTACCTCCACTTTATCGGGTATGCGGAGTTTTTCTGAAGTGCGAGCACTAGGGCAACGAGTGCTCGGATACACATTACTTACCACCGTACTTGCAGCTACAATTGCCCTAACCCTCTATCTTCTGATTCATCCTCAAGGTCAACATCTATCGATTGTCTCTGCACCCGAAGTGGCTTCTGAAGGACGCCGCTATCTCTCCTTTGTGATGGACATGATCCCTGAGAATTTCGTATCTGTCTTTGCTCAAGGGAATGTGATGGGAATTGTCACCATGGGTATCGCCTTTGGTTTGGGAACTCTCTTCTTACCACCAGAGCAAAAAGGAACCCTACACCAATTCTTTTCTTCGTTTTTCGCTCTTCTCTTAAAACTTACCAATTGGATCATCCGTTTGATGCCCATCGCTATCTGGGCCTTCGTTACCCTATTAGTTGTAGAATTCCAAGACCATTATGCTCATGCACACACACTATGGCCCTATTTGCTTACGATTGTAGGAGCTAATTTGGTCCAAGGATTTGTAGTACTGCCTATCTTGCTCAAAATAAAAAAGAGATCCCCTATCCAATTGTTTCGAGCTATGGCCCCCGCTCTTAGCATGGCGTTCTTTTCCAAATCATCGAATGCTACCCTACCCCTCACGATCGAACTCGCTGAAAAACGAGCGGGCATGCGCAAAAAGATGACGAGCTTTTGCTTACCCCTATGTACAGTAATCAATATGAATGGGTGTGCTGCGTTTATTCTCGTTACAACTCTTTTTGTTTCTTCACTAGCTGGTCATGTGTTCACCCCACTAGATTATGCAACATGGGTGGTGTTAGCTACTCTAGCTGCCATTGGGAATGCTGGGGTACCTATGGGGTGCTACTTCCTTACTAGTGCTTTTCTTGTGGGAATGGATGTGCCCCTACATATGATGGGTCTGATCTTACCTTTTTATACCCTCATTGACATGGTAGAAACTGCACTGAATGTGTGGTCCGACTCTTGTGTGACCTCTATTTTGGATCACGAATACCAAGAACAGGTCGCTCCAGAAGAAGCATCTGTAGCGTAGACTTCTATAATTACACTAGACAAAGAGGGGCCCTTTCTTGATAAGAAAGGCAAATGGCCTCTCTCCACATTGATGCTTCGACCCTCGAGATAATCGCATCCCGGATGCGCCAATTCTTGATCAACCCAATGAAGTCCTCAACGCACCTCACGTTGTATCCCAGCCATGCCTTACATCGTGTGTTACGCTTTTACGATCTTCCAGACTGGGTCATCAAGGTGCACATCCAATCTCCTAGAGCGATGTCGCAACGTCACAATAAGATGGTATTAGCTGCACAAGTATGCGAGGATCGGGGGTGGGATCGACTCAGAGTCCCTTGGGGAATATGCCATACCATCACGTTACCTAAAGAAAAAGAATGGACCATTTGGATTGAAGAGAAACTGCCCCTCTGTTCTCCGACATACCAGGAAGAATGGCAGGCACAGCACCCAGCCTGCTTTCTCCCCATCCTAGAACAATGGACCTGCTTTTTATTAGCTTCTAACTGCACAGACGTAGATAAGAGGAATTTTCCTTTATTGGATAACCAGCTATGTATCGCTCTCCTTGATCTAGATGGATTGGTTCTTGCAGATGGGATGTGGGCTAGCCGAGCTTTGGCTCATCGGGCCGCCCTCATAGGCAATACCTGTGGAAGTCGGGGATTATTACGTTGTATTCATCCTCAGTATATTCCGCACGTCCTTACTTGGGCACAACCTGCCCTTGATAACTTAAATGAATTTTTCCCTGCCTTATATCTTCTCTTTTTAGAAGAGGTGCATCAAATTCTCATACAACAACCTACCTGAGGAGCTCCTCGCAGGGCTGACCACCAAGATCTCTGCTCCATCCATCCGGAGCGCTCAAAAATCTTATGTTTCTCTATTTCTTACCCCTGACGGGTGTGCCCGCAATTCATACGCCATTGCTACATATTTCAATTTATTATTAGATATTCCAGATTCAAGATTTGAGCAATGAATCCAGCAGTAGTGAGCTCCTATCCCGAAAGACCTACAATCGGAACGTACGTGAAAAATAGCGAACTGTGCGAGCAGGCCCTTCAAGGCCTGCCATGGCGAGGCCATGAATGTGTACGGATATACCTTCATGTCTAGCTTTTCCTTGAACTCGACATCTGGATATTTAGATAAATAATTAAAAACAATTTTATATTGTAATCATTCATATTAAAATGAGAGATATGTGTGTCGGATATTATTTTTAGCTACCGAGGCCCCACAGATCCACATGCGCAGTGGTTATGCATGCATGATCTAGCTACAAGTACAAACCCCACTCGATTGAGGGAGGTGTATCAACAGCTCACTCGTACTGTAACCACTTACGAATCTAATCATATAGCAGCCCTCAGGACTGTGGGCACTTCCCTATATAAACGTATTATCGTCTTGCAAATTAATAGGATAAGGAAACGTAAAAACCAAAAACAGGAATGGAGAATAATTATTTTGTTATTTTTAACATTTGGAATTTTAATTTTTATTTTATTAATTCAAGATAAAAAATTAAAAAATGATTTCTCCAAACTTGCCAAAATGCAAAATAATTTTCTGCGAGCATGCTCCCAGATTGAGGATAGTATAAAAGAAAAAACGATGCATCCGCAATTAGATGCTATAAAAGAACTTATCCAATTGCGATATGCTGATCCTAATCAAGAATTAGGCCGTTTAAATGAACTGCCTAGAATCAACAGATCTTTCAAACAGGTGCATCATTTACGACTTCGATTAGCCCATCAAATTGCTTTTGGGCACTCGCTCGAATTAAGAGAAAAGCTACAAGATACACATTACATCATCAATCATGGACAAAACCTAAATTTAATGGTTGTCAACATAGTTACACGAATACTCAAACAAAAATTCACGCCCGATATTTACCAGTCATGCGAACTACTGAGACACACCCCAGCGCTTGGCGACATACCAGCTCAGCACACTCTTCAATGGTTTCAAGATCAAATTCATGACGGATCGTGCCTAAATGACCACAATTTCTCCACAGAACTCCTTTGCGGTGATATCGTGCTAGAGTCCTCTGCTCCATCTGAATCTGCATTATCTTTTTTTTCTCATGCAACAAATGTAGCAAATCGATGCTTTGATTTTGCTGGGCATCTTCTTCAGCTCATCTTACAGCATTATATTTTCGATCCCGCGATCGTAAGAAGATGCAGGCGCGATATAGTACATATCATCAGCAAATATCCTGAAGGAGGTAACCTATATTCTATTTGCGTTCCTAAAGATAGATTTCATGAAAGCTGCTACGTTTCGAAATCCTATGGTGTACCTGTCAAAGAACACATACCCCCCGAGCAACTCGATCAGATGCAGTCCGGTACCTACCTTGGTAGGTGCCCCCAAATTCGAGTCCTTATGCATACAATACGACCCGAGGATGGCTATCATGTAATCCTGCATTCGACTCTTCCAAACCAGCTACTTGTCCATATCGAGAAAGAAGTCTCTTTATATTTGGAAGCAGCCTTCATAGGTTATCGTCTCCCTATGAATCGGTCGATCTTACACCAACAATCCGAGCGCCTATCGATACAAGCAACTTCTATATTACCTCTTGAAAAGGGGCCTCGATACTGCAAAAATAACGGATAACTCCCTGAACAAAGAAACACAGAAAATTCCTGCAGGACGTCTTCAAGAAGACAGAATTCCTCTTCCTACTCTGTATCTAACAAATCGAGAAAGGCTTTTAGTTGCTTAGAACGTATAGGGTGTCTCATTTTACGTAACGCCTTAGCTTCAATTTGGCGGATACGCTCCCGAGTGACATGAAATGCGATACCTACTTCTTCCAAGGTTTTAGGCTTGCCATCCAGAAGGCCAAAACGCTGAATCAGTACAATACGTTCCCGTTCAGTTAATGTAGTGAGGACCTCATTCATTTTATCTTTGAGAATGGAATACCCTGTAGCCTCTGCAGGAGATTCCACACCGGTATCTTCCAAGAAATCCCCAAATTGACTCTCCCCTCCCTCCCCGACTTCTGCTTGTAACGAGATAGGATGTTGTGCAATCTTATAGATTTCTCGAATTCTTTCTGGAGTTAAACCTAGTTCTACTGCCAACTCCTCTGGGGAAGGCTCCTTGCCTGTTTCCATCATCAGTTTTTTAGCGCCGCGTAAGACTTTATTGATGGTTTCAATCATATGCACAGGAATACGAATCGTGCGAGCTTGATCCGCAATCGCTCGAGTGACAGCTTGACGAATCCACCAAGTAGCATACGTAGAAAATTTATACCCGCGGCGGTATTCAAATTTCTCGACAGCCTTCATCAACCCCATGTTGCCTTCTTGAATTAAGTCTAAGAAAGAAAGGCCTCGGTTGGTGTATTTTTTGGCGATCGAGATCACAAGTCTGAGATTGGATTCTACCATTTCCCGTTTTGCTTCTTGGCTCTTATCCATCCAACGTTGGAGCATGCGGACATCTTTCTTAAACTCATCCAGAGTACGTCCACCAGCAATTTCTCGTTTTTCTAGTCGACGTTTTGCAGCAAATAGTTTGGCTGCTGCAAACTTATTACGCTCAGCACGACCAGACAATTCTTGAATTTCTTTTTCTAATGCAAGAAACCGGTCGTAAGCACGAAAGACGACTTCAGCTAGATCATCCGTCACATTGGGGCGAGCATGAAAGCGACCCAGATAGGCTTGCGTCCGAATACGACATTTTTCCAAGTCCTCTTGGAGCTTGACTTGATCCTCTTTCTTCGGAGAAGTAGCACGTTGTTGAATCAACAACGTTTCTAAAATCTGGTCTTCGTGACGTAATAATTCTGATAAACGAGGCAAAAGTTGCATATAGAGGGTCTTATCTGGCACCTCTTTTTCAGAAATCACCTTGTCAAATCGTTCTTTTCCAGAGATCAAATGCGAGATGATCGATACCACTTCTTTGGTAGCGTATCGAAAACGCATGATAATTCTCTCAATGTGACCCTGTGCTTTTTCGATACGTTTAGAAATCTCCACCTCTTCTTCACGAGTCAGCAGAGGCACCGCCCCCATCTCCTTGAGGTACATGCGTACAGGATCGTCTGGGGCGCCGTCCGATTTTTTAGAAAGAAGTTCGAGCTCTTTGATTTCTTTCTTTTTTTCTTTTTGCTTGTCAACATCCGCCTGATTTAATACCTGGATGTCCATCCCATTCAAATAGATCAGTGCTTGATCCAATTGTTCTGGATGATCAAAATCCATGGGCAAGATATCATTAATTTCCTCATAGGTGATATATCCTTGCTCTTTCGCTAGGGCAACGAGATCGTCCATTTTCTGTTTGAATTGATCTTCTGGAGATGGCATATCTTTTGTTTTCGACATATTGATCTTTCACTATGAAGGTGATGGCTATCCTATGGGGGGAGACGCTTTCTCCAACCTATCAAAGCACAACAGCACACCTCAAAAAAGGAATATGCTGGGCGATCCCACGGAGCGACCCATCCTACCAGGGTTCCTATTTTTTAGATAGGATCCTCCTTTTTCTTGTTTTCTTCTTTTTTCTACTAGAACGATTGTCGATCGTTCCTAATAGACTGGAAGCCCTGCTCAATACGGGGGATTTCCCCAATCCGGCTCGCCATGGATAGTCCTCCATGCATTGGATCCCCGTCTATATCCACCGCTTTTACATTATCTACACCCACATTCCAATCACCAATGACGAGAGGGGGCCATGACAGACTTTACCTGCATACACATCCAAACGCACCTCATGCCCCAAGCGATGTCGACACACGAGGGGAAATACTGCTGGCTTGCCTTCTTGTATTGTAGTCAAAGCACGCCTCCACTCCCCTGTACCAATGGAGCAAATTTTTCCAAAATCTTTTATGATTTTTTCGGCAGGCCAACCTAGCCGATCACGTACCCGTTCATGCAGAAACAGTAACTGATCTTCTTCCGGTGAGTAGACGAAAAAGATCCGCTGTTCTTCTTGCGCTAACCGATCAAACAGGGGACGTAAATCCAATGTGCAAGGAGAAGATTGCTGCGTTAGGTAGCGCCCCCCCAAATGATCCATTCCTTTTAAATGTTCGGCCATTTCAATCACTTGGCCGACTTGCTGTGAAAGATCGTAAGGCCTTCCTTTTTCCACATTAGGAATGTAGGCTTGCGCTTGGTTCGGAGCATCCTCGATCTGTAGCAGATTCCGAATTTGATACATCAAGTCTCGCACCTTACCTTCGAGCCGTGAAATATAGTCTTGTTTTTTCTCGATCACCCCACGCTGGTCTACGATCGTTTGTTGGTATTCGGCGATCCAAGCTTCTTTTTGTTCCACTTCTGTTTGGCAATCCTTGCGATATCTCAGATATTCCTCTTGCAAGTTTTGATATTCCTTCCGTAAATCGGAAAACTCTAAATATGCGACACGCAAATGTTCTGTTTTTTTCGCAATTTCTTCTTCTAATTCTTCAACTAGCTGTTTATTTTTTAGTACAGATGCATGCATCAAGTCTAATTGATGCTCATATCCCAGCCGGGCAGCCTCCATTTTTTGATGCAATTTATCGACTTCTTCGATCGGAACGCGGCTTTGTGCAAATTCTTCATCACGTTGGCAGAAGGCGTGGCGAATTTTTTCTTCCCACTCACGGAGGATCAACCATCCACACAGACTACTCACACTACCCGACAGAAGAAATACGATGGAGGTGCCCCAGCGAGCTGAAGGTGAAATGACAGACAACGTATACAAACATAACAACCATAACGGAGCTACTAATGCAGCTAAAGCCCCTAAATAACTTCTTCGGCTTCTCTTTATAGGGGCTGGGATAGGAGCAGCTGATACAGGATCACCCATAAGCCTCCGTAGAGATGTGAATCTTCAATTGACTCTTATTTCTTTGACACCGCTTGGGATTGCGAGATGACAAAGGCTCTATGCACACAAACTGCACCCCTTTGGGTTGCCATAATTGCCAGGAGTGATCTTCATCATCGCTTTCATAACGTAGGATGATCTGGTACGCTCCCGTATCTAAGCGAATCATCCCTCCCTTTCCTTCGGGATGAAAATTCTGATCTACCACCTGGGGCAAGGTCACCATGAGTTGATTGGGCGAGGAGAACCAGCCATCTGGCAGCCCTTCTTGTCTAACACAAGAGTGCACTGTCCCTGTACCACGAGGGAGGTAATAGTAGGTGTGCAATCCTATAATAGAAGAATGCTCTGATTCAATGGCCAATTCGATATGGAGACCCGAAGCAACCACCTCCGCCTCGTACCGCATGAAAAAATTCTGCCCCTCTAAATCAGCGAGTCGCATATCCTGCCATTTCATGTCTCCATCCAAGGTGGCCTTCACACTACCCTGTTTATACTCTTGGACCTTCCAAGGAGCATACCGGCCAATTCCATGAGAAAAAGGATCTTTAGCTCCTTGTTCTCGACTCACTTGAATGTGAGGAAACCGTTCTTCGTGCATGATCTGAGGGATTTGATTTTCTGGTCGGTAATGAAAATGAGGACCAATCATCGCTCCCAGTCCTCCATAACGAGAGTCAAACATGGAACGAGTCGACTGATCAATGCACTCCACTCCACCGCTCTGGAGAGAAATCATGTTCATTCCTCGACCAGGAGCAAACACAGCTCTCTTGTCATGAGAAATAATTTCTACGGAGTCAGTCAAGTTGTCTCCTCCAAAACACATACCGAAAAAGACTATAGATCAGGACACCTATACAGCATCCACTAGATAACAAAGCAGCTACGGGGAAGGGGTTATATAAAGCAGAATGAGAAGGAATTTTTGGATTCACCCATGCTTTCCGATCCACACCCTGCAACAATTCGGCCTCATGCTGAGCTGCCCATGGATTCTGGCATACAGGCACCACAGTCGAGGTTCCCTGATACGTTTTTCCATGAAATTCAAAAAAATATTTAGCCATGAGGCGACAGGTCCCATTTTTTGCCTCTTCTATATCTACCGAGGTCACATGCGCTATAACGCGATCTTGCATGCTATGATACTGCCTCCAAGCCGCAATCCCATGGACTCCAATGCCTAGGCAAATCAATAGCATACAAGCTGATAATAAATTCTTGATTACGCGCTTTATCATACCTTACCCATTGGCATACCAGAGATAGGACTTTACGAATATCCATAATTTTGATAATATTATTCCCTAAAGCAAGGGTTTTTATGGCTGAAAAAAAAGACGCGAAAGATACAAAAAAAAAGACTAAACGTCCGACTGCGGAAAAACGAGTTCTTCGTAACGAAAAGCATCGAGTGATTAATAAAGCATTTAAATCTCAGGCTCGTAGCACAATTCGAGCTTTTGAAGAGGCTGTGGTTGCCGGAAATCCGGAACAAATCCAATCTCAGTTAGCTCAAGTCTATAGTGTAATGGACAAGGGAGTAAAACGCGGTGTATTCAAGTTAAATCAAGCAAGCCGAACGAAGTTGCGAGCTTGCAAGAAGACGTCATCCGTTAAAGGATAGGGCCATGTCAGTCGCTGATTTTCGTGATTATCTAGGAAGATTAGCTTATCGTTTTGCTTTTTTTGATGCGGTCGCCGGTTTCTTTGGTAGAATTTCCGATGCTGCTTTTTGTGCATTAATTCTGGATCGAGAGCTTGGGGAAAACCTGTGTCCTAAAGAGCTCTTGCGACACAGAAAAATAATTGATCAGACCTCCCAGGTTCTTTCATATTCTGCCGTTTCTATAAACTTAATCCGATTGGTTTGCCATGTATTTACCCTTCCTTTTAATTGGGGCAAAGCAGTCAGCAGCCCCAATCGAGGTGTTGCTATTGCGGAATCCCTGGTAGCTACTTCGTTCGTGGCTCACCGAGCCCTCACCGTCACTCAATATTTTGCCAACTTCCAAGCATCGACTCGTTCGAGCATGGGAACTGCTATGAATGGGTTATTGGGATTTGGCGTGATCGGCCAATTTTTCCTTTGTTGCTATAAGGCCGTGTATAAAATTGGACATGGTGTGACCTCCAATCAGCACATTCTTGAAATTGTGCGAAGTGGAATGGATTTGATCTGTTGGATAATGGACGTCGTGAAGTCCTGTCTTCGTAGTCCTTCTCTAGGCATCGCTTCTGCGGCTATAGGCCTTGCTGATGCTGTAGTTTGGGTCGTCTCCACATTCATCTGCGATTCCTTTGAGGAAGGAGCTGCATCCCCAATCACATTGTAGCCTGCTTCAGCAGGGCTCTCCTTTCTTACATTCTATGCGATCTAACAGTCCGCTGAGACGTTCTGACTTTTTTTTTATCATGTGAGTCATTACTCCAGGTGCAGCTGAAATGCGGATACTTCGCTTGGCTCGGGTAATCGCTGTGTACAACAATTCTCTTCCAAACCGTTCACTTCCTTCTGGCAGCAGGAGATGCACATGCTCATATTCGCTTCCTTGACTTTTGTGCACAGAGAGAGCGTAAGCCCATTCATGGGGTGGTAATGCGTACTGAGGTATGGTACGGTCATAAAAAATCGCTTTCCCATTCTCTACAACCCCAATATCCCCATTATAGATATCCAATTGAGGCGCATTCTTTGTAATAACGATGGGAACCTGGCTAGCTGACGGATCATGAAAATAGCGATTTAATGCTTTGACTCCATAGGGTCCCTCAACAAGAGGAGTTAACATCATTGTATTCTGCGAAAGGGGGGGGATACTTTGTAAAGGATCAAAGGGGATTTCTTCCCCTCTGCGTACTGCTGCTGCATACTGCAGCAGGGCGGGTGATTCCGTTCTCATACAACGATGTAGTAAAAATCCATCTCGGACAGCGCATACAGCAAATAGGTTACCACAAGAAATTGGAGGGAGTTGGTCTGGATCTCCTAGTAGAATTACGTGGGCGCCTGTACGAATACGAGAAAATAACTCTGCATACGTAGCAGCATCGATCATCGAACCTTCATCAATGATCAAAAGATCTGCTCCCATCCTTTTCCGTGTAGCCAAAAAAGCATGAATTGTCTGAATGGGAACTTCCGTATGGGCGAATTTACGACGCAAATTCGCTGCTGCCTTTCCTGTTGGAGCTAGACCTAACAGGCCATCTGGAGCCATTCCTTGTGCTAAACAGAGATCAATTAGCTGGGATGCTACATAGGTTTTTCCTGTCCCCGGCCCCCCCATAATCCAAGCCAGGCATCGACTACAGCTATACTGCAGTGCTGCCTGCTGCTCCTCATTACAACCATCTACTGCCACATGTGATAGCAAGGAGTGCAGAAAAGGTCGCCCTTGGCGGATCCTATTCCAATGATGGAAAAAACGGGTTTCAACCAGATAGTTTCTCTTTAAATAGAGATACGGACCATCTCGCACAACATAGGGGTGTTCTATGCTGTGCGCCAGCGATAGCAAGAGATCATCCCACTGTTCCCAAGAGGGAGATAGTTTTTCTGGATACACGCGGACACATAGATGGCCTTCGCGGGCACATGCCAATAGATAGGCAAGTAAAGGAGCCCACCTAGGTTCTACTGTCGCAACAAACAACCAATCCCCCCAAGATATCCTTTGTTCTTCCCACCACACAGATAGGGGGTAAGGCATCTGCAAGACGGATTGGGATACATCAGAAGAGGATTCGTCCATACGGTGGAAAAGGCCAGTATACCAAAGGGGATCTGCTTGTGTCGAACAAAAGTAGGGTGTGAGGATCACTCATGTGAGAGGAACCAACCCCTCCTCCCCATATCGAAAGAAAAAATAGAACGTGCGTATGGGCAGATCCAACCCTATCACGGCCATCCATCTCTGAAGAGCTTCTTGATACAGTTGGGCTTGAAAGCGATACCCATGGCATTCGATTTCCTCTTCAATTGAACCTCGGCATTCATTTGACTTCCAGTCCACGAGATAGAGGCACCCCTCATATTCGAAAACCAGGTCAATCACTCCTTTACAAAATCCCGTTTCATAAGGAAATAAGAAAGGCATCTCCCGCCACATCTGTTTTTTAGGAACATCAGATAAACAAAATCCTGATGGGAAAGGGGTATGGGACATGACCCGCAAAAGAGAGACGACCTCTTCTTGATACGAGCTCAGAGCAGACTGCTGTACTAGATGTATACTACTCTGCTCGACCTGAGAAAAGTCCATGTATTCTAATACATGGTGAAACCAAATACCCACTTCTGTCCCTGCAGGCAAATTCCAACGAGGTGTGGGTGGCGTACTCCTGCAAAGAGGAGGGCGCCCTGAGTGGAGAGATGTAAACGACACGATAGGTTCTGTTACTGCAGGGGGATGGGTCTCGGGAGGCTCTACCCAATTTGCTATGGGGAGGGATGGGGTTGCCAGTGGTGTATCCGTGTCGCATGGGAACTCTTTGCCTTGAATAACAGCCTGTAAGGGACTGTTTTCTCCTTCTACTACAGGAAGATAGAGCCGTTTTTTAGCTCGCGTACAAGCAACGTATACTTGCCGGACCTGCTCTGCTTCTAGCTCCACCTTCTGGTTGGCCCAATCTTCTTCTCGATAGGATAGAGATCCTTCCACACAGACTAAGTCCCGATGTGGGGGTTGTGCAAATGCTAAGCCAATTGGAAAAACAAGGTCAAATTCTAGACCTTTACTTACATGTGTCGTCATCACTTCTACCCGAGCCTGTTCCGCGAGTGTATAGCCCTTAAGTGTTGGGAATTGCGACTCTTCTTGCATGAGTAATGCAAGCCGTTCCCGAGGACTCCGCTCGGTTCGATCTGCCAAAACCTCTGCCCACTGCATGAGATCATGATATAAGAGCTCTCCTCCTGGTTGTGAAAAGAGTAGCGGACCTAACTGATTGCGAATGGACCAGATCACAGTAAATAGATCTTCCTCCTGAGCTTGGCGATGCCAACCCCATAGGGTGGAGACAGCAAGGCCTTGTAAGCGACCTGCCAGCAGACGTTGCCCTGCATCGTGGAATGGATTTTCTAATACTTCTAATAGATCTTGGAGGAAAGGTAATGCTGGCGAATCAATCAATGAACGAGCCCTCCGCAACTTCACAGGGAATGGAGCGACCTGCGCAAAGCGATGCGCTTGATAACGATCTTTGATGAGGACAGCTACCGATGCATGCGGGTGCGCTTGGATTGCACGAATCACATGTTGGAAGAGGGAAGCTTCGTCTTGTGCTTGCAACATGACAATGGGAGGGTCCAGAGCTCTTTCTCCAGAACCCGCGGAAACAGCTTCATAAGGAAGCTCTCGATGCAAACGAGGTAAAGGGAAAGTCAGGCCTGCAAAAAGACGATTGAGCTCATGCAGCAAAGAAGCACCACTACGGTAATTCACCGTCAAACTTTCGGTGTGCCTAAGTTCTTCTTTGGCTTGCAAATATGTGTAAATATCTGCCTGCCTAAATCGATAAATGGCTTGTTTGGGATCCCCAACCAAATAGATGGGTGTTTTGTGTAAAAATAAGGTCCTAAAAATATGCCACTGTTGAGGGTCTGTATCCTGAAATTCATCAATGATCACAACACGAAACAAAGAACGGATTTTTTCTGCAAATACAGGTTGATCGACGCACCGCCCCATATGATGGATCAAATGTTGAAAGGAAAAACGATCCTGTTGTGCTAATTGGGGCATGACCCGTTGACGAATCTCTTCAGCAGTATACGCTAGGATCGCAAATGGATCCCATGCTTCTTTAAGTTGAGGAACTACCTTCTCGATCCACGCCAACGTTTCGCAGGGGAGGGGTTGTTTACGAAGAAGGCGATGGGAAGGATCAAATAATGGAAGCGTTTTGAACCAATCCCCCTCTGTGAGGGCATATAACGCTGTTTCGATCTCTGGTTTGAGTTGTCGTTGACGGGTACACGTTTTTGCATAGGCAGGCGCAATTTCGCGTAGCTCTTCTAACCAGCGTTCCCGGTTTGTAGGTTTAGATTGATGGAATAGATCATCTAATTCTTGGAAACTTTTGCCTCGACGAATCGGCACATCCATAGCTAAGAGCCTTACCAGCGTTCCTACAAGAGCCTCTCCATCTTGTCGTACATGGCTCCACAGCCTAGCAATCTGCAGAGGATGCAAAAAAGACAAACCATCTTGCATGCATTCTCGCACAGGATTCATCATGGATCCTTCCGAAATTTCTTCCGCCGTCAAGGGAAACTGCGCTTCTAAAGCAAAGCGCGTGAGCATCGTATGACAAAAACCATGAAGGGTATAGATCGATTCTTCTCCTAGGTCCACGCAACCTGAGCGGTGAAGCAACGACCGAATCCTCTCTTGTAATTCCAAGGTAGCGGCCTGAGTAAAAGATAAGACTAGGATTTCTTGGAATGGGACCTTGGCCTCCAAGACTAACCGCTTGACATACTGTTCAATCGCATACGTTTTTCCTGTGCCCGCAGAAGCCTCAATAAACCGATCTTGCAACAATTCAGAACCATGCATGGTAGACTTCCTCATAGAGTTCATGAGCAACAGGGGCCCAGGAACTGATCTCATTTCCAATCTGATAGGTCTCTAAGGCCCAAGCCCAAGCTAAGTCATAGGGCTCTTCCCAAGGAGAGCCCTTCAACAAGGAAACTACAATCTCCGGATATAAAGGCGATGGTTGTGCACGACAGCGCCCGGCATAGGATACCCAGCGGTCCAAGTGATTGGATGTATCCATATCAAAGATGGGGAACGTAAGATGATTTTTAATAAAATAACATTGATCAATCAGTTTTAAGTGGTGGGCGCACACAATGTAAATCCACCACTTAATGACCCCTCGTAGATCTCCTCCATCTGGCAAATACAGCGTGCGGTCCTTGATACCGCGTATCTCTCCCGTTAATGAAGCTTGTCTTGAGCCTGCTGCCCACTGGATGGGCGGGAGATGTACTGCTCCAATTTCTACCTCATCCCAATTGGAAACTCCTTCCGCTAAGTAGTAGGTCCTACTACCCTCCATCTGAGGCCAATCTTCATCACGACGCAGTGCTTCCCAAAGGGAGCCTTCGGGTAACTCTCCTCGTTTTTGCAATTTCTGTATGGCCTGCTCCATAGGTGTATCCAACGCTAACGATCGCAACTTCCCCATGGCCCAGGGCGAGCAACCAATCGGCTCCCGTTCCCTATGTACAGAACGGTGGGAAAAAGAAATCCGATCGTAATAATACTGCAGAGGGTAACGAGCCAACCGCAAGAGATCCTGTACGGTATAGTGCATGACACCTGCCAGCTCCATGGAGTAGGAGGGGCTGACAAAAAGATCTGGGGTCACCTTTGGTTTTTCTTTTGCTTGCAACAATGCATAATCACGAGCTCGCCCGTAGGGCAATTGATGCACAAAATATTGCCGATCGTACCCGTAAAATGGATGCTGTATGTGGACAAGATAAGGGAGGATTGGTTCGATGACTGCAGAAGGACGCTGAGGGCTACCATCGGTAGGGTCTACAGATTGATAGAATAGATACAATTTTTCTCGATAAGAGAGCAATGTATCAAGAAACAAACCTCGATCTAGATCGCCAACAGACGGGACCTGTGATTGATGCAATAAGCCATCTAACGAGTTCTGATTGCATCTAGGAAAGATTTCATGATTCAAGCCTAGGATGCAAATCACTTTAGAAGGAGTCACGCGACCAGGTAGATAGGTATCACATCGAATCTTTTGCCGATCTCGAAATCGAGGGAATCCATCTTGTTGCGAAGAACGCGCAGATAGAAATGCATCGATAAGATTAAAAGGGATGGGGGCCTCCCCATGAAATTGATGCAGGGGTTCCAGGAATTCCACAATCTTATCCAGCGACACATCAAAAAATTGATGCATCCATTCCAGGAAATAATTTGCCCATTCGGAGGTGGAATGTGCCTCTTGCGATCGAATGGGCTGTAAAGCCATATAAAGAGCATCCCACCACTGATCCCACTGCTCTAATAAATCCACATCTGGGAAATCAATGCCCTGATCACCCAGCGCTAATTGTTCTAAAAGTTGTTGGATGCCTCCTTTCCAGCTACCCTGCCCTGAACTTGTAGGGATCCACGTTTGACGATACCTTTGATCATACCCCCATCGTATCCCGGTCTGATCGGCCCATTCCTCTATTTGTCTGATCTCTTCTTGATTCCATCTAAGGCGGCACGAGGCATGTCCGTATAGAGCACGCAGTGCGGATCGGCTCCAGCGTTCTTTTTCGATCTGTAGCAGATCCATCAAAAGTGACACCTCTTCACTTTCTCGAGAAGGATCCCCGCCCTGAAAATGTACTGCAGCACCAAATACTGCCTTCAGTGCATGCACATACTTGTCAATCTGAGGAGAAAAAATCTGAATATCTGCATAGGATATCCCTGTTTGGGTCAACGCTTCCCGTAATATTTCCACCTCTCGCAAAGCTGTAGGCGCTCCATGTAATTCAATAGACAGGTCCTGTTGACAAGGCGCCAGTTCTAGAAGAGCCTGTTGGGTAGGAGTATTGTGTTCAAGTTCATAGTCTTCATAGGATGCAATCGAACTCTCCTCAAATTGACGCGCGATCAGACTTCCTACACGACCTAAAGAGACGAGTATAGGCTGCAGGTTCTCTCCCATTCGGCTTTCTTGATACAAGTCGCTCCAGAATTCCTGACAAGGGGAAAGAAAATAGAAATAGGAACCTTGTTCTGCAAATTGATGAAACAGACGATCCGGCAGAAACGAATATCCAAAAAAATGAAGAGGCCCTTCCATGGAACGACGGGGCGCCGCTGTACATGCACTCGCCCATTTCTTCCACAAACGCATCTGCCATGGATCTACCTGAATCGTGACACCATACAAGGTATAATTCTGAAACAGTTGGGCAAGTTGTGCAGCTAATGGATAGATTCGTTGGGGATGGTGCTCTAGGTATGCAATCAAAGGCCGATCTAACTCATCCTGCTTACGTATAGCCTCTAGCAATTGATCTATAATCCATAACAAAGACCTCTCGCCATCTGTCGGTAATCCCTCCACTACTTGATGCAAATATAGAGCTACCCACCCTATAGAAATGCCTAATTCACGAGCACATTGAAACTCTAACCATTGACGCACAGCAGGGCTAGGGACTACAATCCGCCTTGGATAGCACCAAGGATCTCCTGGTCGAAAAAGGGTGCTTCTGAGAGAATCAAAAATTCTTTCAAGTCGATTGCTAAGAAACAGGCGGGTGCTATTGCAAGGGTGGTCTTCTAGAATTTCGCGATATCTTTCTCCTTTCATGGCGCTTAATATCGCTCAATTCTGCACAACCCTCAATGATAATCTATTCAAACTGCTCCTTGTATTTTTTCTTATTGCCCTCCAAGGATCGGGACATAGCTACACGATTTTGGCTCTGGCAGGATTTATCTTTGTTATCCCTTTCATTGTTCTTGCCGCCACCGCAGGCACCTTAGCTGATCGCTATAGTAAGACCCAAATTATCAAGATCACACGTTGGATGGAGATTGGCACAGCCCTTATGGGGCTGTTAGCTTTTCTGATTGAATCCTCCTTTCTTGCATACACCACGCTCTTTCTCTTTTCCGTAGAAAGCGCCCTGTTTTCTCCTTGCAAATATGGAATCATTCCGGAAATCGTTCCCCCCGAGCGCATTTCCTATTATAATGGCTGGATCAGTGCTACCACCTACCTGGCAATCATTGTAGGGACATTTTTTGCCTCTCTACTTGTACAGATCACTCATGCTCAATACCCTTTGGCTACCCTATCTACTGTTTTCGTCTCGCTCATTGGGTGGATCGCCTCCCTGGGCATTCCCAACACACCACCTCAAGCCCCGGGTAAATCCATCTCCTTTCGCATTTTTGGAGAAATTTATCGCACCATTCAACGAGCTAGAGCCCAGCGTTATCTAGCTCATGCCTTGGTGTTTGGAGCCTATTTTCTCTTTATGGCTGCCTATACCCAACTCAATATCATTCCATTTACTTTGGACTCCTTAGGATTGCCAGAAACGCGAGGTGGTTACATTTTTCTGATTACTTCACTAGGTATCGGAATCGGCTCCTACTTAGCAGGTAAAATATCGAGTTGGGATACGGAAATTGGGATTGTACCCCTAGCCCTTCTATGCAGTGGCTTTTGTTTTATCGCCCTAGCCGCGGGGCAACACCATTGGATAGTGGTAGCCCCCTCCCTCCTACTATTAGGCTTTTTCGGAGGATTCTATATTGTCCCTATCGATATTTTCATTCAGGTAACCAGCCCAGATAAAGATCGAGGACAGAATGTATCGGCTGCGAATTTTCTCAGTTTTGCAGGCGTCGTAGGTTCATCTATCTACTTGTCTCTTATGGGAAACACTCTAGGGGTTTCTGCAGCTACAGGTTTCTTAGCCATGGGTATCTTAACCTTAGGAATCAGCGCTCTGCTCATACTTTGGTTTTTTGATCAGGTGGTGCGCCTATGTGCGGCTACCTTTCTCTTTCTTTTCTGCGATATGCAGATCGTAGGAAAACGGAGAATTTCTCGTCATGCACCTTTAGTCATTGTAGGACAGCGTCGGTCGTGGATGGATGTTATTCTTCTGATGGCGACCCTACCTCGCCATGTGCGCGTGATTGTCCCCATTCATGAAGAAACCAAGCGACATCCACTTTACTATCGTTTGTTTAAATTTATCCCCTTAGACACTTCAGCCTACACTCCAATTGGCGTTGCTGCATTGGAGGAAATTCAAAATGAACTCACTCTTGGCCATTCCGTTTGTATCCTCCATCCAGCTCAGGGAGAAGACCTACCACTAAAAGCATGGAGAGAACATGTAGAAAGTTGGTTACAAGATGTAAACATGAAAGCATTGCCTGTCTATCTATCTCATGAGGAAATCGACCCTCTACTCCCTAGATGGAAGCAATGCCTCTCTCTGTTAGGCACAAAGATCAAAGTCGGATTCGGATTACCCATCGACAACAGTTAAAAGGTCAAGTAATCATAGAAATCTTTTTCCGTCAGGATTAACACACTATGATAGGAATGGCAGATCTGATCACTGGCTTCTATAATATCGCCATCCCCAACACCAGGCAAGCAGACCGCCGCTAGCGGCGGCATCGTTTTCTCTGTTCGTAATTGTTGGAGGCCAAATAAGTAGTCCTGCCGACTAAACCCTTCTTCTTCTACTCGAAAAAAAAGGACTGGATACTGGAATAGTATCGACCGTATCGCAAGAGCCAACCCCTGCGATCGATCCCCAGTAGGCTCACCAAGGGTATCTGCTAATTGTGGTAGGGACTGACAATAGTATCCCTTACGAAATTCCCCTCGTTCTGACTCGCCAAAGAACACAATGGTACGTGGTTTCATGCTACCCTCCCCGTCCCCTTAGCCTATCAAATCTTATTTTTTTCACGTACCGGGTAACGAGCCTGAGCCCCTAACTCTTTCTCAATCAACAAAAGACGGTTGTATTTTACGATACGCTCACTACGAGAAAGGGATCCCGTTTTAATTTGTCCTGTCCCCCAAGCGACCGCAAGATCTGCTAACAGAGCATCTTCTGTTTCTCCTGAGCGATGTGAGAGGATCGTCCGGTATCCAGATCGATGTGCAAAACTCACACAGTCAAATGTTTCTGTTAGAGTCCCTACCTGGTTTGGCTTGATTAACACAGCATTTGCGATCCCTTCTTGGATCCCCTTAGCGACTAATTCTGTATGCGTAACAAATACATCGTCTCCAACCAATTGCACCTGACTTCCTAGCGTATCGGACAAGAGTTTCCACCCCTCCCAATCCTGTTCTGCCATGCCATCCTCAATTGAATCAATCGGGTAGTGCTTGCACAATTCCACAAGGTACGTTACCTGTTCTGCAGAGGAGCGGCTACCGTATTGACCTTGCCGATAGAATTCTGATGCAGCACAGTCTAAAGCAAATGTCACCTCATCACCCGCCCGATATCCGGCGCGTTCAACAGCTAGGATGAGCAAATCTAATGCCTCTTCGTGCGAGTCGAGTCGTGGAGCAAACCCGCCCTCATCCCCTACCGCAGTAGACAATTGTTGTTCTTGGAGTATTTTTTTTAGGTGGTGAAAGATTTCCGCGCCCCATCGTAACGCCTCAGCAAAGCTAGGTGCCCCTATCGGGCGTATCATGAATTCCTGAAATGCAAGACCATTATCTGCATGAGCGCCCCCATTGATTACATTCATCATAGGGCAGGGTAGTAGTCGTGCTAGAGGGCCTCCTAAATATCGATACAAGGGCATATGCAACGCATCTGCTGCTGCTTGAGCTATCGCTAACGACACACCGAGCATCGCATTGGCACCAATCTTAGATTTATTCGGTGTACCATCTTGCGCGATCATCCGCTCATCGAGGCGAGTTTGATCGTAGACAGACTCCCCCACTAGCAGAGGAGCAAGTTCTTGTTGTACCTTTTCACAAGCTATTGTGACCCCCTTGCCCAAATACCGTTTTGCATTACCATCTCGCAATTCTAAGGCTTCACCACTTCCTGTAGAGGCTCCAGAGGGGACAGAGGCAGATCCTTTTCCTGTTGAGGTATATACCGTTACATGAATCGTAGGATTTCCCCGTGAATCTAGAATTTCTGTTGCGTCTACATGTTGAATGGTACTGGCCATGCTCTTCCTTTTTCCTCCCAAGATACTTCTTTTTTGTTAAAATGAAACCATGGAAGAAAAGATCCTCCTTCGACGAGCCCAACAGGGAGATACTCAGGCATTTGACGAGCTCTTTGCCCCATCCCGTCCTTTGCTCCTAGCGCATTGTGTATCCCTGCTTCACGACTCGGCGCTAGCTGAAGATATGGTGCAAGAGACGGCGCTTAAGGCTTTGAAATCCCTTCCTAATTTTCAAGGCCGATCTTCTCTACCCACCTGGTTGTGGCGGATTGCACATAATCTCTGCATGGATGAATTGCGACGCAAAAAAGAAATATTGAGCACAAAAATTGAAGAATGCGTTTCCATCCCAGTTGAGACCGTTTCTCCTGATATAGATTGGAACGAATGGCTACATGATCTTTCACCAGCACATCGAGAAGTTATGCAATTGTTCTATATAGAAAAGATGGCTCAAAAAGAGATTGCAGAGCGCCTACATCTTCCGATTGGCACGGTACGTTCTCGCCTATACTATGCCAAAAAGAAGATCAAATCGAAGATCCAATCCTCCTGTTTAGAAGAGTAGAGACTCCTTTCAATCTGGAATGACATCGAATCATTACAACTTGACCATGGTTCCCAGCAAGAAACCATGGTCCATCGAAGAGACGTAAAAAAAATACATAAAGAAGATATCCCAGGCACGTTGTCGCATAAAAGGATACGTGTGAAAAAAGATCTCTATGCCTCCTACCAGGTTTCTCTGGCATGATCTCTCCAAGTGATACCGAGGTATGGTCGCAATGCCTAGGTGATCTTGGGATATTCTCTCATTCTCTTGGTTTAAAGGCCTATAGGCGAACGGGAAATTCTACACCACCAAATTTTATCTGCAGCACTTCAGAAATATTGCCATACACTGTCTTCATGTTTGTGAAACATGTGACTTTTTCTGGGAGAAACGATGCCGAGACTCCTTCATTTAGTTGGATCGATAGAAGCTCCTGGAATGTGTTCTTTATGTACTGGTCTGCGTAATCGCAGAATCTTTGACAGGATGGCTCTATGATTGAGAATCCCTCTGCTATAGAGTCATCTTCTAGCAGGCCCTTTTCTCGTACTGCGTTCTTTTTGTCAGTCATATCCCTATCTTCTGCTACAAGGAAATCCTGAATAAATTGATCGGCCCCTTTTGACATATCTGGCGATTCTGTCTTACTACTGGGGAAAATGATCATGCTGGTTGCTGCGCCTAATTCGCCTTCTGGGATTAAATTATCATAATATTCCTCGGATTCGTTTCTATTGACATCGAATTTGATTTGATAACACAACTTCTCCTCTGCTTGTGCTGGCCTGTCAAAAACAATCGCATTAGAAAATACCTGACAGACGTATTTATGACCGACCTGGGCTGTCACAGAAAAAAGACGAGCGGACAATTTATTACCCGGTTCTGATTTCAGTAGGCAAAAAGGTCCTTTCCTTTCATGGAAAGCATGCAAAAGGAAGCTATCTGTAGCATCACGGCGTGATTCTAGAGGTAGTAAAGAATGTGATCCCTCGAAATGGAGCACTTGTGGAACGATTGGCTGAGCCATTGCTAATTTCCTTGTTTTTGATTTTTTTACAGATTTTTACGCAAACAAAAAATAAATATACTTAGTATTAGTTGTTTTATTATTCATTAATCATATATAAAAACTATTAATTTTATATTAATTTTATAAAAAAACAAATCAAAAAATCTACTTTCTCATCTTGAAACCGAGAGCCTTCCTCTCCGCCTATAGTGGAAAAGAACCGAGCTATTCTCTATCGAGAAAGGGATCTTGTAAAGTTGCAAATAATTTCAAGTAAGACTCATAGCGAAGGAAGGACAGCTCCCCTGATTCTACCGCGACTCGCACAGCACATGAGGGTTCGTGTGTGTGGGTGCAATTCGGGAACCGACATGCCCCCCCATACGCTCCCAAGTCCGGAAAGTAGGCAGAGAGATCTTCAGCTGTTAAGTCCCAAACCCCAAAGCTACGAATCCCTGGGGTATCAATACACCAGCCTCCATCGGGAAGTGGTATCAATTGGGCCTGACTTGTTTGGTGAGATCCTTTTTGATTTTTAAGAATATGGCCGACAGCCAAGTCGAGCCCTGTCATCGCACGAATCAACGAAGATTTCCCGACACCAGATTGTCCAGAAAAAACAGAAGCCTTCCCTTTCATGACTTGTGCTAGGCGTCGAAGGCCTCGATCCTGTTGCACACTGACAGGGACCACGCGAATCCCAATTGCGCGATAGATACGCACTAATTCTCGATAGAGAGCAGCTTCCTCTGGGTCTCGATCCACTAGGTCAATCTTATTGACTACCACGATCGGGGTCATGTTCCCTTTACGTGCTGCTATGACATAGCGATCGATAAGGGCGCTTTTTAGAGGGGGTTCACAAAGGGAAACGGTAATTAACACTTGATCAATGTTCGCAGCAAGAATCTGTTCTTTTCGTTTTCTTAGGTGGTCCCTACGACTGAGCACGGATTTTCTAGGTTGAATGGAAACAATACGATGATTCGAGGGTTCAAATAAAACCAGATCCCCTACCGCAAGTAAGTTTTTATATTGTGAGCGCTCCTGTTTGACTACGCCACCTAAAGGACACTGCAGAATCGCTTCTCCCGTATCAATCTGAGCCCCATCTGGCGAAATCGATAGGACGCGCCCTTGCGATACCTCTCTATGTTTTAATTTTTCAGCTAACAATGCTTTCTGCTTATTTTCCCATGCAGCTAGATTTGTTTTTTTAAATTTAGACCGATCTCGTTGTTTAGCTGCTTTACGTACTTGTCGAGAGCTGAGGGGATTATTTTCTTCTAGATCCATAGAGGGCCTTTCGCAAATAGGGCATGATGACTCGCATGCCACATCATTGCTTTGTTTCTGGTATAGGGTGTGCAAGAGTATACATGAGGATTCCACCAGCCACAGCTACGTTTAGGGAATCAATGCCTTGTGTAGGGATGGTCACGCAACAACCTTCATGTTCTACCACCCATTCCTTGACTTCAGGTCGAACGCCACGCGATTCATGACTGAGGAATAGAAGGGGTCGTTGCGAAGGACGACATCTGGGCAATGGATCCCCCTGTAGATCAGCAAGGTAGGGGGCCCATGAGCTATCGCCCCGCTCGATCCCCATCTCTTCCAAAGAACCTTCTCGATATGGCAACCGAAATAGAGCTCCTTTAGATGCACGCAATACTTTATCATTGAATGGATCCACACCTGGAGTAATAAAGAATACCCCACCCCATCCTAAACCAAGTGCGGTGCGCAGGAGTGTCCCCATATTACCGGGATCACTTAATTGATCTAGCACTAAAAGAGACGGTGCATCTCGAAGGGATGGAACAGGGGGAGGCAGGGGGAAGATAGCAAGATCCAACTCAGGGTTAGGCAGCCCTGTAATGCGCTGATACACATGTTCCTTACCCCCTTGAAATCTCTGAATGGGGGCTACGTGAAGAGCCAATTCATCAATCATCTGTGTACCCATGATGAGACACTGGCCATGTATTTGGCGATAGTGTTTGTCCATCCGCAAGGAAAGCAGATGACCTACATGAGAATCAATTGTTGCGCTTTTTTTTGTCATTGAGACATTGTGACGTCATGGGTTCTTTTTACAGGTCTATTGGATTCCGCCTGTTGCTAATGAGCTTTATTCTACTCTCATTCCCTCTTTTCGTGGATTCTTTTATTTTTTTGAAAAGCCGCCTGACGTGGATTGAAGAATCCTTATATCAGCAGTGGGTGAGTCAGGGGAAAAACCGTGCTGCCAAATTACTGCAATACCAGGAGGACAAGCAAACCCTGTTGTCCACCATGATCCATTTCTTAGATCTGCAGCATACATTTCCTAGCGCTTCTTCTACTGCATTAAACGAAAAATTAGAAAAACTAGCTTGGCTCAATGAATTTCAAGGAATCCTTTTATTGAAGCCTGCTTCGGATGGTCACTTCATAGCGGTAGCTTCCAGTGTATCCACCTACCAAGATCAGGATGTTTCCTGGTTGATTCAACCGTTGGAGCCTTTGTTACAACGCCAAGGGGGCGAATATGCGACTTCTTTTGTCATCGACCCTTCTACTCATGCATTAATCCTGGCTACTGTCCAGCGAGTATACACCCCTGAAGGAGCATTAGCGGGGTTGATTGTCATCATTGATGATTTTTCTCCAGGAATCCATTACTGGTTACGAGAAGATGAGGCTGGGTTGCCACTACAATTCGGTCTACTATGGTCTTCCTCAGTGATAGTTGCGGCGACAGACCCCTCTCTCCAACTGCACCTACTCTCTCCTTTATCGCAGGCGCAACAAACTCGATGGGATACCTCCTTTCCTGACTGGGCCTCTGTGGTACAAAACTCTGAGCCGTTGCAGACACATCAAACGGCTTCTATGAATCTCGATTTCATATGGAAAAATGCTAGTTGGTCTAGCGTGTCATTTCCGATCCCCCATACAGAAATGGCCTTGCTGGCCTACGTTGCAAAACGACAGGTCAACTCTCAGATTTTTCGAGAATTTGGGACAATGTATGGATTTTGGGGAGCTCTGTTACTTGGAGGGCTCGCAGTTACTGGTCTTGTAACGCATCGTTTGTGGAGGCCGATCCTCCATCTAAGTCAGGTGATGAATTCCGTCGCCCAAGGACATATAGAGGCTCGCTATCAAAAAGATTGGCTGGGCTTTGAAATGAATGAGTTGGGTGTTTTTTTCAATGACTTGGTTGAAAAAATGTTACAAAACAAAAAAGCAGCAGAGCAAGAACGGATTCAAAAAGAATTGCATGCTAAAACATTAGAAGTGGGGCGCTTCGTTCAACAGAAACTATTACCTCACCACATTCCTACTTACCATGGCGTCGAGTTAGGGGCTGGATTTATTCCTGCCAAACAAGTAGGTGGCGATTTTTGTGATCTGTGGGTCTTGCCTGATGGACGACTCGCCATGGCGTTAGCAGATGCTGCAGGGAAAGGGGTAGATGCATGTCTCTACACGCTAATATTGAAAAATATTTTACGCGGATTAACGAACGGATCTCAAGGCATGGAAAAAACGTTAGAGCTGGCAAACAATTTGTTTGCTGCAGATAGCGTAAACACAGGCATGTTTGTTACCTTAATGCTTACATATTACGATTCGACAACAAGAAAACTACAATTCTACTCCTGTGGTCACATGCCACTACTCGTGTATCATGCACAAGAAGGACGCATCACCTCCCATAACACGCCTACACCAGGATTAGGCTTCTTACCCCATCCTCTACCTCATCCAATAGGGGAGCTACTACTCGAACCCGGCGACTTGGTGATTCTCTATAGTGATGGGGTCACAGAAGCCGAAAGTCGACAACATAAATTTTTTGGAACCACAAGACTTGAACATGTAATTTTACGAGAAGCAGGTCAACCCGTGCAAGAAATCGTCGAAAGTGTGTTAGAAGACATTCGAATCTTTTCATTTCAAATGGCGCAACATGATGACATCACTCTTACGATCATGAGGGTACAATGAATTGGCGAACACCCTCCTTCCCGATACGGGTGATTACTGTGCACTTCTTTTTACTGGCCTTACCCCTATTAATTGCATCTTTTTTCTTATTTCACCGTTTTTATGAAGATCAGAAGCGGTTCTCGCAAATCACATTGGCGAATGATGCAACAGAGGCGATGCTCTTTTTGCATTCATTAGCCCCTTTCCCTACACGCGGATTGAATGATGTGTTGCTTTTTTTGCCTAAGAATATCCAAGGGGCCGAACAGATGCTCCATCGATGGCGTGCTGCAACACATGACAGCGCCTTTATGATGCTCTCCACAACTCCACATGGAGCGAATCAATACCCTGTGATTGGCTCCGGTTGGGGAGGAATGGATGTGTTTACAAGTGGTGGCACAATCGAAACCATTTTACGAAATGGCCAAGGGGATTTTGTAGAATACTTTTCTGATCCGATCGATCCAATCGAGCGGTTAATTTATTTGGTAGGACAAATGTCTGGCCCAATTGGAGGTCCTCCTGACACGATTTTGTTAGTCAAGAGAGAAATTGGCGACGAAATGGAGAGGTGGCTTGCATCCCATTCGTCACATCTATACCTGATTCTCAACGAAGATCGTGTGGTGATTAAGGCTTCCGATCCAAAATTTGAAGGCCATGTATTTCCCCCTGAGCTGATCTCGCAACAAGCATGGTTAGTGCAGAATTCAGAAGAAGTAGGATCCAGTCCACTAAATTTAAATCCGATTGCTGTGCAGCCCTCTGATCAAACCTTCGTTTTCTCGGGTCAAACCTACTTAAGTGCTATATCACAACAGCCTCGTTATTGTTATAGTGTGATCGCATGCACTCCTTACACGACTCTATTTCATGATTCTTGGAGTCACTTTATATGGATTTATGTTCTCTATGGGTTGATTTGTATCATTGGCTTTCTCTTAACGTGGTTCCTTTCTTCTTGGCTTGCTAGGCCCTTATCTCAAATCCGCTTTGTGATGAATCAGGTAGAGTTAGGCAACTTCAAGGTACGTTACCGCGACTTTCCATTTGGATTTGAAATCAATGAACTAGGCCATCTTTTTAATACAACACTAATATCCTTCTTGGAACACATCCAAAAAAAAGAGGATGAACGCGTTCTCAAAGAAAGTTATGCGCAAGAATTGACATTAGGATTAGATGTCGAACGGAGCATTTTACATCTACCTTGGTCTACAGTAGAAGGGGTAACTGCACATGCCTCTTTTCTGATGGGAGAAGAGGTTGGGGGAGATTTTTACTGTATTGATCATCCGCGTGAAGGGTGCTCTGTCTTTATGATAGGAGACGCTGCTGGCAAGGGGCTGGGCTCTTGCCTCTATGGATTATCGATACGCAGTCTTTTAAGGAGTTATCTGCGCCTCTATTCCCATATTGGAGAAGTGTTATCTGCTACAAATAACACCTTTCTTGAACAAGCAGGTGACAGCGGTCAATTCGTAACGGTATTCTTAGGAGCCTATGAACCTGCAACGCACACATTCACCTATTTCTCTTGCGGCCATCCAACAGGATTGATCAAAAAAAAATCTGGCGAATTGTATCCCCTCACATCGCAAGGGCTGGCTCTCGGATTATCTCGTTCTAGTACACTATCCGAAAAACAATTGACTTTGGATGAGGGAGATCTAGTAGTGCTCTATACAAAAGGTTTGATCGAAGGCACAAATGGAGAAGGACAAGCTTTTTCTGAGTTACGGATACAAAACACGCTACAGCAAAGAAGCTGGGTAACACCTCAAGAAGTATGTGAGGGACTACAAGAAGAATACCTAACCTTTACTGCTGGCCGCCCTCAGAAAGAAGAGGTGATCATTTTAGCCTTCCAAGTGAAAGATGCCTGAGGTCAGACCATGAACTTTGCACGATCGCCCAACCCCCAAGTTCTGGCGTGTCAGATTGCCGAACAGATTCTAGATACGCAAGGACTGCTTGTTATTCCTGAGGTGGAGCGACTGATTCGTGATTTGGAGCAAGAACATTATGTGATTCTGTCGTCAGACTATCCTCAAGAGCAAGTAATCGATCACATACTCCTTGTCTTACAAGAGCTCCTGACAGATTGGGAATGCGGGGAGCAGATCAAAAAGATTCGTGCGCCCTATCAAGCTCCTGTTTTAGATCGACTCATCAGAGAGTCGTTACACCTATCTGCTCAAGATCCAATAGGAGATCGCCAATCTAGATTAGCTTCTCTTTCTGCATTACTCTGTCCTTTACGTCAAAATATTGGATCTTGCTTCGCCACCGCACCAGCCATTCTGATTCAATCCCAATACCCCGTACGGCTACTACGGGATCTACAAGAATTGATAGGAACAGAGTCTTTAGGGCGAGTTTTGAATGGGGTAGAATATCGTGTGCCCATAGCCATCCATGTAAAAGTATCACCAGGAGAACACCCCCTTCTAAAAGCGTGGGAGTTTACGTTAGCCTCATTTGCTGAAGTACAGGCTGATATTAGTCGATGGAACCTGTATATCAGTCTCGGATGCAATTCAAGGGATCCCGATGGAATTGGAGAACTTGTATACAATCAGGCCCAAGAACAATTAGGTCTATTTCAAGCAGAAGAGGTCGCGTTAGCTTCTAGATATGATCATACGTTTGCTCAGGTAAAGATGTTGGAGAGTCGTCTACGCCGAGCAGAAAGCGAACAGGATGTTCGTTGGATGCACATGGAGTATCGACAGAAATTACAAGAGATTGATGATGTCGCTACGGAACAGCAACGCCTCTATCAAAAAAGCAAACAATTTACTACCACAATCAATCAATTTCAAGATCACATTTTGAAGTCATTTCCTCATCATTTTCAAGAAGTCTATGATGCAGAATTAGAACGAGACCGTGGAGGACTGTATGATGATGCTCCTGCCGGCTTTCGACTTCTTTATAAACATGGCCGAACACAACCTAGCAATTGGACATTCATTCATGATGTAACGGAATATCGAGATGCCTTGCGACAATACTTTCTCTCTCTAGAACGAGAGCTTATATCCATGCCAGAAAATCAATCTCTGGAAAAAGAATATGGCGCTCTATTTACAGCGATTCTCTTGTTGATTCAGGAGGACCGCTTTCTAGTAGCTAGCCTCCATCGATTATCGCAAGCGTACCGAGAACCTCTACCTGACCATCCTTTAGAGCATGTACATCAACTGGCCCGAACTCCCTGGGCATATTGTTCTGGGGGAACGATGTCGACTCTCGTGCGTGCATATTTTTGCCTTTCAGAGGCTCCCAGAGAACAGCATACCTGGGTAGAAAGCCCAACGGAATTACTAGTATTCTATATTGATTCCCTAAAAATGCTATCTTTAGAACCCCGAGATGGATTGAAACAAGTCGGCGATCAGAGAAGCTTGCTGGCTTATAGTCCCACTCATGCATTTTCTATCAAGCCCTATTGGGAACCCTTCCGTAAGGGTTGGGCATCTACATTCTATACCTATAGCTGGGTACGAGATGAGTGGATTGCCCCACAACAACAGTTCTGGGAATCGCTATGGATCCCTCCTCCTATCCTGGAACATCTGGTGATAGACATTCTTCGGGACATACCACAAGAGCGACGACTCCCCATAGAAGAAGAGATACGGCCGCTGATTACACAACGTTTGAAATCCTTTGAATTGCGCACGCTTATGCTAGGGCTCCAGAATCTATCTTCTTGGCCTGAATCTATGCGCCAAAGATTTGCAGATCTGATTGATAAGACTCTATATGAACAACTCCCCTTTGTGTCGATAGAAGAGGGGTACCGAAGAAATCAGGAGATATGGCACCTCTTCGATTGGAAAGGTGTAGCTCCAGCGTGTAGTCCACATGGAATACCAGGATGGTTATCGGCCTCACAGTACAGAGTCCAGTTAGAATCACAGATGGCCCGCTATTTAGGCCGTGCCACCTCCTCGGGACACGAGCGGCTCGAGGCCCTCCATTTTGCCACACAGTCAGGATGGCGAGCTCCCTTACCTATTTTGTTTGCCGATCCCAATTGGCTAGGCAAAGCTCTGGGTTTTGTAGTAAATCCTGGTAACCTTGAATTAGAACTATGGCTATGTGAACGACATGGGCTGACAGGCATCCCACTATCTGTGTGGAAACGATATCTCGACGGAACAGAGCACAAGGAATGGGGGCTCTACATCGATAGCACCCAATACGCACATCATTGATATATTCCGATGCTGCAAATTAAATTGAAAACGAGATAAGCTCAAGGCGTGGGACGCTCGTTACTATCCCTGCTTGTGATCGGTAGCTTTCTACTTGGCACGTTATTACCTGGTAGGTTGCTCGCAGCTGCCGATAATCTAGGCTCAAGTGCCTCAGAATTAGATGTTGATAGTGATAATTTTATTGACCCTCGTGTATTGCGAGATTTTATTGAGAGCCGAGGTTTAATTAAATGTCGACAAAATGAGGGCAACCTTATTATTGCCGGTGACGTCAGGGCCCGTTGGAATTGTCAAGGGGAGCGAGTCCATGGGAATAAAGCGCGGGGTACGGGTACCGATACAGCAATCAATACCTTTCTTTCTGAGGTCAATTTATTTTTCGATTACAATGCACCTAAAAGCTGGGTAACAAACAAGTTAAAATTTGTTAACTACGATGGGGCTGATGGAGGCACCACGGCTAAAATTGTCTTGGATCGTGCATTCATTGGGTATGATATCTATGAAAATGGGCCTGATGACTATTATGTTGAGATTGGGCGCTCTCGACTCGATTATCTCTTTGAGTCCAAAGTCGAATTTAGCACGTTTTTTGATGGGCTTCACCTATTTGCAACGAAGCTCTTCCCCTCCGTAGGGCAGGTTACGGTCCATGGAGGGCCCTTCATCATTGACAGTTTCACGAATCATTATGGATGGGTAGTAGAAGCTTTTGTCAATAATTGGATTGAAACAGGGTTGAAATTTAAATATAGCATTACCGATTGGCATCGCCATTCTCCTACATTGGATTATGGCAACCTTCCTAAGTCGGGAGATACTCTGGTCAAAAACAATCCTCGATACTCGTTTATTGTTTCTCAAATGCTATTTGGTTACGAACGAAAAGTAGATTTCCCTGGATGTAAAACCCTGTATGTCTATTCAGCTGTACTCTGCAACCACGATGCGAAACGATCTCCCACAACCCGAGGCAAAAAACTCAATAATGCATGGTATGCTGGATTTACTTTAGGAAAGTTGTGCAAGGCTTGCGATTGGTCCATCGATATTAACTATCAAAGCGTGCAGGCGCAAGCCGTCCCAGAATTTGATTTATCTGGTATTGGCCACGGGAATGCTGCCGATCTCCTCTTATCTGATGCTATTTTACTTGGACTCTCGCCCCAGGCTGCGATAGGGTTTACCAACTACAAGGGATGGCAAGTGAGTGCCCTTTATGCTCTCACTGACTCTCTTTCTCTACGAGCTCAAGCAGCTCACACAACCCCACGCAATAAAAGTATCGGCGGCAGTTTTGTCTATACGGGATTTGGCATGTCCGCGATCTATGCATTTTGAGGCCCCTCTATGGTCTCGTGTAACGGTACTGATGTAAGGAATACACAATCGGCGAGAGGGATAAAAACGCGCTTCGATAGCCATCGAATTGGCGATTGTGGTTTCAAGGGTCTAGCCGAACACTTATGGCGAGAAGAGGGCTAAATTGCTCACGATGTGGGTAAATCTGACTGATTTACAAAAAAAATTGCGTCAATTTCTTTTGTTAATAATCAATGTATTCTATTGTGCCCCAATTCTTTCTATTGTGGAAAAAAAATAAGCCAGAGGAGGAGCCCCACGTCCTCTCCGTGAGCTATAGATGGGCTCGCTCAGGACTCCTTTGGAGTCTATCCTTGAAGAAGAGAGTGGTAAGCTTCTTGTGGAGTTTTGAAAACAAAAATCTCCCTAGGTCTTTGATTCATTAGAGTTTCGATTCCCAAGATATCCGCCGGTGCATGAAGACCTAACTCTGTTTTTTAGAAAAAAATTCTCGTAACAGCCCATTAGTAACCCGAATTTTGAGTTTTCAAACAACCATCATCAATAAGCTAGAGCATGCCTAGGAACGCCTTGTTTTGCCCGCTCTCTTTACTTGCAGAGTGTGGGTTTTAACGCCAGTTTGACATAAGAAATCATGACGCATACTTTATGGAAGCAAACT
>CAYLUD010000002.1:55812-77688 GCA_964386785.1 uncultured bacterium | reverse complement strand
CTAATCGCCGGAATTTATAATTTGGAGCTAGCTCATTGAGTTTCGAAAGAAGTCTTGTATTTCATAGCAGAGCTACAAGAGGAGGTAGAAAAAGGGGCTGTCGATTACAATGGATCCCAGACCTGCAAAGGAGCGTGCCGTTATGGGACAATACCTATGCAGACCTGTTTGGAATGAAACGAAACAAGATGTGAGAACCGTAGAGAGATATGATAGATCGTGAATCCTGTTACCCGTATTCCACATGAAAGATCCATAGGTTCTGATATTGTTTACTCCAACAATACAGAAGAGCTTCCAAGTGCGTCATGGCAAGATTCGTTAACTTTGCCATTGTTTGCCTATATCCACGGAGAGCGAGAATTACGGGGACATGGCGGAGGTCTTAACCCATATCAAACTTGCATGTGGTTGCAACAGTATTGCCGTGCGCAATTTCCGGATATTGCGCCATTGTTGGATTACCTTAATGTCTCAACATATGACATTACATATGTTCAGGTAGAAGAAATTCTGCTCTCCTTGAAGATAGGTGCAAGAGTTGTAACCTCTGGTGGGTGGACTGATTCCTCAAATATAGGACATGCCATGCTCTATTGTTTTATGAGGACATCGGAGCAAGAGTTTTCTATATATGTTTTTAATTCGGGAATGGGGTTAGAGCACAATCATCGTAGCATCATCGATCAAGGCAAGACCAAGTTTTGTCCTTTTATATGGTATCCTGCTGTTCCGTGGCACAAGGTGCGTCGCGTGTTACCTCTACTTATAGCAATGCAAAGAGGTCCGATAGCCGCTTCATACGGCTTGCATCCATGCACTTACCTATACAAGAAAGTGCTGTATGAGATACTGGGATCAAGCTACCCTTCCCCACATGAGTTTTTTATTACACCACAACGAACAGGGTCTTGCTCGTACCGTGTTTTCCTAGCCTGGCTTCAGTTTTGCCTGCCTCGAAATCGATACAAACAATGGCACCATGCTTTGCGTATGGATACCATTACAGCATGGACGCAAAGAGCACAAAAAGGGGAACATGCACCGGGTGGTATATACGCGCTAAAGTTTGCTACTGAAAACACCTTATATGCTGCAAATAAATTATTGAGTCAAGGAATACTGGGAGAGCAAGAGGCTCAAAAGAGCAAGGAAATCTGTGAGAAAGCTCTCCAATGTATGAAGTCACTGCCTCCACGATCCATGCAAGAAGAGGAAGATCGTAACCCACACAATGCCCCCCCATTTCGCGATTGGATAGATCGGGTACTTAGTCAGCGAGCGACGATTGTGGTGCGATTACAGGATGAGCCACAGCTGGTTCGGGTTCTTCAACACAATCAAAAATTGGAAGAAGCTCTTCAGAACCTGCTCTTTTTAAAAGATATGGTAAACACGCCGCAAGATAGGGCCTTTTTGATGTTTGCAATTGATCAGGTTGTTCGTTCGTTACCTATAGATAGCAGACAATGGGATGACAAGAGCATAGCAGCTTACGGTGGAATCCTTGCGATTTGTATAGACCTATACGCAATTCACGTAGCGTATAAGAAAATGTTTTGTGTTGAAATACAACGATTGCCTCACCACTTGCATACACAGCTCAGAATCATCATTATTCTGCATATCCTTGCATGTTTGCATGCTCCCGAGTTGACAAGGTTTAAGTTTTCTTTACCCAGCTTCGATAGCAGTAGTGATCCACTTGTGTATTGTGATCCATTGGATTGGCACCACGCACATCAGTTGTGGAAGTATTTCGAAGGTACAACCGGCGGTATTACACCTTTATGTCAATATGATATAAAAGATGGGCATCGCCTGCATAAACAGGTCAGTAAAGATATCAGATCGAATGACTGCTTCCTTTTTCATGCGGAAGCGCTCTTTCTGTCCTGTCTGTATAATCTGACTCATGAAGAAAAAATCAAAGAACCCTATTTATCTCAAATATTTAGGGATATTGCTGATTTTTATATAGGTAAGATACTACCGCACCCTTTGTTTTATCTACATCACGCCGTGTTAGATTGGTATCGATGCGTGACGAATAACCTTCATAAAGAAGTCAAAACGAATTGGACTATACGTGAGAATGAGATCTTATATAAGGAAGATCCTGAAGGTGATCCGTGGTATCCACTAGTGCCTTGTTCTCGAGTTTCAGATTCTGGACCTGGTGTAGATATATTTCCACCGCTTGAGGCATGGCCAGATCCTACAAAGGCGGAGATCTATAGAGGCAAGCCCCATGTTCTGATCCAAGACATTAAAGCGCATTACTCACCGTTGCAAACCCCTCGGAATCGAATACAGTTGGAACGATTCTTATTTCAATCTGGTCAGGACGTAGCCCAGTTCTCCCATCACGCCTTGCAACAATCTACCTGCGATCACAAAAAAGAATATCTTAAGTTCTTGAGTCAGATAAAAGAGTGGCAGAATGAGAGGCCGTTTCTTTATTCGGATTTCAGATTATTTTGGGTCCGGTGCGTACAGCTCTTATGCGGCATGAATCCTGGTCTCTTTCTATCTCAGGTTACTGATCAGATTAAGAATCTCAATGCATGGCTGTCTGATCCAAAATTAGAGCTACAAATTAAGTCGCGCATCCATCTATATCGAGCACATGCGTACGTTTTGATAGGCATAGATACTCTTACTCCTGATGGCAAACGAGAATTGCTGATCAGTTGGATATCAGCGTTGTATTTTCTGGGATCTGACAGTACTGCTGATTTGGATATCATGACCAGGATTCGTCGTAGCATCCTGAGCTATCAGGATTCCGTATGGAAATACGTAGATGATGGCGAATTGCATAGGAATCCCATGAGCTCTTGTGTCGCGGATAGGCACGTACTTTGGAACTGTACACGCCGTGGTTGGATACTGGATTTTTCATGCGACTCCGTGTACTGCATATACTCGATCCATCTTCTATCTGGTGCGTATTCTATTATTAGCATACCAGATAAGGACAAATTTCATATTTATGCGGCTACAAGTTGTCTATTTCATGGTTCACTCACAATTCAACAAGTGAATCAAACCTATATTATATTTACTCATCCAGAATATGGAGAAGCACGTGCTTGGTATTCCGATTCTCGACAATCTTGGCAAATCGAGCGGAGGGTTAGTGGATTATGGTATCTCTACCTGACTCCTAATACACCTCGACCTGAAGTCATCCCTTGGAATATATGGTGGACCCACTCCCATTGGATTTTATTACCTGAACAACAATCTACAAAAGAAGATCCTTGTGTTGTGGTATCCCCATTGGGCTCCGCTCAGATTGTATATGAGATGCACCTAGATCTAATCAATGGGGAGCCAAAATATTGGAAAAAAATCAATCCGCCATCTGAAATCATGCTACGGCCTATCCGAAACCATTATGTGCAACGGCTACCTGAGACGATGGCAGCTAGGGTGAGCTCTTGTGAATCACCAGATCATGTATGGATAGAGAGGGACGATATCGAGTATCAACACATGGTATTTCCTCGTTTTGTGAATGAACAGGGGACTACGCTACAGTTTTACTGGCACGAAGGTGCGTGGAGATGGAGCCGGGCTCCATCCTATAGCCTTGAGAATTGGGGAGATGCAGAACTTCCTCATTTAGGTGCCTTCCGCCATTTTCTGTACCTAAAACATACAGCGGATCAGGCTCTTCTATTAGTTCCTCTACAGGCTACCTATTGGACGAAAAAATGGACTTGTGAAGTCCATTTCACTTTACAAACCCCAAACCGGAATCGGAATGGATATCAAGAGAGTCGACATGGTCAATACCGATATGTTGTGATGGAGTGGAAGAAGGGGAAATTAATTCCGCGTTCGTCAGCAGCTTCGTGCTTTTTGGCGTATCTGTATTTTGTGTGTCGCTCCTATGCACCTGCTGTGGATCTTTTGAAACAACTCCTGGCTGGACCACCTCCTTCTGTACAAGACAATCAAATTCTCGATTTGTTCTTACAAAAAGAGAGTGCTGTGAACTCCAGTCCCTCTGCTGCAGCTGTACGTCTTTATGTTTTAGCCTTACAGGCTCGCTCAGGACGTGACATAACAATCAGTTATGTTACATCGAACGTAAATGGGTATTGCTGCGCAGCATGGAAGGTGCCAAGTTCCATACAACCAGATCAATGTGTATGGGGAATCCTCGGGCGTTACGATCGTTCTTTAGACAGAATACGTGCATTGAGAAATAGAGATAAAGGAGCTGTTATTTCCTATCCTAGATTGGAGGAGATTGTATGCCGCCCCTTCCAGGAAAGTGATCCCATCCCTATCGTGTTTGGTGAGGATTTTTTACACACACTAGGTTCACGTCTGTTGATGCTCACAAAATATCTACACAAAACTAATCTTTTCCCATGTGAAGCAGGACTACTAATCTGGATGGGATCTCAAAGTATGTATGAACTGAGTTCAGAGGTAATTATTCAAGAAGTCTTGAACGAGGTCACAGAATGTATTCCAAGTCTACAGAAAGCACTCGCCGCATTAGAAGGGAAGATTCTAAAATTGGCTACCCAAAGCATGTCGACGGCTTCGCAGTTATTACGCACGGGTGGATTTCTCCCCGATTATTCAATAGAAGAATGCATAAACTGGATGCTATACAAAAGAGATGCTATCGAGCTATTACGCAATGAAGACTTGTCGGCGACAGACAGAGCTGAGTTGAGAGATATCCTGCAACAATATGTAGTATGGTGTAGACAAAAGCAGAAAACGCAACGGGTAGTCAAAATATTACAAGAGCTAGCCGACTTACAGCAGCAAGGGAATGTAGTATCCGACTGCTGGGTGCAACGCCTGGCTCAAGAAGTATCTACTAGCTTCGCATACGAACTTTCTATGCACCCAGAAATGTTGGTCTTCGAATACCGATCAGACATCCAAATGAGTCCTATGCAGGTCCGTTGGATAAAGGAAGTTACGGCAAGATCTCCTGTTCAGAATATATCGTGTTTCCCCAGGGAGATAGAACAAATCACTCCATTGCTCCTTTTTACTCTGGCTCAGTCAGGAAGGATCCCGATGTTGATCGTGCCTGATGCACAGCTTGCCTTTTGGACAGGACAGCTGCATCAATCACTGTACCACTGTTTTCGTCAGTCTATACATTGCGTCAATGTTCCTAATTCGCATCATGTATGCGGCGAGGTGATCGAGCAGTTGTTACTCGAATTACAGATAGCGAAACAGCAAAAAGGCATCTGTGTGTTACCGCAACGCCTATTACCATGGTTGCAAGCTGTATTATGTTCCTTAATGAATTTCGAGGGCGATAAGACAATCCGTGATGAAAAGAATATTCAGAATATTCATACAATTTTTAGCATAATATATCAGCATGGTTATCTAATTTATGATCCTTTAGACAAGGCGTTTAGTCCTCATATTGATCTGCGTCAACCTATCGATAGGCCTGCAGCGATTCCTGCGGATGATATAGCAAGATTACGTCATCTCATCACGATACTATATCCAACTATCCACCCACTGCGAGATCATCCTGATTGTTGCAGGTTGTTTCGAAGTCTTGTTCCGAAGTTAGCCCTAGATTGGATGCATTCGATTGAATCTAGGATGCTGGAACCGTATGAACAGTCGTTCATACGGTTCCTGACATATGATCTTAAGGAAGAGGATCAACAGTTTTTGAGTGCATTAGAATCCTGGGTGGTGCATCGCAAAGCTACATGCAGAAAAATTGCCGAATCTGTATACCAAGTCAGATATTTTGTAACTTCCCTCATCCCTTTTGTTCTTGCTCATCATCAACAATTAGCTACAGTAGTAGATCATAATCGTGTCAGTCTTCTAATGGAAGAAGTTTGGGTCTCTATAGCATATGACATATTTGAGGCTTGCGCCCAAGAGGGACCGACCTTATCCGAGAGAGCGGAGAAGTGGAAACCGCCCTCGGTAAGTTTTATGCAGATCACAAGCAACATAGAAGATCTTGCAGTCTGGTTTAAGCCAGAGAATCGAGTATCCCTTTTAAAGATGCCTTATCAAGGTCCGTTAGCAGGAGCTTATTGTTCTGATGCTCCAGAACGACAAGAAGATCAGAAGATGAGACTTCTTGCTAGAATTTCTGATTATAGCTGTACAGTCAAGGTTCTTTCGAATCCCACCGTGCAGAAAATTATGGATTCATTAGATGGGGGAGCACCGAAAGGAATGGCAATCTTCGATGCGATAGGCATGTGGAAGGTATCCAGTCCCATATGCCCAATTAAAGAACTAGTTACGTATATGAATAAGTCGGATATAGAGGATGGCATGGATGCAGTGCTTTTTATACAAGAGCAGCACTGGATAGCATGGCGTCGAGGTGATGCCATGCCTATACGGATGCTTAAAGGGAAGCCGTTATCAGATTACAATTTGGATCTGGGACGTTGCATTACGTGGTATGATCGCAAGCATGACTATATACCGTGTTTAGAACACCCTCCAGGAACCCATATCTTCATGATCGTAGACTCTACAATAGATTTGCGACCACTCTACTATAATCCATTCTGCATGTCAGAACATCCATTCAGTTATCCCATTCAATTTCTCATTGCAGATACGGAAGTCACATGCCTTTCACCAGGAAAAAATCTCATCGAGCAGATCATTACTACAGCCTCGAATAATCAGGAGAGGGCTCTGCAGAAACATGCCTTGTATACGTATCAAAGGCAACTGGAAGGGGTGATGCGCCGTGGGTTATGGCAACAGTATCTAAGCTCTACCGAGCCTCGGGATCGTCAGCGTTGGATTCAAGTATATCAAGACTTTGTGTCGACAGCTGTTCCGGTTCTTCCTTGCGAACCCTATGCTCGATCCTTGCAAACGGTCAGGACAAAACCCTATCTGATAGAGAAGGCAGATTATATACTAAAATTGATTAGGGATAAGATTCCGGGCAAGGATCAGCATACATTGATCAATGAGGTGGAGAGCCTCAAGCAACATATTCAATACTCTACTGCATTAGCAGAGAGCTCTCTAATGAACTCAATGAGGGATTGGACACAGAGACAGTTGCAGATGTTAGGTCTACCATAACTTCATAGTCACAAAGATAGCACTGAGAGAATTGAAGACAATATGGAGGCCAATCGGCGCCCATAGGTTTTGTTCGCGCTCATATAGATAACCAAGCAGAATAGAGAGAGGAAATAGAGCGCTCAGAATCGTGAAGTTGCTGATCTCTTGAGCTATGCCAAAGTGTACTAAAGAAAAAATGCAAGCTGTAATGAGTAAAGATCCCCATCGAGTACACCAGGAGCGTAAAAAGGTCTGTAAAAATCCACGAAAAAGGATCTCTTCTAGAATGGGTACGCATACACACATAAAGAGCAAGGTGGTTACATACAATGAGGGGTAGCTCCAGATCTCTTTTAGGTGTTGCACAGCGACTTGTTCTGGAGCGGAATCGGACCAGATGTGGTGAGTGATGTACTCGGTAATTTGGTGAGTCAGAAAAACCCACGGAGCAGCAAGAATCCACGTGAATGCTCCTAAACCAAAAGATCGAAAGCGTTGTTTCCAAGAGTGTTGAAGAAAAAATAGGTGCAAGATAGAGGGTTGTTTCCACAGGTAGAGTAGCAGTCCACTCAATAAAAACAAGAGATACAAGAGATGCATCCATCCTCCCCACAGCATCCAAGAAGATTGGTGCTGGTGTTGTAAAAAAAGAAGAGCGAGAGGGGAATACAGGAGCGTGATAACAAAATAGATCCCAAAGGCAGCGATCAGTTGTTGCCAAGTAATACGTAAGGTAGGGCAGGGAGATTTGGCTAAGGGGCGAAAGAATCCTTTACGCCAAGCATATCGAGTGATAGCTACTGCAAGAAAAAAAACAACAACGCAAGAAATGAGGAAAAACACTAACGAATTTGCTTCCATATCTCGTTTGTAACAAAGAGAAAAAAAAAGGGCAAAAAAAAATCGGGATCCGAAGACCCCGATCAAATCACTCCAACGTAGTGAGAGTTAGAAGCGGAATTGGCCTTGAGCGAAGACCGCAGCTTCGTCACCCCAACGTCCTTCAACGTTTAGAGCAGCTTTTTCACAGTCTACGATCGAGCAACCTAGAGCGTATCCCCAGCGTTTTTGTGTATCGCTATTATTCAATACAACAAATTGTCCAGCAGTGGAGCTATCTCCTACAACTGCTCCATCCAGGAACAATTTAGCATGAGACCACTTAACAGCTACGTAAGGAACGAAGCAGTAGATACGATGCGAAAGACCTAAGCCAATTTGATACTCTTGGTATTTCGAAGTAATGGCATCGCTTGGATTGAGCATGCCACCAGTAGGAGTTCCAGCTCCAAAAGCGTATGACACAGTCTGTACATGTGGTCGGAATTGGAAATACTGACCTTCTAGACCGAGGCTGGTGCATCCGCATTCAAAGAGAGTGCCTCGAGCACCAATGCTCCAAGAAAAATCAGAGTCTGACTGTACAGTCACCACAGAACCTGTAGTGGCTGATAAACCATTCAGGCCGAATGCAGAACCGTTACCTCCGATGGTCCATTTTGAAGCACCAAGTGTACCAAATAGATCCACTCGATCCCAAAAGTTCAGAGCAATATAACCTGCGTTAGTGAATACGGAGCTGTTTTCGTAAATAGCTCGTTTGTCACCAGGCAGATTGTCTGCTGATAAATTACGGTTAAAGCAGTAATCCCCATAGAATCCAATTCGTACACTGAATGCATCACAGATGCCTACGCTAGGATCACAGAAATCACCACAACGGCCTTCCCAACAGATTCCGTCGCAGAGCAAACTTGCTTCACTAGGATTCATCACGGGTAAAGCAAAAACGCTACCACTCGCTACAACAGTGAGTAGAGCTGTAAAAATCTTCTTCATATGTATTACCTCATCATTCATTTCTGGTTTTTTTCTTTTTGCTATGTGTTCAGTACTCTCTACTCTTTGCGCTGACCTCACTGAGAGATCGAAAAAGAAAAAGTGACCAGACCACTCTCTACTTCTTCACGACGCCTGAGTAGTAGGCACTCGCTTGTTAGTCGACACGGTATCAAATTCTTGTGTTAACTTCAAAAAAAAATAAATCCCCATGATTTTTTTTTCACAAATTGTTCACAAATAGAAATTTACGTCCCTATATAGTGTTAGGGGTAAGAAAAAACTATTTCGTCATTTCCGAATTTTATGATTATACTTCAAAGAACCATGTCAGAATATTTGGTTGCCTGTGCACAGAGCGCGGCACAGCAAGGAATCTGCGTACAGGCTGGAATTCATTGGGTGACGCACACTCATGTAGGGCATGTGCGAAAAGAAAATCAGGACGTTGCAGTCGCAATGCCCTCACAACAATTATTTATGTTAGCAGATGGCATGGGGGGGCGACCGGGTGGAAAACTAGCGGCAGATATCGCTACGATTTCTATCGCTAACCATGTATCTGCACAAGCCCATCCTATTAACTTTGAAGAAGCTTGTATACAACTGAAAGAGGCTTGTTGGATTGCGAATCAGGAAATTCTCTCCAAATCAGAGCAGGAGCAAGCCTATCGAGGTATGGGTACGACAATGGTGCTCTTATGGGTGCTAGAGGATCAAGTGGTGGTGGCTCATGTAGGAGATAGTCGAGCCTATCGATGTCGGAATTTGAGATGCCTTCCGCTTACAGAAGATCATTTGACTCCACATCCTACTCAAAAGGGACGATGGATGTTATCTCGTGTGCTGGGAGTGTCGCCAGGTGTTCGAGTATCCTTACACTCTTGGAATTATAAAAAAAAAGATGTGTTTCTTCTTTGTTCTGATGGCTTGTCTGGAGCGCTATCCGACGAAGAAATAGGGGAACATATCAGGAATGCTCCCGATCTCGTCACCTGTTCTCAAACTATGGTGCAATCTGTATTAGATCGTGGCGGAAAAGACAATGTCACTGTTATACTGATTGGTCTGTGATTTATTTAGACAATAATGCAACAACTTGTATAGATCCCCATATTCTTGATAGGTACACCTCTCTATTGAGAGGTGGATTGGGGAATTCCCATAGTATGCATGCTATGGGACGCCAATCTCGTCAGATTATGCAGAAAGCCAAACAACGGATTGCAGATTGTTTTGGTATCGATGGCAAAGGTGTGATCCTGACCTCAGGAGCGACCGAATCGATCTATACGCTAGTTTTCAGTATTTCGGGTCATATTGTGAGTTCTGTTTTAGAACATTCAGCGGTACGAGAAGCTCTACAATCTCGTGAAAAACCAGTGACGATTCTATCGCCAGAAGCGGGTAAGGGGTCGATTGCTCTGCAACAAATCATGGCAGCATGTCGCCCTGATACGGAAGCGATTGTATTGAACGCAGCAAATCACGAAACGGGGATTTGTAATCCTATACTGGAAATAGCGGAATGGGCTCAGATTCATGACATTCTATTGATTGTAGACGCTGTGGGCTTGGTGGGGAAAAAAAAATGGCAGCAGCTCCCTGGAAGAGTTGCGCTTATTCTATCTGGTCATAAAATTCATGCTCCAGTAGGAATCGGTGCCATTCTTTTGCAAGGAAAGGTTCCCTATCGTCCTTTGTTTTTGGGAGGACAACAACAACGTGGTATGCGAGGTGGCACCGAAATGGTAGCCCTTGCGGATAGTTTGGCTGGAGCGTTAGAGGCTTTGCATCCCGATGATTTTGATAGAATGCAACGATTGCGCGATGATTTTGAACAGCAGATTGCTACCTTGCTGCAGGTGGTCATTCATGGGCAAAAGGAAGATCGGGTTAGCAGCGTATCGAACATCGCTTTCTTGTCTATAGATGGAGAAACACTGTTGATGCAACTGGACTTGCAAGGAATTGCTGCATCGCATGGCTCTGCTTGCCAAACAGGTGCTTTTCAATTATCCCCTGTGCTGTTAGGTATGGGGTTGGGAAGAGATGAGGTGCGCCGTTCGTTGCGCTTTTCGCTTAGCCGATGGACCACTAAGGAAGAACTCCATACCGTAGTAGCGCAATTGCGCTCTATCATCCCTCATGGTCCTAAGCAATCATCCTGAACATGGCTGTTTTTGGTCGCCATATCTGGACCATGTGGCTGGATCAGAAATTTCCTTACTCCTTTTGGGACCATGCCTAGATCGCGCATTAGCAATAATTCGATCCATTGTGGATCGCTCTGGCTGTTCAGCTCGTCTGAAAGCTGTCGATTGTGTTGTTGTAACTCATAGATCCTTTGCGTGAGAATATGTTGTTTAATTAGAAGCCTATCTTCCTGGAATCGCTGCTCTTGGTATGCATAATCAAAAAAGAAAAGAGAGCACAATAGCACAAGAATCACCCACCAGGAGCGTAGGATAATCACGTCAAAGAGTCGTGAACGAGCCTTCATATCCGAGGAACAGTAATGCCCGTTTGTCTCTGGTATTTACCCTGACGATCAGCATAGGACGTTCTGCAGGGGTTTTGCGCATCTAAAAAAATCACTTGAGCGATCCCTTCATAAGAGTAGATTTTTGCTGGCAACGGGGTCGTATTCGAAATTTCTAATGTGACATGCCCCTCCCATTCTGGTTCAAATGGAGTGACGTTGACAATAATACCGCAGCGAGCATAGGTCGACTTGCCCACACAAAGAGTAAGAATATTTCGTGGAATACGAAAATACTCCACACTTCTGGCTAAGGCAAATGAGTTCGGGGGGATAATACAGCTCTCAGCATAAATATCCACAAAAGCATCTTCGGTAAAATTTTTAGGATCTACAAGAGAATTAAATACATTCGTGAACACTTTGAAGTGATTGGATACACGAATATCGTATCCATAGCTGGATAACCCATAGCTGATGATTTTTTTGCCATCTTCTTCTTTTACTTGATGAGGAACAAAGGGTTCAATCATACCTTGTTTTGCAGCCTCTTCAATCCAACGATCTTCCTTCATGCGCAACTCCAACAGGATGGGTCTTTTGCCATTGCTTATATCGGATTGTTTGCTTTCAAGAAAGAGGATTGTCAATTACAGAGAAAGGGAGTATGGTGTGCGCAGAGTGAGTCCGCCCTATCTGAAGTCCACGCTCGAGAAAGAGGATGTCAGCTTTGAGATTCCTCTGAGGCCGCAAACCCTACGAGAATTTGTAGGGCAAGAGGACGTTTGTTCGCGCCTAGATATCTTGATTTCTGCAGCAAAAAAACGAGGAGAGCCTCTGAGTCACTGTCTCTTTGCTGGCCCCCCAGGCTTAGGAAAGACGACGCTTGCGCATATCGTGGCTTCTGCGATGAACCGTGGTATTGTGGTCACTTCGGGTCCTTTGCTTGAAAAACCCTCGGATCTAGCGGGTATTTTAACTAATCTAGGAGCAGGCGATGTATTATTTATTGATGAAATTCATCGATTACATCGCGTAGTTGAGGAATATTTATACTCTGCTATGGAAGATTTTGTGCTCGATGTCATGATTGATAGCGGACCAGCAGCGCGCTCTGTACGGGTCACTTTGAATCCATTCACATTAATTGGAGCCACAACACGTTCTGGAATGTTATCTGCGCCCATGCGCTCAAGATTTGGCATGACCTGTCGCTTGGATTATTATTCGACTCCTGCATTGACGACAATCTTGACTCGTTCATCGAAATTGATGGGACTTTCTACCGATACGGCTGCTGTAGAGGTTATCGCAGAACGGTCTAGAGGCACTCCTAGAATTGCAAATAATTTATTGCGTTGGGTGCGTGATGTAGCACAAAGTCGAGAGCAGTCTCAGATAGACGCAGAGTTGACTCGAGAAGCTTTGGAACTACTCGCCATTGATCATCGAGGGCTAGATGAGGTAGATAAGAAGATCTTAGGCATTATTATAGATCACTACGGTGGTGGTCCTGTAGGGCTGACGACGTTAGCGGTAGCGATCGGAGAGCTAGGGCAGACGATTGAGGAAGTGTATGAACCATTCCTTATCTTGCAAGGATTTATCAAAAGGACTCCCCGGGGGCGAGTAGCTACACCCTTGGCGTACCAACATTTACAAAAAACTAAAGAGACCATTTTTTGAGGTTGTATGAAAAAATTATTCATTCTGATGATCGGCAGTTGCTTGGTTGCAACTCCAGCCCATGCTGCAAAGATGCAACCATTTGCATGGAAAGAAGAAGCAGCCCCTTTGGGACCAAAAATTCGCGTTCTTCTTGCTAAAGGAACTCCTACGGCACTGATTGAAGCCAAAGGCCCCTATCGTGTTGTAGATCGAGAACGGGGAGAGATGTTGAGCGGAGGGATGGTAGGCAAACGATATCCTATGCATGGGATTCAAGGAGGATTGCGATGGGGCGAGGAGTATCCAGGTGTGACACACCTTACTCTGGTAGGTACCCACTCCGACACGACATTTTTTGTGAATGGGTTTCAATATAAGGGGATGCTGGAAGTGTATCTAGACCGCGATCACCATTTGGCAGTTGTCAACGAAATCTCAATAGAGGATTATGTGCAATCCACAGTAGGTGTGCGCGTATCGGAAGAGCTCAGTCGAGAGGCAATGGCGGCGTATACGATTGCGGCTCGTACAGAAGCATATGCCCTCTCATTAGCTGGTAAAAAAAATCAAAAGTTATGGGATGTGAAAGCTCGCGATGTTGGGTATTTTGGCTACGGCGTTACTCACCAGAAACATGGAGTAGAGGAAAGTGTTCGCGATACCCGATTTATGGTTCTGGAATCTTCTAAAGGAGTGCCTATGACGAGTGTTCGACTGACGGAACAGAAATTAGAAGAACTGGCTGCTACGGGTCGAAATGCAAAACAAATGTTATTGGATGCGTACCCACATACTCAGTTAGGTGTTACATCGGTTCCTTCGCCTGCCCACCCAGTGCGGTAGGTGTTGAGCTAAGTAGCCATGCGGTGTATTCGGGAATGGTACAGGAGAGATTCTGAAGGAGCGTATTCCCTTTAGGTTGCTCATGTAGATAGGTGTCTACTTGCCAATACCAGGAGCCTGTAGGGGAGGGGGGGAGCTCCACTTCTGTAGCGTGAGGATATGCATGGAAGAGGACATAAAGATCCTCTCCCTGGGTAGCATTGTGCAAAGTATATGCAACAAGACGACTTTCGCTGTTCCATAGAGGTTCGTTCGGGCGAATTCCGTGAAACGTAATATCTGCTTTTGTCAGGAAACGGGCTACACGAAGAAGCTCGTACCGTTTGCGAATATGAATCATGCGTTGGCAGAATGTTACCAGCTCCTCTTCCTCTTTGTTTCTTTTCCATTGAAACCAGTTCAGTTTGGTATCTAACCCCCAGGAATTGTTGTTTCCTTGTTTGGAATGTCCATACTCGTCTCCCATCTGGAGGAGAGGGGTTCCTTTCGACAAAAAAATTGTCATGAGAAAGTTTTTCATTTGACGTAGACGAATCGTTTCAATGATAGGATCAGAAGAGTGGCCCTCACAACCACAGTTCCAGCTGATATGCTGGTTTGTTCCATCCCGATTCTCCTCCCCATTAGCAAGATTCTGCTTAGTTGTGTAGGAGACTAAATCTCGAAGGGTAAACCCATCGTGGCAACAAACAAAATGTACACTGCATTGTGGCCCTCGATGTTTATATAGATCGACAGAACCACATAATCTGGTAGCGAATTCACCAGCAGCATTAGGCGTCCCTTTAATAAATGCACGTACTTCATCCCGATATCTTCCATTCCATTCCATCCAGCGTGGAGAGGGAGAAAAGGAACCTACTTGATAAGCCCCACCCGCATCCCAGGCTTCGGCTATCAGTTTCTTGTTTTTGAGAACTGGGTCTTCTAATATACGCTGGATCACAGGGGGAGAGGCTACCAGGTGGCCTGTAGGATCTCGACATAAAATCGAGGCTAGATCAAATCGAAATCCATCTATATGCATTTCTGTCACCCAGTAACGTAATGAAGCTACAATCCAGTCCTGCACAATAGGGTGATTGCACGATAGAGTATTCCCGCACCCAGAAAAATTAGCATCCCGACCATGGGCATCAAAAAGATAATAGGTCTCGGGTGCAAAGGCTCGAAAGTGAAGGGGAGTATCCTCTCCTTCAGCTGTGTGGTTGTATACAACATCTAGGATGACTTCAATGCCTGCTCGATGGAGGGCTTTGACCATTTGCTTGCAATCGTGAATCGTGCCGTATCGTCTCATGGGAACAAAATGGTGCACAGGGGCATATCCCCAATAATTGTATCGAGGTGTAGAGGGTAGGGTAAATGGATTTTTCCACTCAGGAAACTCGTAAATAGGCATGAGCTCCACAGCATTAATCCCTAAGTCTTTGAGGTAAGGTATTTTGTCAATAACCCCAAGAAAAGTCCCTGGATGGGAGACGCAAGAGGAAGGATCCTGAGTCCAGCCACGTACATGTAATTCATAAAAGATGAGATCTTCAATGGGTATACTGGGGGAACAATCGTCTTCCCAATCAAAAATAGGAGGAGAGGCAACTCGATTTAAATAGGTAAATGGCGTATCAGACCAAATAGAAGGAGCATCGATTTGCAGGGCGTAAGGATCTAATAATAGAGGGGATTCTTTACCTCTTACGGAAACTTGGTAGCCATAAAGAAGATCAGGGGGCAGCTGATCTACCCAAACGTGCCATACATCACCTGTTCGATGAGCAGGATCCGTTAACGCTATACGAAACGAGTCAGTCCGATCACGAGAAAAGAGCCAAAGATCGAGCTCCCTAACCTCTGGAGCATAGATCGCAAAGTTGATTCCACCTTCACTAGGAGAAGGGCCTAAAGGGGAAGGAAATCCAGAGGAATAGCGAAACTGCATGGTCTATCCATTATCAAAATTTTGACAAAGCAACAAGTTCGAAGTCATCGTGTAGTCCGCATTTAAAAAAAAAGATACAAGTTCTAGTATTTTTTTACATTTTCCGTATCCTCCAAGTTAAGATGAAAACATATCGCTCTCTATTTTTTTTTCTGCTTATTGCAACGGCTTGCGCTTTGGCAGTCCTCTATTTGATTCAGATTGAACCTGTAGTGCTTAACCCTAAGGGATGGGTGGGTGTAAAACAAAAAGATCTTCTGGTGATCGCTACGCTACTCATGCTGATTGTGGTGATCCCAGTATTTGCTTTGACTGGTTTCATTGTATGGAAATACCGAGCTCATAAACAGGCGGAATATACTCCCGATTGGGGACATAGTGCCTTGGCTGAAACGATTTGGTGGGGAATTCCTTGTCTGATCATTGTAGCTTTGGGTGTGATGAATTGGAAGAGTTCTTATGAATTAGATCCTTTTCGCCCTCTTGAGGGGGATAAAAAAACACTTCTCATTCAAGTTGTTGCTTTGGATTGGAAATGGCTGTTCATTTATCCAGAGCAGCAGATCGCTGTTGTGAACTTTATGCCTATTCCAGAAAAAACCCCCATTCGATTTGAAATCACAGCAGATGCTCCCATGAATTCTTTTTGGATCCCCGAGTTAGGTGGACAAATTTTTGCTATGCCAGGCATGACCACGGAATTGCATTTGATCGCCGATCAGGTAGGAGAATATCGAGGATGTTCTGCAAATTTAAGCGGTAAAGGGTTTGCTGGAATGACATTTATAGCGCCTGCCTACTCTGATGAAGAATTCCATAGTTGGGTTTCGCAACATCAAGAGTCCCCATCTGTTCTAGATCGATCTACCTTTACTATTCTTTCTCAACCTAGTGAATATGATCCCATTCGGTATTACTCTATTCATGATTCGGAGTTGTTTGATTGGATTGTAATGAAAAATATGACCACTTCATCAAAGGACTTGCACCATGCTCACTAGTCTTGTCGGTACACTTACGTTAGATGCTTTTAAACATGGAGCAATCGAAATCGGAGCCGGTATTACCATGATGCTGGCCTTACTATTTGCGATTGGATTGTTGACATACCATCGTGTATGGAAATCTTTCTACAAGAATTGGCTCACATCGCTCGACCCGAAACGGATCGGTGTGATGTACCTATTTGTAGCCATTCTCATGTTGTGCAAGGGGCTCATCGATGCAGTCATGATGCGGGCTCAACAAGCTCTTTCCGTAGGAGAGTCGTATGGATACTTATCCTCGGATCACTTTCAGCAAATTTTTACGGCCCACGGCACATTAATGATTTTTTTTGTTGGAATGGGAGTCGTGTTTGGCCTGTTTAATCTCCTGATTCCCTTGCAAATCGGGGCTCGGGATGTAGCCTTTCCTTTTTTAAATGCATTGAGTTTTTGGTTGTTCTTTGTTGGCTTTTTACTGGTCAATCTCTCCTTGATGATTGGGGAGTTTTCTGGAGCTGGTTGGGTCGGGTACCCTCCATTATCAGGTCTCAAATATAATCCGGGCGTGGGGGTTGATTATTGGATTTGGAGTGTACAAATATCTGGAATAGGGAGCCTGCTCTCCGGAGTCAATTTTTTTGTCACGATCATCAAGATGCGTTGTCCGGGAATGAGCTTGATGAAGATGCCTATATTTATTTGGACTGCCCTGACGACCACCGTTTTGATTTTATTTGCCTTCCCTATTCTCACCGTCACACTGGGCTTGCTCTCGTTGGATCGTTTGTTAGACATGCATTTTTTTACATCAGAATTGGGAGGGAATCCCATGATGTATGTCAATTTGTTTTGGGCCTGGGGGCACCCCGAGGTGTATATCTTAATTTTGCCTGCATTTGGGGTGTTCTCTGAAATTGTTCCTGTCTTTTCCCAGAAAAAACTCTTTGGGTATACCTCAATGGTAGGAGCGATTATTGCTATTGCGGTCCTTTCCTTCATTGTATGGCTGCATCATTTTTTCACTATGGGAGCCTCTCCTGCAGTGAATGCCTTTTTTGGAGCTATGACCATGTTGATAGCGATTCCTACGGGAGTCAAAATTTTCAATTGGCTTTTTACGATGTATCGAGGACGCATTCTATTGACAACACCCGTGCTCTGGTTCTTGGGTTTTGTTGCAACGTTTACCTTAGGGGGAATGGCAGGGGTGCTCCTTTCTATCGCGCCAGTTGATTTTCAAACCCATAATAGTCTCTTTCTTGTTGCGCATTTCCATACTGTCATTATTGGAGGAGTTCTCTTTGGTTTTTTTGCTGCCTTTACCTATTGGTTTCCAAAATTCACTGGATTCCGATTGGTTGAAACATACGGTGTCTATGCATTTTGGAGCTGGATTATTGGGTTTTTACTTGCCTTCATCCCCCTGTACATTTTAGGACTCATGGGGGCTACAAGAAGACTCGATCATTACGCTACTGAAACCGGGTGGCAGCCCTTCTTTATTATTGCTGCATCGGGCGTTATATTTGTGGGTCTGGGTGTCTTTTTTCAAATTATCCAAGTTATTTCGAGTATCAAACAAAGAACATCCCATCTAGACAGAACTGGTGATCCTTGGAATGGAAGAACATTAGAGTGGTCTACAACTTCTCCACCTCCTTTTTATAATTTTGCTGTGACTCCTCATGTCGCAACACGAGACCCTTTTTGGGAAATCAAACAACAGAAAACAGCTCAACCTAAACCGGAATATCAAGACATTCACATGCCAAAAGATTCGCCCATTCCATTGATCCTAGGCGTCACCATCTTTTTCTTTGGGTTTGCCATCATCTGGCAAATCTTTTGGCTCGTCGTAGCGAGTTTGCTTGGCATCATTGCTCTGCTCATTTGGCATTTTTCGGATGACGATACGGAATACACAGTATCCAAACATGAACTTCTTAGATTGGAATCTAGGTAACAAGATATGACAACAGAATCCATAGACGTGCACCAAGAAAATTATCGCAAGACCCTGTTTGGTTTTTGGGTCTATTTAATGACCGATTGCATCTTGTTTGGGATGCTCTTTGCTACATTTGCTGTCTTGCAAGCAACAGCCTTCCCGCCCCATCCTGGAAGAGAGATCTTTAGCATGCCATTTATGTTGATCGAGACCTTGTTGCTTCTAGCTAGTAGTTTTGTCTCAGGCTTGGTAGGTATAGCGGCCAACAAACAACATAAATCGGCTACGCTGATGAGCCTGGTGGGTACCTTCGTTTTAGGAGCCAGCTTTGTAGGTATGGAGTTGTTTGAATTTGTTAACCTCGTACATGAGGGACATAGTTGGAAAGAAAGTGCCTTCTTATCCTCCTACTTCACTCTTGTGGGCACTCATGGGTTGCATGTTTCTTTTGGACTGATCTGGATCGGCGTGATGAGCGTACAAGTTTATTGTAAAGAGCTCACCTGGATAGTCCAGAAGCGGCTCGCTTGCTTTCGCCTATTTTGGCATTTTCTAGATGTCGTTTGGATTTTTATCTTCACATTTGTTTATTTGATAGGAGCAGCATAGATGAAAGATGTAGATCACGGCTCATTAAAAGCCTATATTACGGGATTCTTAGCTTGTCTTTTCCTAGTTTTCCTTGCCTATTTTCTTGCTGTTCAAAAAGTCCTCGAAGGATGGACCTTGAATATCACACTGACAGTCTTAGCTCTCATCCAGGCAGCTGTGCAATTTATCTTGTTTCTACACTTAGGAACCGAAGCCAAACCCCGATCTAATCTTTTTGTTTTTATGCTCATGCTATTGATCCTCTCGATTGTGTTTTTTGGATCGCTGTGGATTATGGTGAGTTTAAATGAACGAGTGATGCCACCCATGGGATAATCTATGTTAAAAACCTATTATATGCTGACAAAACCAGGAATTATTATGGGTAATTTGATTACCACTATAGCTGGGTGTGCACTCGCCGCTGAAGCCAGTTTTAGCTTCGGCATATTTGTCACAATGCTGATAGGCCTCGGCATGGTAATCGCAGCAGCTTGTGTCTGCAATAACTATATCGACAGAGTCAGTGATCAAAAAATGAGCAGGACAAAAGAGCGTCCTTTAGCAAAAGGGTTGATTTCTGGAAAACGAGCAATCGTGTTCTCCGTGATCTTAGGGTTGACCGGTAGCGTGATTTTATTGGCGTTTGTTAATTTGTTAGCTTGGCTCGTCGCTTCCCTTGGCTTTGTAATTTACGTAGCTCTCTATAGTCTCTGTAAACACCATACCACATATGCAACGCTCATTGGCAGTATTTCAGGTGCGATGCCTCCTGTAGTGGGATATGTCGCAATAGCAAATCGCATCGATCTGCCAGCTATTCTTCTGTTTTCCATTCTTGTTCTATGGCAAATGCCTCATTTTTATGCGATTGCCATGTATCGCCTGGAAGATTATAGACGAGCAAATATCCCTGTTCTTCCCTTGCAAAAAGGCGTACAGATAACTAAGGTCCACATGCTTGGTTACATTCTCGCCTTTTTCGTTGCTCTGCTGTTGCTCCCTTTTTTAGGCTACACAGGACATCTTTATCTGGTGATTGCAGGTCTCCTAGGGGTGGTATGGCTCCTTCTTTCGATTCGTGGGTTTCGAGTTGCCGATAACATCAGGTGGGCGAGACAAATGTTTGCAGTTTCTCTATTTGTGATTATGGGCTTTTCAGCTGCCCTTTCTTTTCCACTTCTCAAGCTCTTCTAGAGATGGATAGAGAAATAGATATCCAAAAAGCATTGTCGAATACTTGATTTCTACTATCAAATTGTGTAGCCTGCCCGGAATTGTAACGGGAACGGAGCTTGTATATTCATGAAACCAGGGACTGTATCTCATCCACACTCACGATGGCTATTACCGTGTTCTATTTCACAAAATACATTAGAAAAACTGAGGAGTCTGCAACTTCCTCCAATCAATACAGTATGTTGTGTGCTGTTGCAAGGTCATCATGTTATTAAGAAATTGTATTGGGATAAAGATGGAAATCTGAAGGAAGGCGAGGCCTTGTTGCAAGTCGGTAATCCAATGCAAGAGTGTACTGTAAATGAGATCTTATGTAACGCCAGTAAAGTAAATTGGACCTCAATATCAAGACTAAAAAACGTCTTCTAAATCGAATGCCCTAGTGTTGTACTTATCTCTCCCCCAACACCAGTATAAGGGGATTGCAAAGGGACCTATCCCTTTGCCAGGGTGAAAGGGACAGGGTCCCGGAAATCTTAAAGCCCAAAGTGCACCTCATAGGGTGTTCTGTACTCAAGAGCTTGGTGAGGCCTCTTCATGTTATAGAATGGGAAGTATGTACTCAATCCTTCCTGTGCTCTGAATCCAGTCTCGTACCTTTTGATGTACACTTCCTCATGTTTCACCGTCCTCCAGAGCCTCTCTACGAATATGTTATTAAAAGCCCTCCCTTTGCCATCCATGCTCACTTTTATCTTTCTTTCCTCAAGCTTTGCAACAAACTCTCTTGAAGTAAACTGGATTCCCTGGTCTGAATTAAAAATCTCTGGAACGCGCTTTCTCAAGCGCCTCAATCTAGTGGCGGGCCTAGCTACCTATTGTTTGAGAAAGGACAAGCCTAGGCTTTATTTCCCAAAAGAAGAGCTAGAGTTTGCATCCATAAAGTATGCGTCATGATTTCTTATGTCAAACTGGCGTGATGAGAGATTTCTTCAGTGTGCACTGCTGTCAGATTGTCGGGGGGGGGGGGGCGCTGTGGCTTTCCTGAAAATACTGGTCGAAGCCGAATAAAGAATAATTTTGTTTCTCCAATTCTTCTTTTAAAGATTTTATTGTATCTTCTTTTAAGAATTTAGTACAGTGCAATTCCCCACGACAAGTTCTTATCACGATCCAATAATAATGATTCTTCTGGCCTTCTTCCTCTGTCTCTTGCTGATACAAGCCAGCTGCAGTATCTGGCAACTTACCATAATGTTCTGAATCTTTGTTGTATAGAGAAAATTTTTCTTTTATGGCATTGAAATTGTTTGCGCAGGCCCACTGTAGCTTA
>CAYLUD010000002.1:0-55712 GCA_964386785.1 uncultured bacterium | reverse complement strand
GGGGATAGGGGATTTATCGGATTATCCTGGAAATGAACCATCGCTTTATTTCGTTGTAGCTGAGGGGATAGGGGATTTATCGGATTATCCTGGAAATGAACCATCGCTTTATTTCGTTTTCTGACCCCATACACAATTGCGACAGCTCCTACTGCCACACTACCTAACGTTAGAGTCCATAAACCCCAGTTGTTCGGATGGGTGGCAAGAGAACCAATAGAGGATGCCAGCTGCTTAGGTAACGCAATCACTTTATGAGCTTGTAGTAAGCCCATGACTCCTATGCTTGTCCCTACAACGATTACTAAAGCTCCCACCGCCATAGCAGTCCAATACCAACTCGGGTGAGTAGGTTGGGTGCCCATATTTTTTCTTGGGTCTATTTCTAAGTCATTCATATTTTTTCTTGGGTCTATTTCTGAGGCCGTCATATTTATTCTCCTAATTTGTGATAGAATTCATTTTATTTTAAATTTATTAATTTTTGATAAATTTACAATCGCATGTAAGCTTATGAAAAAAATGTGTGTGGTAATCGAATTTTCTCAGTGTTTAATCGTGAGAATATCCCTTTTTTTTCCGGGTAATAGTCTTAGAATCTCGTAGGATAAAATCGATCAAATTGGTATAAGGTAGACTAGGTCAATTTTTATCTTCAGGGGTTTTTATTATGTCGTTTGAGAATGCTAAAGAAAATTTAAAAGAGCTTGGCAAGGAACTTGGATTATCAGGTTTGCAATTCGATGAAAACAATACATGCATCCTGGGAATCGATGACGCCTTCTCTATGCACCTGACTTATGAACCTAATTCGGATCGTCTCTATATTTACTCTCCTTTACTCGATGGACTTCCCAAGAACGAGCGTATTCTATTGAAATTGTATGAAAAATTGCTAACTGGATCCATGTTGGGAGGCCAAATGGCTGGAGGCGGTGTAGGAGTTGCTGTAAAAGAGGAACTCATTCTGATGCATTGCGTTCTTGATATGGCTTACAGTGTGACCACTCTTCTACGCGCATTTACTCCCTTGTTTGTCGAAACCGTAGAAAAATGGCGCACCGTCTGCGCAGATATTTCTGCTGGTCGTGAGCCTAGCGTAGATACCATGCCTAAGCCCCCACAAGGAGCTGCAGCGCCTGCCCCTTCCCTAGGTGGAGGATCTGGACCAGGGCCAATTCGAGCATAAAGTTTGTTGGAGTCGATATGATTTTAGTGGAAATTGCAGGTTTTTTAGGAGCTGATGCTGAGGAACGCTTTACTGCTTCTGGTAAGAAGGTAGTGGGGCTTCGAGTGGCTACTCGGGTTCGTCAAGCCGGAGCTGAAGAAACCGTATGGTGGCGCGTGAGTATCTGGGGGGATCGTTATGATAAGATGGTGCCCTATCTGAAAAAAGGGGCTTCCGTATTAATCATCGGGGATATGGGTAAACCTGAAACCTATACAGCCAAGGATGGTTCCGTAGCTGTTTCATTGAGTCTCAATGCTGAGATTGTAAAGTTCAGTCCGTTTGGTAAACCTGAAGCAAAAGATTCTTTTTCTTCTAGTGGAGCTGATGTCATGTCATTACAATCTCAGGCTGCTTACGGCGCAGGCGACGCTGCCATGGCTGGCCATGTTCAAGACGACCTTCCTTTTTGACTTTAGGTGACTGTCTTGTTTGAAATGGTGCAAGAAAAAGATCTTTTACGAGGCAAAGGTGGTCTGATCCTTCCTTTTTTTGAAGGAGAAAAGGAGCCTTTGCCTGCTTCCACTGTTCCTCTCCCGAATATAGGCCATTCCTCGTATTTAGAGGATTTTCGAGGAAAAAAAGATGAAAGACTGCTCGTGTATGGCCCTCAAGGACAGCGTTACCTATGCTTCGGTTTAGGTAAGCAAGCTGAATGCTCTCCTGATTCGTTCCGACTAGCCTATTATCATGTTGCGCAGTACTGCATGGAAAAGAAATGGGAATCAGTCTCTATGCCTCAGGTGAAGAGCCTGCCGTTCGCTTCTCAGACTCCCATTCTTTCCTTTGAGGGATGGGCTTTTGCCTCTTACGTATGGCCAAAACAAAAACGAACGGATTTTCGTCCCCAATTGCATTGGATAGACCTTTCGTTAGTAGAACAAGATGCCCTTCGTCGCCACTTCATGCTCTTTCATGGGGTAATGTGGGCTAGGGATGTCATTAATGAAAGCGCCCACACAGTTACTCCTGAGTACCTAGCTCAAGCTACCTCGACATGGGTGAATGAAGTGGACTCAAATGTGGACCTGACCATCTGGGGACCAAAAGAAATTCAAGAACATAACATGGGGCTGTTTCAAGCAGTCTCTCAGGGTGCTTCGGTCGAACCTCGATTGATCGTAGTTCGATATACAGGAAATCCTCACCATGCAGACCACACCGTATTGGTAGGAAAGGGTGTCACATTTGATACAGGGGGATTAGACTTAAAAACCTCTGGCATGGCAACCATGCGGGGTGATATGTCGGGAGCTGCAGCCGTGCTTGCTACACTGCAAGTAGCTGCACGCTTGAAATTGCCTATCAATGTGACTGCCGTGGTTCCAGCTACCGAAAATGCAATTGGCCCAGCTAGCTATAAACCAGGTGATGTATTCCAAGCCTACGATGGTTCTAGAGTGGAGGTAGGTGATACGGATGCTGAAGGTCGTCTGATCTTGGCGGATGCATTAAGTTATGCCTTACAACATCTCGCTCCATCTCGAGTGATTGATCTCGCTACCTTAACTGGATCTGTAGTGGTTGCATTGGGAGATGAGATTGCAGGTCTGTTTTGTAATCAAGATCTCTTAGCAAATCAGTTAATGCAAGCTGCCGATCAAGTAGGCGAGCCCCTATGGCGCATGCCTTTATATGCCCCCTATACAAAGAAATTAGAATCTTTCCAAGCTGACCTGTGCAATATTGGAGGTCGAGCTGGTGGGTCCATTACCGGCGCCCTGTTCTTGAATCACTTTGTTAAAAAACATCATGTACCTTGGGCTCATATTGATTGTGCCGGCCCAGCATTCCTAGAAAAACCCTTGCGTGAATGGGGACGTGGGGGGATTGGTTGGGGAGTACGTTTGTTGATTTCTTTTTTGGAAAATTTATCTAACTCTAATTCAGGCACATAAAACTTCCTCTCGGGCTCGAGAGAAATTTTTTTTCTTTTTTTTCTAAAGTCTCTCCTTAGGTCTGCCGATAGATGAAATAGGCAATGGCTATGAACAATGTAGGAGGAAACCATGCTGAGACGCACCGCTAAGGCTCGTCATTCTTCAAAACGCTCGACGACTAAAAAAGTTGCAAGCAAAAGCACAGCCAAACGTTCTGTGAAAAAAGCTGTAAAACGCACTGCAACAAAGAAAAAAGTCGTGAAAAAAGTAGCAAAAAAAACTGCTGCTAAAAAAACTGTAAAACGTACTACAGCAAAGAAAAAAGTTGTTAAGAAAGCAGCAAAAAGACCTGCTGCCAAAAAAGCTGTAAAACGCACTGCAGCAAAGAAAAAAGTTGTTAAGAAAGCAGCAAAAAGACCTGCTGCTAAAAAAGCTGTAAAACGCACTGTAGCAAAGAAAGCTGTAAAAAGACCTGCTGCTAAAAAAACTGCTACTCGTAGTGGTGCAAAACGACGACAATCCATCGTAGAGACATTACTAACAAAAGCTCCTCTTTTAGCTTCGTCTCGATGGAATCGATCGAACCGTAAACATTCCAATAATTGGAAAAACCAAGTATTGAAAGCTTACGGCAAACACATCAGTTGCTAAGTCCCCTGTACAAGAGGGAGGCAACGGAAGTAGAGGCAGGGGACATCCCTGCCTCTTTTGTTTAGTGAGTTTGTTCGCATGGATTGCGTCACGACGGATTAAGCCAAAAGGGGGCTAGGCTCAGTGCCCCTGTAACCAACGCTCTACTTCTAGAGCTGCCATGCAGCCGCTACCCGCTGCAGTAATAGCTTGACGATAGATAGGATCTTGCACATCCCCACAAGCAAACACCCCCTCTATAGAAGTTTGCGTGGTTCCTGGCGTTACTGCGATGTAACCATGAGCCCCTGTTTTGAGTTGGCCCTGTAAGAACGAGACATTGGGCTCATGGCCGATAGCAAAAAAGACGCCTCCCGCAGGACGTTCCTCGGTTTGTTTGGAACGCGTGTCTTGCAAGGTCACGGCACGTACAATACGATCACCAGAAACCTTAATGATTTCTTGATTCCAAAGCACTTCAATTTTTGGATGATGCAGGGCCCGTTGCGCCATAATTTTAGAGGCGCGGAGTTCCCCTCTGCGGTGTACGATATAGACCTTGCTTCCATATTTTGTTAGATAGATAGCCTCTTCTACTGCAGAGTCTCCTCCACCAATTACAAATAAAGGCTGATTACGGAAAATGGGCATGGCTCCATCACAGACCGCGCAAGCCGTTACTCCTTTTTGCCAAAAGCCATCTTCACCAGCACCCTCAATCTCTAGTCGCTTCGCAGTAGCTCCTGTCGCAATAATCAGCGCGTCTGCTGATAGGGTCGTGTGAGCTCCTTCTATCACAAAGGGTCGCTGACTTAAATCCACGCGAGTCACGTCCTCAGTCAGAAACTGCGTGCCAAAACGAGCTGCTTGTTGTCGCATGGCCTCCATGAGTTTCGGCCCCGAGATACCCTCAGGAAAACCTGGATAATTTTCGACCTCGGTTGTAGTCATTAGTTGCCCTCCCGCGGGGCCAGAAAAAAAACCTTCATATAACGTGGGTGAGAGCTCAGCACGAGCCGCATAAAGAGCTGCCGTATAACCAGCTGGCCCTGAACCGATAATCACTAAACGCTTCCTATCCATGTGAAGTCCCTATTGCAATTGCTGTAGCCATAGCGTACTCCTTGCAATGACTAATGGAAAGTAGAATTTGTAGAGAGGGGGGCAGGTGAGTGGATAGTAGAGGATGTAACAATACGGTAGGCTTACCTAAAGCATCATTTACAATCTCTATAGATAGCCATTGCCCTTCAAATCGAAAGCCTGTACCCAGAGCCTTGACAATCGCTTCCTTGCCTGCAAATCGACCCGCAATACGAGGGACGGGATCCTGATATTTGAGACAGTATTGTTGCTCTGCTTCTGTCAGGTGACGAGCTAAAAAGCGATCACCATATCGTTGCAATGCTTTGCGAATACGTTGAATACTTAGAATATCAGATCCCAATCCATAAATCATAGATGGGACCTAAAGCGAAAATAGTGAAGAGACCCTTGAATAAGTGCTGCCCCGATTGCGACATCCACTGCACCCCGCACGTCTAGGGAGATCGGTATCCACCGAAGGAGCATGCCCAGCGTCATCATGATGCCGATCAATAGTAGGGAAGAGGGGCCATATAGACGTGCCCAAGAGGGGCGTTCTAATGAGGAAAAGTAACGCATATGACGAAGAGCTGTGCGACGCAGTACCCAGCGCCCCTTACTATAACCAAGTAGGAGGCTGCTGATTAAAAGAAACAGTAAAGCATTGGAGGAAAAACAACGTTCAAAAAAGGGAATAAACGAAAATAGGTGCGAGGGGACCACAGGGTTCTGTTGCCACGTAGTAAGAAAATGAATGCCTAAGGTCAGTAAGGCAGTCCCAACGCAGAGCCATACAGCTCCAGCGACATAGAAAAAACGGCGTAAGTTCGTGGGTTGCATAGAAAGTTTTTGTGCGGCAGAATAGAGGGAGTCTATTTTTTTGTCGAGATGCTATGACCCTTTTTGCCCATTTTCAGTGGGACCCCTCCCGTGTCTTTTTTGAGGTTCCCTATGTAGATTTTCCAATCTATTGGTATGGGTTTCTTTTTGCATTAGGATATCACCTAATGTACCTTTTTCTTCGAACCAATCTACGCCAACTCGCTGATCCGGGTGCTAAAGAGCCCTCGATGCTACTCTCTTCCCTGACATTATGGATTCCCATTTTTTCTATTGTAGGCGCTCGCCTTGCATATGTCCTGTTCTATGGGCTCCCTATTTACTTAGCTCATCCAGCAGAAATATGGAACTTACGGCAGGGAGGGTTAGCCAGCCATGGGGCCATGGCTGCTATTGTCATAGTCGTCTATTGTTGTGTGCGTCGTTATAGTCGTTCGGCTCCTCGAATGACGTTTTGGGCTGTGCTGGACTTGCTAGCCATACCGGTAGGCTGGGCTGCTGCTCTCATACGTATAGGGAACTTCATCAACCAAGAAATTCTAGGTACTCCAACGAATATGCCTTGGGGAGTAGAATTTCTTCACCCTCTAGAGCCTGTGCAAGGGATCGTCCACCCAGTTCAATTATATGAAGGGATCGGGTATGCGGCTACGGCAACTCTGTTATGGATGCTGTGGCGTCGCCGTCCTTCTTGGTTAGGGCAGGGACTCTTTGTCGCCCTCTTATTGATTGCTGTAACGACCATCCGATTCCTCTGTGAGTTTTGGAAAGCGCCACAAGGTTCCGGGTGGACACAGTGGGCTGGATTGAGTGTGGGACAATGGCTTAGCCTCCCTTGGCTCTTCTTTGGAGTTGCTCTGTTGGTGCGCGGTTGGAGACGAATCGATCCCGTCCATATCACGAAATAGTTGTAAAAAATAGATATTTCCCCTACCCATCTGTTTGTGGGAATGCAGAAAGGCCATTGGATCTTGATAGGTATCCTATTAAGCGGATGCCATCAGGAAATACCCATTCAGAAGCCTGTTGCAGTCCACTCTTACACGGTCCACGAAGAAGCTGTCCCCATGCCCCTATCTTTTGTGGGCGTCGCAAAAAGTTCTCATCCTGTAGAGGTGCGTTCTAGAGTCGAGGGATATTTATGGGGCATCCATTATACCGAAGGGGGATACGTAGAAAAGGGAGCTCTTTTATTCACCATTGACCCCCGATCTTTTGAGGCTAAAGTAGAAGAAGCCAAGGCTGTCGTTGCCAGGCAAGAGGCAGTCCTATGGAATGCGAAAGCTTCTTATGAACGGATAGAACCCCTGTATCGCGTACACGCAGCCTCAAAGAGAGATTTAGATGATGCCACGGCATCCGTGCTTACAGCAGAAGCAGAACTCATTCAAGCAGAAGCTAACCTTGTCGATGCGAATCTGAACTTAAGCTATACAAAAATAGAAGCTCCGATTGCAGGTTGGATGGGTAAGGCTTTGTATCGCGAAGGGACGCTCATCTCTCCTTCCATTAATGGATTTTTAGCAGAATTAGTTGTGATAGACCCAATTTGGGTCTATTTTCCATTAACAGATGAACGCTGGTTGGCAGCCAAAAAAGAACAAGAGGCGCACCGTTTAGAGTTGCCTGCACCAGAAGAATATACGGTGCACCTAGTTTTGTCCGATGGTTCCGAATTTCCTGCTATAGGTCATCTCAATTTTGCATCTCCATATTTAGATCCTGCAACAGGAACCCTCACTGTACGGGCACAGTTTGATAATAAGGAAGGCACGATCCTGCCTGGTCAATTTGTTAAAGCTAGGGTAGAAGGTGCTGTGTGGCCCCGAGCTTTACTGGTGCCCCAAACAGCTGTATTTTCTGGCGAAAAAGGGTTTTATGTTTGGGTTATAGGTTCTGATCAACGTGTTGCGCAGAGATGGGTGGAAGTCGGGGATTGGGTTGGTGACCAATGGATGATTCAAGGGGGACTGCAGCCAGGTGAGAAGATTGTGAGTGAGGGAGTAAATCGACTCTATGCTGGGGTCGAGGTACAGGTACAGCCATGATCTCCCATTTCTTTTTGAAACGCCCCGTATTTGCTGGGGTTCTTTCTATTCTGATCGTTATTTTTGGACTGGTCGCCGGGTATGTGATTCCCATTGAACAGTATCCTAATATGACTCCTCCTCAAATTCAGGTAACAGTGTCCTATCCTGGGGCTAGCGCAGAGACGCTGGCAGACAGTGTTGCAGCTCCGTTAGAAACGCAAATTAATGGCGTTGAGGACATGATCTATATGTACTCGTCGAGCGCGGCCAGCGGTTCGTTAGCTCTCAATATCTTTTTTCGTATCGGTACAGACATCAATCAAGCATTGAATAACGTGCAAAATCGAGTAGACCTTGCTCTGCCTCAAATTCCAGAAGCAGCACAAAAAGAGGGGGTAGTCGTAAAAAAAGAGACCCCCACGATCCTCATGTTAATTGCGGTACAGGATCCAGAAGATCGATATGAAGAACTGTTTGTCAACAACTATACCACGTTGTTTATTGCCGATGAATTGCTCCGTTTGCCTGGCGTAGTAGATGCTAAAATCATCAATGCTAGAAATTATGCCATGAGGGTTTGGTTGGAGCCCGATAAAATGGCGCAATTAGGCATTGTCACCTCGGACGTCGTCGCTGCGATATCGGATCAAAACCAGGATTATCCATTAGGTCTACTAGGACAGCCCCCTACACAAGGATACAGAGCTCTCACATGGCCTACCACGGCGCAAGGACGCTTAGCGACACCAGAACAATTTGGTAATATTGTCCTGCGCGCAACACCTGAAGGAGCTACCGTGTGGGTCCATGATGTGGCCTCGACCTCCTTGGGGGCGCAAGATTATAGTGTCAACGGTAAATTGAATCAAAAAAGTGCGACTCTCATTGCAGTATATCAAAACTATGGAGCGAATGCCCTAGATGTTGCAGCCTCGGTCAAAAACACCTTGCATCGATTAGAATCGCGCTTTCCTCCTGGGATTCAATATACCATTCCTTTTGATACTACAGATTTTATTCGTTTATCTATTGCAGAAGTGAAAAAAACCTTGTGTGAAGCCGCTGTCATTGTGGCGCTTGTAATTTTTCTTTTTTTACAAAATGCACGCGCTACCTTCATTCCCGTGGTCGCGATGATCGTATCGATCATCGGAGCCCTATCGGGTATGTATTTGCTTGGCTTTACCATGAACACTTTGACCCTGTTTGGCTTGGTGCTTGCGATTGGGATCGTAGTAGACGATGCGATTGTGGTAGTGGAAAATGTAGATCGCTTGATGCGGGAACAGGGACTTTCTTCCTACGAAGCAGCATATACGGCAATGAAAGAGGTCTCCGGCCCCATGATCGCAATCGTGTGTGTCCTCTGCGCGGTGTTTGTCCCTGTTTCATTTTTAGGGGGCATAGCAGGAGTCCTGTATAAGCAGTTTGCGATCACGCTATCGATTTCCGTACTGATTTCCGGTCTTTGTGCATTGACACTAAGTCCCGTGTTAGCAGCCTATTGCTTACGACATGATCCACAAACGACCCCTTCTCGCTTTGCTCGTTTGTGGAACTATGGATTTGATCGATGTTGTCAGGGATATATATACTTATTGCGCAGAGCTATTACCTATCGTTGGATCCTCTTATTGAGTTGGCTAGGGGTATGTGGATTGATCCTTGTACTTTTTTTTCACATTCCTTCTACGTTAATTCCAGAAGAAGATCAGGGATATTTGTTTGCTTTTGCTAATCTGCCAGATGGAGAAAGTCTCAACCGTACAGAACAGGTTACCGACCAGGTGGTGCCTCTAGTGCTGCAAGATCCAGCTGTGGAGAATTGTGTTGCCATCAGTGGATTTAGTTTATTGGAAAACGTCAACCGCTATCCGATTGCCACATATTTTATCACGTTGAAGGATTGGAAACAGAGAAAAACAGAATCCCTATCCGCATTTCATACCTTACATCGCTTGCAGCAACAATTGACAACCTTTCCTCAAGGATCCTTGTTTGTTGTAAACCCGCCTGCTATCCAAGGTTTGGGCACAGTAGGTGGGTTCGAATTTTGGATCATTAATGAATCAGATGAAGATCTGCAACCTGTACTAAATCAATTGATACAACGCGCCGCAACAGAAAAGGCTCTTACTCCATTGCGAAGCTCCTATGAGCCATTTGTAGGTCAAATATATGCGGAAGTCGATCGTATTAAATCTCTTGCCTATGGAGTTCCTATTTCACAAATTTATCAGACTATACAGGTGTTTCTTGGGTCTTACTATGTGAATAACTTCAATAAATATGGGCACGTTTTTAATGTGATGGTACAAGCCGCCCCTCAGTATCGACAAAGCTTGGCAGATATTGGCAATATATATGTCCGCTCTGCAAATGGAGCGATGATACCTCTGCAATCTCTTGTGCGCTTTACCTTTAGTAAAGGGCCCAATCTTGTCACTCGCTTTAATGTGTTCCCTGCTGTCAAATTGATTGGAGGGGCTGCCACAGGATATAGCACCTCACAATCCTTACAAGCTATGGAAGCAGCGGCACGTGATGTGGTTCCTACTTCTATGGATATAGCCTGGAGTGGCGCTGCCTATCAAGAGATCAGCGCCTCGGGGAGCGCTGGGATAGTTCTGTTTGCTGCCATTCTTTTTGTGTTTTTAATCCTAGCAGCCCTATACGAACGTTGGCTGTTACCGATAGCCGTTCTTATGGGGGTGCCCTTTGCTGTGCTGGGGGCTTTAGTGTCTATCCTCATTCGAGGGTTATATAATGATGTATATTTTCAAATCGGACTGGTCACATTAATAGCTTTGTCAGCTAAAAATGCTATTTTAATTGTTGAGTTTGCGTTGCAAAGTAAAGAGAAAGGAATGTCCGTAATGGAGGCTGCTCTCTGCGCTGCACAACAAAGGTTTCGAGCGATCCTTATGACATCCTTGACATTCATTTTTGGGGTTATGCCGTTAGTATGGAGTCATGGAGCTGGTGCCGCAAGTCGTCATTCTGTGGGTACTGGCGTGATGGGAGGCATGATGTTTGCGACCCTGTTTGGACTTTTTTTTATCCCCATATTCTACATCCTCATAGAAGGGGGACGTCGTGAGAAAAAATAAATGGTCGTTGTGGGTCTATTGGAGTCTTTGTATGAGCTTCAGTGGATGTAATTTTGCCCCACATTATGAATCACCAGCCCCTCCTATGCCTGAACACTGGCGTTTCAGTTCTGATGAAACAGCCCAGGTGTCGATATCCGATACCTGGTGGCAGGAATTAGGAGATCCTATATTGAATGCTTGTATCGATGAGGCAGTGACGCAGAATAAGGATCTGATTGCTGCACAATATCGCGTAGCAGAGTTTTGCGCTCGCTTTCAGGTCGCGGCGTCCCCACTCTATCCGTTTCTGAATTTGGATGTGCTGACATTGAAACAAAAGTTTCCTGACCAGGTATCTTTTGTTCCTTCGAATATGAATCCTACGACTCCAGAGTATGGTTTTTTGTTCAATTTACAATACGAAATTGACTTATGGGGTAAGTATAGAAACCAGGCTTGTGCAGGCATGGCTGCTGCCGCTGCTTCTGTGGAAGAAATGCGAGGTGTTCTTTTGACTATCATTGCAGGGGTCGCGAAGACCTATACACAGCTGCGTCAGTTGGATAGTCAGTTAGCAATTTCGAAACTGACTTTGCAAGCTAGAGAAGAATATCTAGCCTATGCCACCTTACGTTTTGAAGGGGGATTAACTTCGGAGATTGAAGTCACACAAGCAGCAGCTCTCCTCGAGGAAACTGCCGCAGCGGTCGCTACATTGGAAGAGCTTGTTCCACAGCAAGAAAATGCGTTAAGTGTCTTGTTAGGCACTGACCCGCGCCCTATCTTACGAGGCAGACAACTAGAAGATTGGATCGTGCCGACTACGATACCTACCGATATACCCTCCACGTTGCTCTTGCGCCGCCCCGATATTCGCCGTGCGGAACAGTGGATACGTGAGGCCAATGCCAATGTAGGGGTGGCTCGTGCTGCTTTTTTTCCAAATATATCCCTTACAGGTTGGTATGGAGCCGATTCTTTCCAGCTTAGTGCGTTATTTAGTGAGGCATCGCGAGCCTGGGGAATTGGTGGGGATCTCGCTCAGGTTCTTTTCCAAGGAGGGGCTCTCTGGGGTGATCTAAAGGTAGCGTATGCCAAGCAAGGAGCGCTATGGTACAGCTATCAGCAAGTCGTCCTTCGCGCGCTCCAAGAGGTCAATGATGCGCTGATCTCGTTACAACAAAGTAAAGCGCGGGTAGCTATCCAAGCTCGTAGAGTGGAGGATGTTAGGGAGTATTTGCGTCTCTCCTGGTATCGTTACTATAATGGACAAACCGATTATCTGACGGTATTGGATGCCGAACGTCAACTATATCGAGCTCAAATTGATTGGGTAGGTGCTCAAGGGGGGTATTTCCAATCTTACATCGATCTCTACAAATCCTTAGGTGGGGGATGGGGGTGTCCCTCAGACAGCCCTTAACTTATACGATATGAGTTGCAATTTCATCGTAGAGTAATTTTCCTTGTTCAGATAGCCAGTAGTGACGCCCATCTTGTAGAAGAAGTCCTTCTTTTACTAAAGGTGCGAGGTCTAAATCGGTTTCCACACCTGTAAATAGGCGCAGTCCGATCGCTACTCGCTCTCGCTCCCGAGCCTCTATACCTAATGTTTCCTCTTCACTGATTGGATCGATTCCTTGTCCTAATTCTCGGATAAATTTCCAAAAATTAGGCGTGTTTTGAAACCGACATCCTTCCCAGTCGCTCCACGCGGAAGGACCATAACCTAGAAAAGGACGATTCGTCCAATACCCAATATTATGCTGAGAAGGACGCCCAAATGCAGAGATTTCATATCGAGGAAACCCTCCATATTCCAGCATCTCTACAGCAGTTTGAAGGAGAGAAAGGGAAAGATCTGGATCTATAGCAGGAAGACGGTTTCGGTATTTATAGAAGACGGTATGGGGTTCAATAGTGAGATTATAGAGAGAAAGATGAGAGATAGGTAGCGCAATGGCTTCTTGCAGAGTTTCCTTCCAGCTTTCCATAGATTGCCCATGGATGTCATACATTAGATCCAAGGAAATATTCGAGCATCCTCCTTGATACGCAGCCTCAATAGCAACCTTGGCAGCTTCCTTGGTGTGGCGTCTTGATAGATGCTGAAGCAAGGTGTTATCAAAACTTTGCACCCCAAAGGAAAGTCGATTGATTCCTATACCCATCCATTGTCTTACTATATCGGCAGAAATACTCTCAGGGTTCACTTCTAATGTGACTTCTACATTAGGGGAAGGCTGTATCCATGACAATAAAGAAGCTAGATGGTCTATTGATAGGAGCGAAGGGGTGCCCCCACCTAAATAAATAGAACACAGATCGGTTGCAGGCACCCTGGATTGACGTAGCAGCCACTGCTGGCGTAATGCCTTCATGAAAGGATCGTGAAACCGCAGTTCATTGGGCACCACAAAGAAATGACAATAGTCACATTTCCTAATACAAAATGGAATGTGAAAGTAGAGAGAGTACACTACCAGTCCGTGGTATCGGGATCAATAATCCCTCCACGACGCCAGCGATTACGATCACTAAAGGGATCTTCATCCTCTTCCTCTGATTCCGTGAGATCTCCTTCACCACCGCGCTCTTCGCCTCGATCCACTTCCGTTAAGTCTTGATCTACAGAATCGGAATCACTCCCAAAAGAGGAGACATCAGTAGATTCGTTACCTAAATCTACATCAGTCATTGTAGGAGTGTCTGGAAATACAGTTTTCGCCGAACCTCGTCGAGGGGCCACGAACTCTTCTAGCTCACCACTCTCTTTGAGGGCTTGGAGCCGTTCTTTTTCTTCCTGAATACGATGCTCGAGCATATGAATTTCTTGCGAATGACGCTCTAGTTCTTTTTTAGGCACCAATCCGAGTTTCATCCACTGCTGTAGATCTTGTAATTCAGACTCTAATTTTTTTAATCGTTCGCTCTTAATCATACTATCACAGTCCCCAAAACATCTAGATGATCATCATTTTTTGTACAAGTTATTTTTTGCTCCATCTTGGTGCCATTGCATGCGAAACTCTGCAACGCGACAACCAAGATATTGCAGGATCGTGGTGGGTATTTTGTTGCCATGGATTGGGACCAAAAGAGGGTGGATTCTGAAATAATATCGAGATTTACTCAAGCAAATTTCATGGTTTCAGAATGAAATATGTCTATTGGAATCAGCGATCGACTAGGGGATAATGCAGGCGATTGAGTATAGATTACAAACTATTCCGTTTGACCAAGAGTATCTTGTTTCCCACGTACAATCGCTAGAGCGTCTACATAGGATTCTGCATGAATTACATATAGTCCATTGTCGGAACGATCTGCGGAGTAACTGTAGTAAAGCAATTGATCATTGTTATTCAGAAACATGAATGTTAATTTTCCATCTTCCCATCGAGTTTTTTTTTTAGGTCGCCAAGATAGAGCTAGCTGTATGTTTTTTCTTTGAAATGGGTAGTTGTGTAAGTAAGGACGCAACTTCTTCGTTGCATTGATGCGAGTAAGCAATTCCTCCATCACATCCAGATATACTCTGCGAGCCTCATCAATCGATATTTCGCCTTCTTGTACATAATATGTATAGACCCTCCTCACATCTCCGTGCATCTCACCTCCGTAGCCATCGTTACAATATCCCATAGGTTTCATGTATTCTTTGAAAAAAACGGCTGTCACTCCGTCGATGATGGGCTCATATGGAAAATGAGGCCAAGTCCAAGAAAGGCAAAGGCTCATAATAGAAAATAAGATTGTATAAGGATATTTAGTGTTCATGGCGATGTTCCGTAATTCTGATTCGGAAAAAAAAGAGACATTTGATTATTCGCATTTGTTGCATATGTAGTTTCTTGAATCCCATGCTCTTTGAGTGGGTTAAAACTAGTAGGTGTTAGTATTCTTAAATCATAATGCTTGCCCCAGCACCCCATCAAATAGGCAATAGGATTGGTCATAGAGACACAGTCGATGACGCTAGCAAAATTGATGGCAGAGTGAAAGGAGCCATTGGGAATCAGGGTTGCGGATCCATAGGTGCGTACATCCATGCGGTTTAGTAAGGTGTCTTGTTTCAGTATCTTCGCGGTATTCATAAACTGAGTGCCTCCTCGACTGTGTAGGGTAATAAAGGCCTTCTGATTCGGGTCGGCCAGCTTCTCTTTGTAATAGTCTACACATAATTTCGTGTAGGGCGTCGATCTTCCAAGCTTGGACCACACTGCAGAAGCTAAATCCATAATCAAACCATTAGTTCCATGGTACAGTACATCGATCGGAGCCCCGTTAGCAGCCTTGGATAAGGAAAGACCTTGCTGATAGGCTTGGTCTTTTCGTGTCATCATTCCATTACCGTAGGTAAGAATGTATCCTGGGATCGCTTCACCTGCAATAGAAAGAATCTCATTTTTTGGCGTTCGGTATCGACTAGGGGCAAATAAGCCTCCATTAGCCCCCCAACGCCCTACCGATTCTATTCCGCCTTGTAGATAAGGAATCGGTACCAGGTTCGCTCCCGTCCATTCAATGCATTCAAATAGAAAACGAGGACCAGGAGTAAAATGCTCAGCCCCATCAATCAGTCCATACGCATCATAATGAGTGAGGGGATGATTATGTACATAAGCATAAGGGTTGGGGCCATCCACATCTTCTAGCGGATCCGGAGTGATCCAGCGCATCCATTCGGGAGCATAGTATCGCCTGCCAAAGTAAATCAATCCACTTTCTGGATCCCTACGCTTAGAAGCAAACCCCCAAGAGGTAAGAGGTAACCCTTCGCCAAAGGCACTGAATTGGGTCATAGATCGCTTTTTGCCATCTGATAACATGATCAGAGAGCCTTGCAGATCTTCTATCCCCCCATACTTTTTACCTTGTATTTCGTAGAGCCAGCCATTCGCGCGATCCGCATGGAGCCCTTCTCCTAGAAGGCGTAACTCAATGAGTTTTCCCTTGGAATCCAAAGAGGCGATCTCTTCATCCCCATCCCAAAGAAAATACACAATTTTTCCCTTGCTATTCTTAGATATCCTGCGGTGGAGGGGGTCGTACCTATATTCTGTTTTCCCTTGAGCGCCTTCGGTAGCAATCAGGCGGTTTAGCCCGTCGTATTGATAACGCGTCTCTCCAGAAACAGTCAGGCGACCCGTTGCATCATATGCGAGGGGATGAAAATTGTACGAAATCAATTCATACCGCGAATTACATACAAGAGGTTGTCCATCTTTTTCATAAGGTTGGTGTAGCGAGTCCCAACGGTACGAATGACCCTCCTCTTGCATGAGTTGATCGAGCTCATCATATAGATAGTCTATATGCTGTTCATTACGCTGTTGGGAGGTGAGGCGCCCCGCAAGATCGTAGTTCCATGCCAGATGTATATGGGGATGAGATAGGTGTAGAGGACGATCTAAAGCATCCCTTTTAATAGAGAGAGAGCCATAAGGTGTTTCCATCTCTATTGGTAAGCCACTCAGATTGCGTCGCGTATATACCACCTTGTCCGTTCCTCTTCCCCAACTCTTCAAAAGAGAGCCTTCGTATTGGTATCCTACTTTAGATCCATCAGGAAGGATGGTTTCTATACGACGCCCTAACTCGTCATAGCGATGTTGGATTTTTCCGAAAGGAAAGATTTCTTCCAATAGGGAGCCTTGAGGAGTGTAACGGCGGGACAGGCGCAACCCTTGCAGCCGGTCCTCTAACAGCACCAGATGGCCTAACAGATCATAGCCCCAGGTATGTTCAATTGAAGGACCTCGACAGCGAATGCAACGCCCTAATCCATCATAGTCGTAGAGTACCTGCTCCCCGTTAGGGTTAATTGTTTCAATGACGTGCTCTCCTAAATAACGAAAATGATAGGTACGACCTCCCTCCTCCACTCTCGTAATGCAGTTCCCTAAAGGGTCATATTGCTTGTGCACGGAGCGGATAGACTCTAAATAACCGTTTCGAAATAGGTGGGCTCGCGTTTCTATCTCGTCTCCACGTAGATTATAGATGCGCATATGTCGTGAAAGTAAAACGTCGTGAGCATCATATCGATCTTCTCGACAAGGGCGATTACAAGGATCATACCAGATCTCTTTTCGTCGGCCCAATGGGTCTATCGTAATATCGCGATGTCCTCCTGCGTACTCTGTGTATTGAATGGTTGTAGCCCCCACCCCATCCGTAATACGATGAGGTTGGTGGTTAGCCCAATACACAGTATGCGTAGATCGCTCACCTTCATCTACCCGAGTTGGCTTGCCAGCGTTGTCATATTGGTAGCTTACTCGATGTTGCAGAGTCCCTCGATAGAGGGTACTTTTCTTCAAGGGGCGATTACATAGGTCATACTCTGTTACGAGTTCTATATCACCCTCTTTGATAACGGAAAGTCGACCTAACGTATCATAAGTATGATGTTTGGTATGATTTCCATCGATTTCTGTGAGAACACGCCCTGCTCGATCATATACCCATTTTCGTACTCGCTCTCCTTCCGTTTCCGATATCTGAAAAAATGGAGACCATTCTTTTTGGATATGACGCAGAAGGACTCCCGATCGATCTATGACCTTCTCTTCGAGGATGTGACCCCATCCATCATATCGATATGTATGGACAGCACCAAGAATGTTTTCATGAAAAATACAGCGACCTAAAGAATCATATTCGAACCGCTCTTGTCTACGGTCAGGGTATTCTTTTAACGTGAGATCTCCAAAGACATTGTAGTGCGATTTGGTGACAAACCCTAGAGGGTCTTTTTCTTCGATACAGCGATCCAAGACATCATATTGGCGTTCATATTTTCCCCCATCTGGATACAGAATAGCAACCTCGCGACCCAAATCATCCCAAAGAAAGGTGGTAACCTGACCTGCCGGATCGACTTCTTGCAATCGGTCTCCCCGTCGATTGTAGAGACGAGAAGTCGAGATCCACGACTGCCCCCCTATATGTTGTTGCGTACAGATAGGTAAACCCATAGCATTGTATTCATATCGGATTTCCTCTTCTGGATTGGGTCCTTGTACTGCAAGGAGTCGATGAGATGCATCGTAGGAAAAATAACGCTCGCCCCCTTCAGGTCTACGTTCCATAATGCAGAGTTCTTGATCATCATATTGAAAATAATGGGAATAGACATAACGCCCTTGATCATCGAAAAAGCGGTGTTCAGTCATGAGACCTGCTGGTGTGTACTGAAATTCTTCAGCTCCTAACAAGATCTCTTGGCCAGATAGATCTAAAGACCAGGATTCTTTGCGAATCGGTAACCCACAGCAAGGTATCCCTCCTTTACGAAACCATTTTTCCTTGCGTCGATAGGTCACTCCACGCAGGTCGTTCGGTAGCTCACCCGTCCCGTCATCTTCAATGGATTCTGTGCAAAAACCAGCACCATCATAGGTGTAAAAATGACGCACACGAAGTTGATTGCCTTCATAAATACCTTCAAAGGCCAAAAGGTTAGTGCCAGGGACATAACGATATTCGTGGCGTAAGCCCCCCTCTTCCCAGCGGCTCAAGAGTAGATTGCGTCCCTCTGTAGAAAAACGTTGATGTATGGAGCGCCATTCCTGCCCTTGACCCCAACGAATCTGGATGGGATTGAAAGAGTTGTCATATTCGTAGTAACGCGATAAATATGTTTTTCCTGCTCCGTTATCGACTCGCTCTTCTGTAAGAAGACCGGTTTGATCTTGCCAGACATAGGACTCGCGTCTCGCTATGCGACCCTGCGCCCACTCTTCTCTTGCAAGGATTCGTTGATTCGCGTCCATTTGTATGCGCACAATGGCCCCTGTGCCATCCGTTTGTTGCGTCATTCCCGAGCTGTACTGATACTGCATCACAGGAGCAAATTCGCCTTGATTGCCTACAGGAGCTAGTAGTCGACTCACTCTATTTTGATCGTCATATTCGATTCGTAGAGGTATTCCTTGTTCTATTTGCTCCACCAAAAGATGATTGTGATAGCGATACGAGCTAGTCGGTTGGCCAGAAGACTGCACGGAAACAAGGTGGCCTTCTTGGTAGTGCAGGGTACTGCATCGGCGATCACTTCCTCGTACAGTAACTCGATCTACCTCCTCTTTTTTGTTTCGATGATAATCCCATTCAAGGAAACCTAAAGGTTCTCCTTGGCTTGAATAGGATTCGATACGTTGAATAACACCAGGTGTTGGGTACGCCTTAGGTTCATTCCAATTTAGATAATGATATCGATACCGATTGCCATTAGCTAATTTCTCTTCTGTGAGGGGTAGTTGGTAGGGGGTCCACACGTTAGGTGTAGCCACGTAGTGGAGACTAGATCCCCCTCCCCATATAGAGCCCGTGCGCTCTGTCCATTCTACTCGATGTAACCAAGAGTGCATAGGGGATTGAAAATAACGTTCGGATCCATCGCCACTAATGATTTTGCCTTCATAACGCCATCTATGGCTGTTTTTTGTGTCGCCACATTTGGAATATTCGATGCGCAATAAACTTGGATGATGTGCACCCCCACGTGACATCATCGTCTTAGGTGTATGAAAGCGAAATGTATGCCCAGAGTGCTCTTCCAATGAATGAATAGCCCCTTGAGGCTCTGCAATAGAAATAAATTTTTTTCTATCCTTCCACTCTAGATTAGCTGTAACGCGGGATTCAGGATTGTAGAGCCATCCCCCATACCGACTTTCATAGGGGACATCACTCCAGTAGAAGCGGCTGGCTTGTAGGGGTTGAATACCAGCTATCGACAAGTCCATATGTGAGGTGGAGTAGGCTCCAGTCACTACATTAACTCGGTCTTCGATCCCTAAATCTCGAGAGGTAACAAATTCATTCAAAGAATCGTTTAAAAAATAATCTGCTTTTATTGATGCCGGTAAGGATTCGGATTGTAAAAAATTTTCTGCTATAAGAGCACGGACTACTGATAATGACAGTATAAGCAGTTTCCACATAACAAACCCCTAAGTCGTTTTAGGGAAAGTGGTGTACAAAAGCGCTCCTTTAAATGAAAGTGATTTTGTTGCATAATTACTGGCTCCCAGACTCATGGGAGGGCAGTATACCATCCTTTCTGTGCATCGAATCTCAAGGTTTGCATGATCAGATGTGAATTAAAATAAAAAGTTTAATAAAGACGTTTTCTTCGTGTGTAAAAACACCGCAGGCAAGTGAACTTGCTTCTATTGTTCCATGTATAGCGATGGTAGAATTAGAGGAGCTTATTAAGCAGAACCTCTATGTAGATCACCCACACCTAATTTATCTGATTAAATAAAATTAAAAATTGCAAAAAACCATTTATTTTGCACAATTGATTTAATTGAATTTCATTTAATTCATTTTATTAACAATGTGGGAAGGAAGTATGACATGCTACAATTGTTTTTCGTGGTTTCATTCAAATACGCATTCTGATCAGAACAATCTCACATTTCTCAACTCTAATGAAACCACCCAAGGGGGAACCCGATACCCGAAGCCCAGCTATCCTAACAGAGCAGCTCTACCTGATAGTATAAGATTAGGAAATGGAAGGAGGAGACTCCTGCCTTCCCTATCAAAATTGCGAATTACACTAGTTGTGATTGCGGTGATTATTGCTACAGCTGGACTCATTGCAGCGAGTGTCGCGGTGTTTATGAAAGGTCGGATGCCGATGCGCCCATTCATAATGGGTGTAGGTTTTGGAGGTGGTGTGCTCAGCCTCATTGGAGGCATGGTATTGGTAATGAGTGCCCCAAAATCACCGCATAGGGTGCCTAGTGGGTATCCCCCCATTGTATGATCATGTAATATTTTTTTATATAATCTGAAAACTTGTTCTTTTGGGCTCTTTTTTTTGTTTTCGGATCGCTCACAAAAGTATAAAAATTACATTTTAATTGCTTCGGTAAAATATAATTCTTGCAAGACAAAAAAGTAGAAAGATTCGTGCCTGTTCGCTACATTCGATAGGCGATTCTATCTCGGAGAATATATCGTGTCACCATATCTCAAGTGGAAAACCAGGGAAGTTCGTATTGGATCTATAGCGATAGGCGGGAATAATCCAATACGTGTCCAGTCAATGACGACCTCAAATACCCAGGATGTAGAGGCTACATATTCCCAAATCGCTCAATTACAAGAGGCTGGTTGTGAATTGGTGCGTGTTACTGTTCAAGGAATGAAAGAAGCTGCAGCTTGTCTTCAATTAAAAAACATGATGGTTCGTAGAGGGATAGAGATACCTCTTATTGCAGACATTCATTTTTTTCCTCCTGCTGCCTTAGAAGTCGTGTCTGCTGTAGATAAAGTGCGCATCAATCCAGGTAATTTTGCAGAACCTAGAGCCTCTTTGAAACAAAAGGAGTATACGGACGACCAATATCAAGCTGGCATACGACGTATCGAAGATGTCTTTATTCCATTAATTGAACAGTGCAAAGCTGGCAAAAAAGCACTTCGTATTGGAGTCAATCATGGCTCTTTATCCGATCGCATTTTGAATCGATATGGTGATACGCCAGAGGGAATGGTAGAGTCAGCTTTTGAGTATGCCAGAATTTGCCGGGCCTTCGATTATCACGATCTTGTGTTTTCTATGAAATCTAGCCATACGCAGGTGATGATTCGAGCCTATCGACATCTTGTAGATCGGATGATGGAGGAGAATTGGGATTATCCCTTGCATTTAGGAGTTACAGAAGCTGGAGAAGGGGAAGAGGGGAGGATCAAATCGGCAATCGGGATGGGGACGCTACTTCTTGAGGGGATTGGTGATACCATTCGCTTTTCGTTAACGGAAGATCCTTGGCACGAGATTGCTCCTTGTAAACGACTGAGGGATTGGGTTGCATCGGAACGAAAAGTATCTCGTTGGATAGAGTCACCTGTAAAAGTACGGGTCCCATGGCCTCTTCATCGGGATGGGTCGGTTATTCTATCCCTGTCTAAAGAAGAATTAGAATCTTCTGATTTGTTGTCTCAATTAGGATTCGCCCAACAGCAAGGAAAATGGATCAAGACTACAGGTTGTGTAGATGGTGTGTTGGTGCAAGAATTCCATCCTAAAATAGCAGAGCTAGAAGCTTTGGGACTTCCTGTGCTCACGCAATCTGGATCTTGGGAAGGTGTGGTATGGTTCAATCCCACCGAAGAAAGAGTTGCTCGTGGTAAGCAGGAGTTACCTTTAGTGCGAGAAGCTGTGATTTTGCACTTTTCTTATAAAGGACTTGCGTACGAAGATTGGATCTTGCGTGCAGCTACAGAAATGGGAGCTCTCCTTTCTGATGGACTCGCAGCAGGGATTTGTTTAGAAGCCTCCTGCTCACCGGATCAAAGACGACGCATCTCGTTTTCTATTTTGCAGGGCTGTCGCTTACGCTCTGTCAAAACAGAATTTATCTCTTGCCCTTCCTGTGGCAGAACCTTGTTTCATTTACAAGAAGTCTCCAAACAAATTCGAGAACGTACCTCCCATTTGCCTGGTGTCAAGATTGCCATCATGGGATGTATTGTGAATGGACCGGGAGAAATGGCAGATGCTGATTTTGGGTATGTAGGTTCACAACCAGGCAAAATTGACCTATATGTAGGTAAGGAGAGAAGGGAGCGCAATATCCCTATGGAAGAGGCTGTTGACCGCCTGATCGCCTGTATACAAAAGGAAGGACGTTGGATCGAACCAAGTGAAGCCACAGAACAGAGAGAAATATGACAATCCTCACAGAACATTCTATTGCAAATCGTGAACGTAGTCGCATGTATATCGAGCAAGCAAGGGCATGGATGCCCGGCGGGGTTAGCTCTCCTATTCGGGCATTTCGATCTTTGGGTTGCACTCCTCTTGTGATTGATCGAGGGGAAGGGGACTCTATTTATGATATTGATGGCCATCAGTATATAGATTATTGCGGCTCCTGGGGTGCTTTGATTTTAGGACATGCTGATCCGAGTGTAGTTGCGGCAACTGCGCAACAAGTACGTAAAGGGAGTTCCTTTGGCTTATGCAGTCCATTAGAAGGAAGACTTGCAGAAAAGATGGTGCAGCACACAGGTGTAGATTTAGTGCGTTTCGTTTCTACTGGCACAGAGGCTACGATGACAGCATTACGATTAGCCCGAGCCTATTCTAAACGAAATAAAATTGTAAAATTCTCAGGTCACTACCATGGTCATGTGGATGCCTTGCTGATGCAAGCGGGGTCTGGCTGTTTAGACCTCAATCCCACCGCCTCATCGGAAGGCATCCCCCAAGCAGTGATTCAAGATACCCTTGCTATCCCATTTAATGATCTAGATGCCTTACGCATGGTATGTAGCGACCCTGATGTAGGCGTGTTGATTCTGGAGCCCGTAGCAGCCAATATGGGAGTGATCCCACCTATAGAAGGATTCTTACAGGCGATAAGGGAAGAAACATCTCGACATGGGATTGTCTTGATTTTTGATGAGGTGATTACGGGATTCCGATTAGGCTTAGGGGGCGCAGCAGAATATTTTGGTATAGAGCCCGATCTGAGGACCTATGGCAAGATCATTGGAGGGGGATTCCCTGTGGCTGCAGTCGCTGGAAAAAGGCAGTATATGGAGCTCTTAGCCCCTCTAGGTGGAGTCTATCAAGCTGGTACTCTTTCTGGAAATCCAGTGGCGATGGCAGCTGGAGTAACTACATTGTCTCATCTGGAAGCTCCGGGATTCTATAAGAAATTGGAAGAAATAACGCGAGCGCTGACGGATCCTATCGAGGATTGGATCCATCACCACAAGGCTCCTGTTGTACTCCATCGTGTCGGCTCGATGTTTACCTTATTTATCGGTCAGTCCTCTATATCCAATTTACTAGAAGTACAGAATTGTTCGGCAGCTGCATATCGAAATCTAGCGCAATTTCTTTTGATGAAAGGAATTTATATTTCTCCTTTGCAATGCGAGGCCAATTTCATTTCAAGGACTCATTCATTAGAACATATTATGTATACAAGAGATTGTATCTTAGAGTGGTTGTGTCTGAATTATGGATAATCTACGTATTGTTGCGGTGTCTAAAGGGCGCTCGATCGAAGAGATCCTACGTTTATATGAAAAGGGATGGCGTTGCTTTGGAGAAAGTCGCATACAAGAGGCTATTACCAAACAATCACAACTTCCTCCAGATATTGAGTGGCATTTCATTGGTCGTTTGCAAAGAAATAAAGCAGCAAAAGCTCGTAAATTATTTTCTTGTATTCACTCGGTAGACTCTTTGGCTTTAGCGCAAGATCTGGCTTCCGATGGGCCTTCTCAAAGTGTATTGATTCAAATTAATACGAGCAAAGAGCAAACAAAGGCTGGGTGGCAACCAGAAGAGCTTATGTCTATTTGGCCCAACTTAATGGCCTTGTCGAAACTATCCATTCAAGGTTTTATGACCATAGCCCCTCATGTCTCCGATAAGAATCTGATTCGAGAGGCATTTCGTTTGCTGCGAGCTTGTCAGCAGTACGCACAACGCGAAAGTGATCGAAAATTTCCTGTTCTATCCATGGGAATGTCGGATGACTATGCTCTTGCAATTCAAGAGGGTGCAACGATTCTTCGTTTGGGTAGAATCCTATTTGACACCCCCGTTCCCCGTTCTCCAGAAGAATGTATCAGGCAGATTCAGTGTGATCATCGCCTTTCATGAACATCGCAATGGTTGCATTGATCGCTGTCAATCAGGAGGTGATCATGTGTGCAAAAGATCTTGTTCATTGTAATTCATTGATATACAACATCTTGTTTGTTGTAGAAATCTAAGTTAAGGCCTTTATCTTTGTAGGTAATATAGAGAAACAAGTGCTCTACCAAGCGATTAGGGATCACGAGGCCCCATGCAGGGCATATCATTAATAAGACAATGTGAATATATAGAAACATGTTTCGTTGTCTATTTTTTTTTTGACAACCTGTATGCTAGGTCAGTAGGCTAGGGAGAGGGGGAGGTCGAACGACATGCCTGAGTTTACTCTTGAAAGTCAGGAGCATCTACGTGGGGATGCTCGTTACCTGAAACAATCCATCATAGAACATCTCTATTATACGATCGGCAAGGATCAGTATACAGCTACGAAACGGGATCTATTTTATGCTGTTGCCTATGCGGTACGTGATCAATTGATCGGCCGTTGGATTAAGACGCAACAGCAATACTATGATGCCGATGTACGAAGAGTATACTACATTTCTATGGAATTTCTTATGGGTCGTACCTTGGAGAATAGCTTGGTCAACCTAGGTATCGTAGAAAACTGTCGTAAGGCACTCCATGATATTGGACTGGACTTAGAGGAGTTATGTGAAATTGAATATGATGCAGGGCTTGGTAATGGAGGATTAGGGCGCTTAGCAGCCTGTTTTCTAGATTCCATGGCCACGCTGGGGATTCCTGGTTATGGATATGGAATCCGTTACGACTTCGGTATTTTTACGCAACGTATTGAAGATGGGTACCAGATAGAAAAACCCGATAACTGGTTACGGTATGGTAACCCATGGGAACTGTGTAGAAGTGAGTATCTCTATCCCATACAGTTTTATGGACATGTAATGCAATACAAGAATGGGAATGGACAACTCCATTGCCAGTGGTTAGATACTGCTGAAGTTATCGCAGTAGCGAATGACACCCCGATTCCCGGGTACGCAAATGATACAGTCAACACATTGCGCTTATGGCAAGCTAAATCTGCCCGTGGATTTGATTTTACGTATTTCAATCATGGCGACTATGTACGTGCTATCGAAGATATTGCAATTACCGAAAATATTTCGAGGGTCCTGTATCCCAATGATAATATATTTGAAGGTAAAGAATTACGCTTAAAACAAGAGTATTTTTTGGTTTCTGCTACGATTCAAGACATCTTACGCCGTTATAAGAAACGTCATACACATCTAGACCAGTTTGCAGATAAAGTAGCGATTCAATTAAATGATACCCATCCAGCACTTGCCATTGCAGAATTAATGCGCTTACTAGTGGATAAAGAGGGGATGCAGTGGGATCAGGCCTGGAGAATCACGCAGGCTACCTTTTCATATACCAATCACACGATTTTGCCTGAGGCCATGGAACGATGGACCATTCCTCTATTAGAGCATGTTTTACCCCGACATGTGCAAATCATCTATGAAATCAACCGTCGATGGCTATTAGAAGTGCATTCCAGCTATCCAGGAGATGAAAATAAATTACGAAAACTCTCCCTAATCGAAGAAAGTACGCCAAAAAAAGTGAATATGGCGTACCTATCTATCGTCGGGTCTCATCGCGTAAACGGAGTATCTAAACTGCACAGTAAATTATTGCAAGACACGGTCTTTCATGAGTTTTATCTGATGCAAAAAGATAAATTTGTCAATAAAACCAATGGAATTACGCCGAGACGCTGGTTGAAGTGTTGTAATCCACAGCTGGCTCATCTGATCGATCAACGAATTGGTTCGGGTTGGGTAACAGATCTCTATCAGTTACACAAACTGGAAGAGTTTATGGAGGATCCCGAGCTACATCAAGCCCTATGGGAAGTCAAGAAAGCGAATAAAAAACACCTATCTCAGGTCCTATATTCCATTGGAGGGGTTGCAGTAGACTTGGACTCTTTATTTGATTGTCAGGTGAAGCGCATTCATGAATACAAACGACAACTATTAAATGTGTTTCATGTAATTCATCTCTACAATCGGATTAAAGATGATCCTACGGCGTATGTTACTCCGAGAACAGTGCTATTTTCTGGTAAGGCAGCTCCTGGTTATTTCCTCGCAAAACTCATCATTAAACTGATCCATGCTGTAGCTGAACAAGTGAATCGAGACCCTCATACCAAAGGGAAGTTGCAAGTTTTTTTTCTGCCGAATTATCGTGTGACATTAGCAGAAAAAATTATTCCAGCAGCAGATCTTTCAGAACAAATTTCTACCGCAGGCACAGAGGCTTCAGGTACAGGAAATATGAAGTTTGCATTGAATGGAGCTCTTACAATTGGCACCTTAGATGGAGCTAATATCGAAATATTAGAAGAAGTAGGGGAAGAAAATATCTTTATTTTTGGATTAAAAACAGAAGAGATTGAGCAGTGGCGTCAGCGTGGATATAATCCACGGGACATCTATAACCAGAATGCAGATCTTCACCGTATCCTAGATATGATCTCAGGGGGGTGGTTTAGCGCTGGAGATAAGGCCTTATTTCAGCCTATTGTGCACTCCATTTTAGAAGGTGGCGATGAGTATTATCTTTGTGCCGACTTTGTTTCGTATATGCAAACACAAGAGTTGGTTAGTCAGTCTTTTCAGGACAAAACAACATGGATTAAAAAGGTAATTAAAAATATTGCATCAATGGGTGCTTTTTCAAGTGACCGAACCATTATGGAATATGCGAATGATATCTGGTTCTTGTGATGTAGGTCACTATCTGAAATACTACAACCTGATAGGTAACGGATACAAGCAATAAGATGGTTGCGTTATTTCATTTTTTTAGAAGGGATCTGTGGTTTGAACAATCCCGTAATGCCGTTTTTTAGCGCGCTGTTTATGGTGGCGCTAGAGGTATGGGCTGAGTGCATTGGCAACATGAGTTTTAATGTGGTTTTACCATTAAATTCAGGTTTCGGTTGTATGGGAATGGATATTTCTGTATGTCTCGATCTATCACCGATTGTAGCATGAAGATCCGAAAAGGTTTTGTTTAGTGCAGATGTCTCTACCGCACTTTTTCTTGTTGTTAGACTACGTATTGTAGTCTCCACCTCTTTCCATGTAGGCGGAATACGAGATTTAGGTGTTTCTTCAAGATAAGAAACAGAGTGCGACGATTCGCCACCTTGCTTTAGATTACGACGCCCATTTTTAGCAGGAGAAACGGAGGGAGGGCTTGTTTGTATGGGTCTTTGTGTCTCATTGGGAATAAAAGAAGCAACTAAATCCGCTGCCTGTTCTGGCTCTATATCTAACTCTTCAGGGATAGAGCTGGTAGGGAGCGCTTCTTCTGCATTTCTGGACGTATGAACTAGCATAGTAAATATGTTAGAAAAATTATCGACATCGAAACATATACCAGTAAGACTCGAAAGAATCGACACTACGTCATGTATATTTTGCACGGTTTGTAGCAGAGCGTGGTCTCTCTGATCGAACAGCTCTTGCGCTTGCTCAGGAGAGCATTGCTGCACCATTTCTAGCCATACTTCTTTTGAATACAATGCAGAGTACCAAGGAAAAAAAGTAAATAGAGGAGCCCAGCTCACAATCAAAAGAGAAAGGTCTTTTAGAGAAGCGGAAGAGAAAGGGATTTTCGACGCATAAGCCTCCTGTTGTTCCAGTTTATGGAGCTCATGCCTAATTTGCGCTACAGAATATGTAGTATGAAAGATTTGAAACGTGAATTCATTTTGTAATCCACGATACAGGTTGTCTATCAGTGGTTGAAAAGGGTGATCAGCAGAGAGAGGGAGACCTTCAAGAAATTGAAGTTGAAATCCGATGGCTTTTATGAGCGAGTGTACTGTGAATATATGATTGTGTAAAAAAGAATTCTTATTCTGAATCAGAAGACGATCGATTTCAGCGGATATACTTTGACACGATATCGTGTTGAATAAGAGTAAGCTGATTATCTCTGCATGACGCTCGTCTAGCCATTCCACAGTAATGATAGGGCAATTCCAAAGCTCTGTTGCGAATTCATCCAGACGAGCGTTAACACAAGCAGCAATGAGTAAAGAACGTAAAAAGCAAGCATGGTAGTCAGTAGTAACTTTGTTTTGGGTATCATGTTGGGAACTCCTACGCGATTTCTTTTTAGAAACAGCTGTCTGGGGAGCTGTATGGATAGTAGATTGCGTTAGTTCTTTATAAAAATTCTCGTAGTAAGGTTTTTTTATATCGGGAATCATTTCAATATAAGCTTCTAAGATCCACGGAAGAGTGGAAAAGAAGCATTGCATACCACCCACATCAGCAGTGTTGCATAACGTAGATAAATCAAGACAAAAAAGGGAAAGGCCATTTTCTATAGGCTCATTTTGTAAAACTTGTAATACATCCATAAAGGAAGAAAGATACTTGATTTGCAATTCCGCGTAACAAAGAGCCATTTCATTATTTTTTATGTGAATCCGGTAGATTGTTTCGTTTTTTTTTGTTGACAATGCGGTTTTTATATTTTGAAACTGTTTTAAACAGTCATGTAAGCTATTGATATTTTCCCGTATATGAGGTAATAATTCTTTCAGCAAAGCATAAGCTTCGACCAGTTTTTTCGGAAATGTGGTTGATTGGGGCGGATCAAGAATGAATGCAGCGTCTACCTTCCGCATCATTAAAGAGCTTAGAGCATACAGTAGGTGTGTTACCCTGGGCGTGGGAGCTGTGTCCATATTTTTATGTTTCTGTGCGTATGCTGCTATCTCATTATATAACCCTTCATTAGGCTGACGCTGGAGCTGAATGCTTTTGAGAATACCGTTATAAATTTTTTGCATCGTATCCATAGACGCCCAAACTCCCAAAATCAAACCGTGAGCATACAGTGGTATGCTCACGGTTTCGCAAAACTTGGGAAGCGGAGAGTCTGGAAGAAATTTTGAGAGCGCTTCAGCAAAGACTTGTGGTACGCGAATAATGGGACAAGACAGGCCACTCACAGAAAAATTCCGTATGATGTAGACGGGTTTAGATGCAGGCATTACGTGAGATGTCGTATCAGTAGGCTTCGTAGTAGCTCTTGAATGACCATTCGGGATGTAGTAATGATGAGACCCACATGTATGTAATAAAGGGTTTGGAATAGCTCTACGCAATCCCATGCATTTATTGATCACCTCTTGCTCGGCTTTTGGCAAATTGGATAGTGGATTTTCACAAAAATAGGCTAAGTTTGTTGAGACAGCGGTCATATAGAATTTGAAACAGATTTTTAATTTGAAAAAAAGAGAATGATGAACCGTTAATTGATTGAAATCAACGTGTTTTTTTAAGTTAAAATCTTTTTAATAAAAATGATTAACTAGAGCCCACGTCGTGCTGGCAAAAAAAACTATTTTTATTCTATCATATCCTGAATAGAATTCATTCCCATTAAATAAAAAATAAGGTTTTAGATATGGTCCACCGAACGTCTTCCTCTCAGGGAAATTCCCAAGCCGGTAACGAAGTAACTAAAATGTGTGGGTATAAAAATCTTGCGTTGTATGTATTGGCTTCCATGATTCTGGCTGCACTCAGCGGCTATTTGAGTTACTTGTCGATTACCCATGGGCTATCTTTCCTCCAGCGTGCTCCCAATTTAGGGGGGTTTGTCATATACATCGGAGCAGCATTTGGAGTGACTGGATTGATCCAATTGATATGTCCCTATAAGCTAGGGACGAGCCAATCGACACTAAAAGAAGTAGGCGAAGCAGTAGCCTACCAAACAATCATCCTTGTTACTACACCAGTTGCTGCTGTAGTGTTGCCCTTCCTAGTAACGAAGGGTGGATGTACGCTAGTTGTTTGACGTAAGAGAATGCTAATTTCTTGAAAAAGAGCACCTTTTGGAATAAAATTTTTGTTTTGCAAAAAAAAACAAGATCCCAAAGGGCTCTAGATATGGACGAATCAAAAATTACCGAACTATTTTGCGTTTGCATCCGCAAAGCTTGCATCATGACTTCTTATGTCAAAGCGGCGTTGTCTTAGCTAGTCATCGGGTATTTTCATATATAGGGCCTTCTGATAAGAAGGCCCTGCGCTTACAGACAGAGAAATGAATCTCCTGCGTTATTCAGGAAGACAAGAGGATAGGGAGGAATCGTCTTCTTCCTCTTCCTCTTTTTTTGGATTCATCTTTTGCAATAGTTTGGGTAGCTTTCTTTGAGAAAACAATAAACGCTTGAATGCTGCGCTAGGCATGGCTGGAGATCCATAGTACACATCAGGTTCATTAAGAGATTTACTGACTCCAGAACAAGCAGCGATGATTACCCGATCTCCAATATGGAGATGGCCTGCTACACCAACCTGTCCACCCATAACCACATGGTTCCCAGTAGATGTAGATCCAGCTATCCCAACCTGAGCAACGATCAGATTATGTTTGCCTAGGCGTACTTGATGTCCAATTTGGACTAAATTATCAATCTTCGTCCCTTTGCCAATGATGGTAGCATCAAAACGCCCTCGGTCAATCGTCGTATTGGCTCCAATTTCCACATCATCTTCTAGAATCACATAGCCTAGGTGAGCATAGGCCTTATGTTCACCCTCACTGTTCGTATGATATCCAAATCCAGTCGATCCAATTACAGCACCTGGTTGAATGATCACCCGATCCCCAATCTTCGATCGGGATTCGATAACCACTCGTGCATGGATATGACTATCCATACCTATGGTGACATCCGCACCGATATGACACCCAGCTTCAATATGACAACGAGCTCTAATAACGACATTTGCTCCAATCGTGCAATAAGGTCCGACGGTGACTTCACTTTCTAGAGTGGCGGAAGGATCGATTATGGCAGTTGGATGAATGCCTTGGCAAGTGGATGGATGGAGAGGCTGGAATAACTCTATTAGCTTCTGAAAAGAACAAGATGGAGTAGGCGTGAGCAACCAGTTCTTTCCATCCCCAGAGCTAATTTTTGCCGAGGGATGTATGAGTACAAGGCCTGCGCGCGTAGATGCAACTAACTTCCTATAACGAGGATTGTCAAGAAATGTTGCTTGGTAAGGCTGAGCTGTCAATAAGTCAGCAACCCCGGAAATCTCATAGTTTGGATCTCCGATAAGAGTTCCTCCTAATAAACGCTCCACTTCGCTCAGTTTAACCATGTTAGGCTTTTCCTTTTTTCTGACTAGTAGATTCCTCAGTGTGTTCTAGGTCATATAATCGATCCATTTCAACAACCACTTTAGAGGTGACGTCTAGGGAAGGAGATACGGAAAAGGTAGATTCTTCATTTAGGATAAAGGCTAAGTCATCTTTTTCTCGCACATGATCTGCTGCGGCAGAAACTTTCTGATGAAGAGACTGAAACATTTTATAGTTAGCTTGATTCAATAATTGATAGTACTGGGATTGATAACGAGAAAATTCCTGGCTTAATTGCGAAAATTTTTCGCGTAATTCATCCTCTGCTGTGGGAGATAAAGAATCTAAGTAATTAGGGTCTTGAATTTGCTTTGCAAGACTTTCTAATTCTGCACTCGTTGCTTCCAAAGTTTGTTGCATTTGGTTTTTTAGTGATTCAAAATTTTGCCGCTCTGTTTTTCCTGGCTTGGATTGCTCAAGGCACATTTGAAAATTTACGTAACCACATTTAAACTCCTTTGCATCTGCAGAGCCTGAGACTAAGACAAGAACACATATCACTAAACCATATAATTTTTTCATACAGACTCCTTACAATAGACAAGTGGGTATATCAGAAAGTTCCTCCCATTGAGAAGAAAAATCTCTGGGCGTTATCGATTTTTTCACCATTAGCACGCACACCAGGATGTATCGGCCAACCAACTCCTAACATCATGGGCACATTTTTCATAGCCTCTACTCGAATGCCTAGACCGACTGCTGCGGCATAATTCGTGAGGGTAAATTCGCTCATGGTAATCATACCGGCATCCAAGAAAACAAAGCCATCCAAACAGGGAGCTTTGAGGAGATTATGTTGATATTCTTCTGTAACAAGAATCGAAGAGACCCCCCCGCGAGGCTCTAGGTTTCCATATAATGGACCAATTACAAAGGGCTTATAGCCTCGAACAGTAGTCTCACCACCTAAGAAGAAACGTTCGCCTAGAGGAAGGTCATCGGGTGTAGTTGTGCGATAGGTGTGTAAAAATTGTAGGTCAGCACGTAATTTAAATGTCCCTCTCTTAGAAAAAGGATAATAGTAGCTATTCAGATAGGCGAACTTCATAAAGCTAAAATTGCCTCCCAATCCGGCTAGCTCATATACAAATCGCGAACGAAAACCATTCGTAGGCTTACGGGCACTGTTCGTTGAGTCGTAGATCAGATTGAGACCAACTGCGGAAATCAAACCAGACTCCGCTCCTTCAGTTTCTAATAAAGCAGATTGATTGCCTTTTACAGCAGTGCTGGTATGGTCCGCTCGATAATAGAAATTATACTTAAGAAACGCATTCTTAATGTAGGTGGCGTGGCAGGATCCCCCGTATGTTTTAATTTCATACGCCCGGGAGAGAACCCGATTGTTGCTCTTTTCGAGATCTACCCCAACAATCCAAGGGGTATCTAGAAAATATGGCTTAGTCCACTGAGCCAAGTATGTCGTTTGACGATCCCCGACATTGACTTTGAAATGAGCATATTCGCCAGCCCCTCTCATAGCTCCAGGTCCATCTGCCATGAGTCTGCCTAATCCAGCCAGATTAAAGTTCATTTCTGAAACTTCCACACCGCCAAAAAGACGCTCAATAGAACTAAATCCAAAGAATAACCCTACATTTCCAGTATCAGCTTCTTCTAATTCCACATATACATCACGGAATTGAGATGGGCAGAAGGGGTCCTCATATTGAGATTTCACTGCATAGACGTTGACAGACTTAAAATACCCTGTATTGGCTAGTCGCGTTTCTGTGCCTTCTAATTTTCGAGTGTCAAACACAGCACCTGGACATAACAAATTTTCATGCAGAATCAGGCCGGTTCGAGTGCATTCGTTGCCAAAAACTTTGATCAAACCAACTTGATACTGCGCCCCTTCTTCTATAACGAGGCAGACATCATAGACTGGTTCTGCGTCTCGAAGAGAGAGTTGCATATCGACAGATGCGTCGACGTATCCGTTAGATCCATACAAGTCGGTAATGTTTTGTACTGTTTGACGAATGGATTCTGGCGAAAATACGCTGCCACGCCCAAATCGGAATTGATCCCATAAGCATGCATTGGAAAATAATGTATTTCCCTGCATTGCCATGTGACCAATAGTATAAAGCTCACCTCGATCTACAGTGACTTGAAGAGCTAAACGATTGTGATCATCTCGTTCGTAGGAAATCGTAGCGATGGCATCGGCATAACCCAAGTTTTGGAAAAAATTGATAACTTGCATTTGATCATGCTCAATCATTTCAGGATGATAAATGCCCCCACCAATGTACCAACTCAATAAGAAGTTATAGGGTTTTGAGATCATGAGTTCTCTCAAATCGGACTCTTCTTGCTGGGAAACGCCACAAAAGTGAATCGTATTGATTTTTCCAGCCAATCCTTCGAAAATTTCCACATGGATAGTAACTTCATTGCAGTCAGGATGATGCTCTACAGAATAACTGAGTTGCGATTCAAAATATCCCTTCTTAACATATAAACGGCGCAACTTATTGAAATCCTCGAGAAATCCTTCTTGATCGTATGTAGCCCCTGAAGAAATTTCTAATTCTTTTTTTAGTTTTTTTGTTGCGACATGGTTATTGCCACAGAAGACCACATCTCGAATGACAGGTTTAAACCATAACCTCAGAACAATAGCTACCCCGTTAGGATCTGCATCAAGAATGGGTTCCACAACAGAAAATTCTTCGCTAAGACACTTCAAATCCCGGTCAAAGTCGTCTTGAGAAAAAGGAACCCCGACTTTAGTCAATAATTTTGCCTGCGTCGATTTGCGATCAAAAGATTGACCAGCATGAGCATTGCATGGAATAAAATCGATGGACGAAACAATTTTCGTGTCGTAAATATCAGCAAATAAAAAGGAAGTAAATAGAAAGCAAAATAGAAAAAAAATACGATGCATGCGTCCGATTCTATGGAAAGAGCCTTGTTTTAGACAAGAGCATAAATTAGATTCGACGAGGGGTATGGATACAAACAGCTGGTGTATGCAACCCTTTCGCAGGTTTTAAAATCTGCTACGCCCTCCAATCGCATAGGACAATGTGCCACCATCGATAAAATCAAATGAACTGCCAATGGGGACCCCACAAGCGAGCCTAGAAATAAATAGGGGAAGGTCGTGTAATTGTTTCTTCAAAAAGAGGGCGGTAGCTTCGCCTTCTACTGTAGCATCTAAGGCAAGGATGACTTCTTCTATCCCGAATTCATCAATGCGGTGCTTTAATTTCTGTATGCAGTCATCTGCTAGGGATTGACTTCGCATAGGAGAAATGACGTTGCCCAAAACATAATATAAACCGCGGTATTGTTTTGTCGATTCAATAAGAAATATTTCTTTAGCATGAGCAACGACACAAAGAAGGTGCCGCTGACGGGAAGAGTCAGAACAAATAGAACAGGTAAGTAGATCTGAAATCGCACCACAAGATTGACAGGTGTAGACGTGTGCGTGCATGTCCTGGATTGATTGGGACAGCTGGGCTAAGGATTCTGGTGAGGATTCCAAAAGATGAAACACAATACGCTCTGCTGATTTTCTTCCGACTCCAGGAAGGCGTTGAAAGAGCGATATCAACTTCGATAGATGGGTGGGGTATTTGGAAGACATAATGGTATGTTGGCATTCTTATTCCCTTTCTCGCAATCTAGAATCCTAGGTGAAATATATTTTATAGCTGCTGATAAAAAATCTCTCTGATAACCTTCTTGTTATGAAAAACAAGGCGCGAATTGTTGGCTTAGGAGCTTGGCTACCTGAACGCACCTTAGCTAATGCAGAATTAGAGCAGATCGTTGAGACGAGTGATGAGTGGATCGTTTCGCGCACGGGGATTCGGGAGCGCCGTATTGCGGCTCAGGATGAATTTCCATCTACAATGGGAGCTGCGGCAGCACGCGAAGCTCTGAAACGATCTGGAAGATCTATAGAACAACTGGATCTGATTATCGTAGCAACCTCAACACCAGATTATATCTTTCCTAGCACGGCCGCGTTGATTCAGCATTTATTAGATGCTCCCTCAATCCCAGCTCTAGATATTCAAGCGGCATGTACTGGATTCTTATATGGATTGGAAATAGCGAAGGCTTATATTGCGTCGGGTCTTTATCACAATATTTTAGTAGTCGCGACGGAAAAATTATCTTCTATAGTTGATTATCAAGACCGTGCCACTTGTGTCTTATTTGGAGATGGGGCAGCAGCTGCCTGGGTTAGTGATTGTGGGGATGGGTTGCTACTTGGGGAAACCTCTCTTGGCAGTGACGGGGGGGTAGCTGAGCTGCTGCGCATACCTGCTGGTGGAGCTAGATTGCCCGCCTCCGCCACCACAGTCTCCGAGCGGCAACATTATATCAAAATGGAAGGACAAGAGGTATTTAAACATGCTGTTCGCAGGATGGAACAGGCAGCAAAAACTTGTTTGCAGAAGGCGGAGCTGGAACAATCTTCTATTAACTGGCTCATCCCTCATCAGGCCAATGAGCGGATTATCGATGCGATGGGCAAACGATTCAATATTGACCCGCAATGCGTGGTAAAGACCTTGCATAAATATGGAAATACCTCTGCATCTGGACTGGGCATTGCCTTATATGAACTGTATGCCAGTGGGCAAATCAAGGAAGGGGATCATCTATTACTTGTTGCCTTTGGAGCTGGATTTACCTGGGGGGCAGTTCTCTTAACTCAGCAGGCAGAGGATAAAACATGAAAAAAATAGTGTGGCTTTTTCCTGGGCAAGGTTCTCAATCAGTGGGGATGGGCAAGTTATTTTTTGATGACTTCGCTGTTGCACGAGAGGTGTTTGAGGAGGTTGATGAATGGTTAGCTAGACCACTTTCTCGACTACTCTTTGAAGGAGATGAAGCTGATTTAAAGTTAACTATCAATAGCCAACCGGGGCTTTATGCTACAAGTCTTGCTATGGTCAGTGTGTTGCGTTCTCAATTTCCTAGTATGAAACCATTTGCCTGTGCAGGGCACAGTTTAGGTGAATATACAGCGCTAGTAGCAGGAGAGTGGATATCTCTGCATGCAGCCTTAGATCTTGTCACATTTCGTTCTGAGTCTATGGGCAAAGCCTGTCGAGAGCATCCTGGTGGTATGGCTGCTGTATTAGGATTAAGCATACCAGTTGTGTTGGAAGTTGTGGATGAAATTGGTCAAGGACTTTGGGCTGCTAATATTAATTCACCAGGTCAAATTGTGCTATCTGGTACTAGAGATGCTATCCAACGAGGCTCGGCTTTAGCTAAAGAAAAGGGAGCAAAACGGGTCATTCCTCTAGAAGTGCAAGGGGCGTTTCATAGCGGACTGATGCAGTCAGCAGAAGAGGCCGTTGCAGCGCGCATAGACGAAGCTCCATTCCACTCTCAAGGCGTTCCGATTGTATCGAATGCTACAGGCCAAATGCATACGACAAAAGATGCAATTCTGAAAGCCCTAAAGAAGCAGATTACCGCTCCTGTGTTATGGACAGCTTCGATGGAGGCTCTCCGTGATGCCGATGTGTTTATTGAGATTGGGTCGGGCTCTGTGCTAACGGGGTTGCATCGCAAAATCCTACCGGGTAAGCCTATCATCACCATTAATGAGCCGAAAGATTTAGAAACCTTGGCAGCAGCCTTATAAAAGGAGCCGCATATGATGTTACAAGACCAAGTGGCAATTGTGACAGGAGGAACTCGAGGAATTGGCAAAGCGATTGCTTTGGCTCTTGCTTCACAGGGTGCTCGTGTAGTGATTTGTGGTACTAATAAAGAATTGGGTGAGAAGGTTGCAGATGAACTTCGTAAGGTCACCGCAGAAAGTTGTTTCCGTCAAGTAGACCTCTCTACGCCTGAAGCAGTGGTGCAATTTGGTGAGAGCGTGTTAGAAGAACACGGGCGTGTGGATATTGTAGTGAATAACGCTGGAATTACTCGGGATCAGCTATTAATGAAATTATCGGCTCGTGATTGGGATCAGGTCATCACTACAAATCTATCCTCGATCTTTTATCTTTGTAAGACATTGGTTCGTCCGATGTTAAAGGCGAGGCAGGGTAGAATCATTAATATTTCTTCCGTGGTAGGACTGATAGGGAATGCTGGACAAACCAATTATGCAGCTGCGAAAGCGGGTATGATTGGCTTTTCTAAATCTTTAGCGCAAGAAGTAGGTTCTAGGGGGATTACTGTCAACTGCATAGCTCCAGGTTTTATTCAAAGTGACATGACAGATGCCCTGACACCAGAGCACAAGCAGGCATTTCTTTCTCGAATTCCGTTAGGGCGCTTCGGATCTGTGGAAGACGTAGCGCAACTCGCTCTTTTTTTAGCAACCCCCATGGCAGCCTATATTACAGGTCAGGTATTTGCTGTAGACGGCGGCCTGACGATGCATTAATTTTTCTGAAATGAGCTTTCAGGGATCGGGCATTCTAGAGCATAGGTTTCTAGGATTTGTATCAGAGATTTTGTCATATTCAATACTAAGATCATGAATTCAATCCCTTCTTTTGGGGATAAGTACTCTTTTTTTGTGAAATCTAAAATGGTGGCCTGATTGTTCTTTAGAGCATTAACAGGAATGTCTTTTTTCAGAGGATTGGATAGGAAGGCTAGAGTCAGAGCGTAAAGATGACCCATGCCTACATGAGTATTTACAATGCGTTTTGTATTTTGATCATTAAATAGCACGACTTGATGTGGATAGCGAGACACAGAAAGAATATCATTCAATAAACTTTGACTGACTTCAGGGGGAAGATTCTGAATTCTCTGTTTTAATGCCAACAATTCATTTTTTTGAGTAGCTAAGGATCCAAGAATTGCTTTAGGGGTAGGAACAAGCAATTGTGTAAGCAACAGTTCAACTTCTAGATTTAGCTGTTCTTGTTGAATGTCCATACTAATCCTTTTTTAAAATTTGTTTAATTTTCATTCTCAACATATCGTGATCTGCTAATCCTTCTATAGAAATGGGACAACGATAGGTCCAGTTAGAATCTAACACCTTTCCTGGAATATTGATTCGTTCTTGATGGGGAGAGCCGGCCAATTCAGGTATTAAAGACAGGTATTCCTGTAATAAATTGATATGAAAAATAGAACCCGATCGATGGCTGTCTTGTAGGATATCAAAGTGGTGTTCCGAAGAAAGAAAGGGCAGGTACAACCAGCCTTTCGACATAGCAAACAGATGCGCATCTTTTGGAGCATGGGTCCACCATCCCCGCAGAAGATCAGAATCATGGGTAGAAACGGTAGTCATACTACAAATAGGATACTGATCTACTGGAATGAAGCTACCATCTGTATCATAATGGCGCTCCCATCGCATAACTTTTGTTCCACAAATACCTAATTCTGTCAGAGTGCTTCGTACATATGGGGGAACAGAGCCTAGATCTTCTCCAATAGGCAATATCGTAGATCCTGCTATGATTTGAGAGAGGTGTTGTTTCCCAGCTCTGACGCTTTCTTCATCGCTAGAAGGAATAAAATGGCCTTCTTGTGCATGTTGGCCTTGTTTCATAGACCAAATTCGGAAAAAACCAACAATATGATCAAGCCGATATAGGTGGTAAAAAGAAGCGGCATATCGAATCCGTTCTTTCCACCAGGTATACTGACTTTCTTCGAGGGCCTTCCAGTTATAAATAGGAAAGCCCCAATCTTGCCCTTCCGGAGAATACATATCTGGAGGAGCCCCAGCTGAGTAGTCACATTGGAATAGATTACGAAAGAACCACACATCGGCACTTTCTTTATTAATCAGTATGGGAAGGTCGCCTTTTAATAGGACTTTTTTTTCTTCGGATACTTTTTTTACATAAGAAAGTTGTTGAAAGCAAAGAAATTGGAGTAGTTGATGAAACTGTATCGCCTCAGCCCAACTGGGTTGCTGAAGCAAAGCCAAGAGTCCTTCTTGGGATCGATGTTCTTCAGGCCATTCTTCCCATTTTTTCCAATAATGAAATTCTTTTAATGATTTGAATAAACAGTAAGCAGGTAACCAAAAAGACTGCTCCTCTGCAAATCGAGCAACTGCACCATCTTCCAATAACAGAGGCCCAACTTGAGCGACGTATTCCCGTAAGAATACCTGTTTTAATTCCCTAACAATATGGTGTTTTACGCGATCCGTCTGTGTCCAGTACGCAATTTTATGTAGTCGCTCTTCTGCATTGGGTATTCGATCTAAATAAGGAAGATCTTTCAGAGAAAGATAGGTTGGGTTTAATGCAAAGGCAGAGATGGCATCATAAGGACTGGTTCCCAGCCCTACATCATTGAGGGGTAGTAATTGGATGACATCAAACCCACAACCCTGGCACCAATCTATTAGGGGTAAGAGATCGAGGTATTCTCCAATTCCGCAGCTGTTCTTAGAGTGTAAGGAAAATAAAGGTACCACAATACCATGGTGATCCTGGATGCCTACCGCTTGCCAAGCGGCTTGAAGAGGACTCTTGAGTAGATCTTCTTTTTTCATTAAGTCGCTTGCCTCTGGGGATAGAGTTGAAGGGGAGAGGGATGGGCTGCTGCCTCATCTATAGCAGGAACTATTTGTTGTGCTATGGCATTTTTCCATAGGGTAGCAGTTGAGGATACGATCTCGATTCGCTCTTGAAGGAGTTCTGCAGAACAAGTTGCTAAGGGTAGTTGTTCGTGGAGTAAAAAAGAATGCAGCACATCACTATAAGACAGAATTCCTAAGGGGCGCTTGGATATCCCATTATGTATTAGAGCGGCACAGAATAATTCGTCAGCATAGGTTCCTAAGGGTACTGTACCTAAAGGAATACTAAGAACGAGCTGATCTTGTTCCTGATCTAAATCGAGGTGTAGTTCTAAACCATTCGGAATACGCACACAACAAACAGGCTTGGATCTTAAATGCAGAGAGAGCCCGACAAGCTTTCCCCAATCAGATAATAAGGCATCGTATGTTGTCATGTAAGCCCTTATTTGATTTGATCTTCTCGATCCTCTTCCTCTAATTGCTCCAAAGCAGAAATGAACGCAAGATTTAATTTCTGAGGATGGTCGTTATTTTGGTAAAGACGCGGCGAAACATTTCGTATTGCATCTCGAAATCGTGAAAGAAAGATGACTTTTTCTGGGTCTGTTCCAATACCTAGTTGTTCGACAGCCTTCATTACCTTATCTTTTGTCGGATATCGATCGTAGACTATATTCATAAAAGCTTTTGTCAAGATTTCAAATTGAATATTCTCGGGGTACGAAGCGCCTAGCTCAGCATATTGACGCCGCATGAGAGGAATACTATCCTGAAAATGCATGTAGATCGCTAGAATGGACTCTAGGTCTTTCACGCCTTGCATCAGACGTAATAATTTTTCTTTTTCAATAGAAGGGCCCTCAGATTTTAGCTCATAGGAAATGGATTGTAACAAAAAGGCAACTGTGGGTTGGAGCTGATGAAATGAATACTGTTTAGATAAAAACTCGAATAAATCGTTATGTGGGCGCTCAATTCCTGTCACATTGGCATAGAGGGCTCGCAATGGAGTAGGTGATGGTGCTAGTCCCTCTGTAACGAAGTCCCGCGCAATTTCAGTAATGTTTTTACCACCAATAATTTCACGCTGGTGTGCTGCAAAAAAGGACGTTTTGGCTTCCTGAATCAGCTCTTTTAAAGGGGGTTGAGATATCTGAATCAGATATGCAAACGCATCATCCGCTAGTGCTGGGTCTGAAAAAAATGAAACGACTTGTTCTTGAATCTCTTGAGAGGAGAGAGAAGGAGAGAGTTTTTTTTTGAGCGCCAGCAACCTGTCAGCGGGCAATTCCGGGTTTCGCTCTTGGAAATAATGCGCGACATCTTCTTCTTGTCGTTCTTCTAATCCAATAATATGGGGACTAGAGTCCTGTCCCGACTCGGCTTTCGACCATTTTCGAGCCTCTAGGTTTTTATTACGAGCGTGTCGTTGTTGCGCTCGCTCTGAGGCTGCCGTATTTTCTGTAGGATCCTGAGCCAATTCCGCCATGCCATCTTCGACCTCGAGTTGCTCAATCTCTTCTTCTTTAGCAATACGCTGGGCCGCTTGCTGTTGAATTTGCGCCAACGATTCCACTGGTTCCGACATTACCCCCCCCTCTTCCCTCTTGCTATCCCAACTGGATCCTACCTAAAGGTTGAATTCTGACTTCAGGTAAAATCTCTTGATAGGAGATTACTGCAATATCTGGGTATTCACTTTCAATGAGCTTCTTCACAAAGCGTCGGACATCGATGGCGGTGAGTACTACCGCGGGCTGACCCCCAGGTGGTATAGGAACGATCGTTTGTCTCATAGAACGCATAATGCGGTTGATAGAATCTGGATCTAGGGCAAGATAAGAACCTGCAGAAGTTTGTTTTACTGCTCCACGTACGATTTCTTCAATTTCTGGATCCAAAAGATACACTGAGATGGTAGACTTGCCTTGCGAATATTTATTGGTGATGTAACGTTTTAAAGAAGAACGGACATATTCAGTAAGAAGTACGGTGTCTTTTTCTGTTTGAGCCCATTCGGATAGGGCTTCCATAATGGTTCTCAAATCTTTAATCGAAATTTGTTCTTGCACCAGTCGACGAAAAATTTCCGTGAGCTTCTGTAGGGGCACAAGCCTCGTGACCTCTTTCACAAGATCGGGAAATGACCGTTCCATAAACTCGAGCATCGCACGCATTTCTTGAATTCCAAGAAACTCTTGTGCTGTTTGTCGAAAAAAATAGGAGAGATGTAAAATTGCCACTTCTAGTGGTTTCCAATACTTAATCGCTGCCTTGTCTAAAATGGGAATAAAACTTTCGTTCACCCAAACAGAGGGGAGTCCAAACGCTCCTTTTTGTACAACAAAAGGAATATTGTATCGCTGCAAATTTTGCTCTATTTCGTTTGTTAGTACGTGTTGTTCTAATACTTTGCCTCGAATCACGGGTACTTCATTCAGAAGGATGGCATATTCAGCGTAGCTTAATGTGGTAGAGTCCGTTGTCACGTGGACCCCAGGATAACGAATGCCCATATCTTGGTAGAGAGCCGCTCTCATTTTAGGAATTAAGTCTTCCATCAAGCGCGTTGCACCCTTACTTTTCGTTTTTACTATTTGAGAAAGGTATTTACCTAATTCTAGAATGACTGGCAGGGTGAGTGCAAAATTATCAACCCCCCCCGCAACAACGGAATGCCCCTCCGAATCCGTGGCTGTACCTATAGCGGGGGCGGACAATCCTTTTGCAGCTTCTTGTTTTTTCATTCGATATATCGCTATGCCAGCGATGAGCAGACCAAGGGCTAATAACGAAAAACTCCAGAGTGGAAATCCTTTTAGGAAACCCAAACCAAAAACGGCACCTGAGGCAATAAAAATCGCCCGAGGCTCTTTTAATAGTTGTCCAGCAATCTCTCTTCCTAAATTGGCATCTTTACGATCGCTAGAGATTCTGGTAGTCACTAAACCGGCAGTCAATGAGATGATGAGAGAGGGGATTTGGGCTACTAATCCATCACCAATCGAGAGAATAGTATAGACACGAGCAGCCTGACCCAGGCTCATTTTGTGCATGCCTACTCCAATAATCAGACCTCCTACGATATTGACGAAGGCGATTACAATGCTAGCAATCACATCGCCCTTCACGAATTTCATGGCCCCATCCATGGCTCCGTATAACTCGCTTTCTTTCTGGATCATCGCTCTTTTTTCTCTAGCCTGGTTGGCATCTAGCACCCCGGCTCGTAGGTCGGCGTCGATGGCCATTTGTTTCCCAGGCATTGCATCTAAGCGAAATCGCGCAGCTACCTCAGCAACTCGCTCCGCTCCTTTTGTTACCACAATAAATTGTACGATAGTGATAATCAGGAAGATGACCATCCCCACCACATAATTGCCTCCTACGACAAAATTTCCAAAAGCGCTAATGATTTCACCGGCATACGCTTTTAGGAGAATCTGGCGTGTTGTGGCAATGCTAACCCCTAATCGGAAAATCGTGGTAACCAGTAGGATAGATGGGAACATCGAAAGGTGAATTGCGCTTGGAATATAAAGCGCCACCATAAGAATGGCCACGGCTGCTGTAAGATTAAATGTAATGACCAGATCAATGACCGGAGGGGGGACGGGCAAGACAATCATGATAATGATTGCAAGCATCCACCCAGCTAAAACCAAGTCGCTGGATCGATTGATAAATCCGACAGTAGATTCACTGCCAAACAATCGGTAAAATAGAGCCTTCAATGTATTCCCTCTTCATTTTCTTCGGATGTATCACCCAAAGACTCGATATATAATAAAATTTCTCCGATCGCCTCATAAGTAGATTCAGGAACAAACCGGTTGATTTGCCCCTTATCAAGCAATTCATGTGCCAAAGGTACATTCCTCATCACAGGAACGCCTCTTTTTTCTGCTTCTTTAATAATCAAGATAGCCAACTCACCTGTCCCCATTGTAAGAATCCAAGGAGCTTTATACCGCTTGGGTTGATAGCCAATCGCTATAGCCACATCATGAGGGTTGGAAATCACAGCCTTAGCCTTACGAACTTGGTTGATTCCTCCTTGATCATACGCAATTTCCTGCGCTAATTGACGCCGTTTTCCCTTAATCTCTGGATTTCCCTCAGTATCCTTGAATTCTTGTTTCACGTCAAATTTCTCCATCTTCATATCTTTCGCAAACTGAAGACGTTGGTAAATGAGATCGGCAACCGCAATGATGATAAAATAGATCCCTACAGCTAGAATGACGCGCATGGCGATTTTTTGAAAAATCATAAAGCCGACTAATGGAGGTTGTGTAATTGTATAGATGAGTAGTCCGACGTCTTTTTTTACAAAAAAATAGATCAGCAAGGCCGCTCCACATATTTTCAAAATAGACTTAAGTAACTCAATCCAAGTGCGTAATTTAAACTTTTGCTTCAGATTTTCTACAACGTTGAGCCGTTTAATATCTGGTTTGAGGACCTCTGCTGAGAACACGGGACCTACAATAAGGAAACCCACTAGCAACCCTACAGCAGCGACCACTATAGCAATCGGTAACGAGCTTTCTAAAATGACCATGAGCATGTTTTTCACAACGATGGGAGCTGTGAAAGCAAGGTCAGTTTTTGGAGCTTCTTTAAAGCAAGCAACAAGAAATCCCGCTAATTTATTGTATAAATAGGAACTTAAATAAAGCGTAAAAGCAAGCGCAACAACAAAAGTGATAGCAGAAGGAAAATCTTGAGATTTGGCTACCTGTCCCTTTTTTCGAGCATCCCGAAGTTTCTTTGGGGTAGCCTTTTCGCTTTTTTCAGCCATGCGATTGAGTATAGTTGATTTTTCATAGACTGCAATTTGTTTGCTTATTCTTATGTGCAAGGTACGATGTTTGTGCTAACTGTATCGATTCGTAAGATGCCATGTGTACGTGCCCGCACTAGCCTACCTTCCTTTCTATCCTGTTGTTTCAGGGCATACAGATTGCGTAAAGCTTACAGCATCTATTAGTTGGAGTTGTCTAGGATGGAGAATGATTCAAAGGCATTGCGCTCCTTGGTGTATAGCGGCCTCCATAGCGCAGTTTGCATGGTTTCCAGATTGGATGGGCCTGCAGCAGAAACTCTATACAAGCAACCTGTACCATCTTTACCCCTCACCAGTGGCAGAGAAAAAATAGTCCAAAAATTTGTCCCCTCCCTGTATACTCGATGTATGTCTCAGAAAGAATGTGGTATTGTCGGCCTTCCTAATGTAGGGAAGACTTCGTTGTTTAATGCGTTGACCAAGGCAGGAGCAGCTTCTTCTAATTTCCCTTTTTGTACCATTGATCCCAATGTAGGAGTCGTAGATGTCTATGATCCTAGACTGGAAGAAATTTCTCGCCTTTCTCATTCTAAAAGAATTCTATATGCAGCGATGAAGTTTGTAGATATTGCTGGTTTGGTAAAGGGAGCTTCTCAGGGTGAAGGGTTAGGAAATCAATTTCTATCTCATATTCGGCAAACAGATGCTCTTGTGCATGTGGTCCGCTGTTTTGAACAACAAGATATTGTTCATGTGTCAGGTCGTGTAGATCCTATTTCCGATATTACTACAATCAACTTAGAGTTGATTTTGGCAGATATGCAATCTGTGCAGAGTAGCTTAAATCGATTGGAGAAACAGCTGAAATCGAATCGTGAGATGCAACCAACTGTGGATCTATTGCGTCGTGTTTTGGCTCATTTAGAACAAGAGAAGCCTGTACGGCAGTTTCATTTAACGAAAGAAGAAGAAATTTTATTACAGCCCTATCCCTTACTTACTCAGAAAAAAGTCCTCTATGCCATGAATGTTGGGGAGGAAGACCTACCTCATATGGAAAATGAGCATACCGCACGTGTGCGCGAGTTTGCAGCGCAAGATGGGGGCAAAGTAGTTGCTATTTGTGCAAAATTAGAATCAGAAATTGCAGAGCTTCCACCTCATGAGCAAAAAGAGTTTTTGGCCAGCGTTGGATTGCAAGAAACAGGACTGCATCGTCTTATTCGGGCTTCCTTTGATTTACTAGATTTAATGACCTATATTACTGCCGGAGAAATGGAAACAAGGGCTTGGACGATTTCAAGAGGCACTACTGCTGTAGAGGCTGCTGGAAAAATTCATTCTGATATTGAGAAAGGTTTTATTCGTGCGGAAGTCGTATCTACAGCCGATTTTCTTGCATATGGGGGCCGACAAGGAGCTCGTGAAGAAGGTAAGTTACGAGCAGAAGGTCGAGGCTATATCGTGCAGGATGGCGACATCATCTTATTTTTGCATGCTTAGTCGATACTTGACATCTTGTTGAATTTGTAGCATCAGCTGCTCCATAGAAGAAAATTTCTTCTCGTTTCTCAGAAAAGAAATGAATTCTACTTCTATCTCTTGACCATAAAGGTTGGGAGGGCATGGATCCAGAATATGCACTTCTAAGAGTAGGGAACGATTGGTATGGATTGTGGGTGCATGGCCAAGATTAGCAATAGCTTTCCAATATGGGTGATGTGGAGTGGTCTGTTTAGCTCGCACGGAATAGACGCCTGGAGGCGGCAGAGCTAATTCTCCTATAGATAAGTTGGCAGTGGGAAATCCTAATATTTGACCAAGATGCTGACCTTCCGTCACAATGCCTCGAATCGAATAGGGTCTACCCAATAGAGTAGCTACATGGTCTAATTTGCCATGAAGGAGATACTCTCGAATTAATCGACTCGATACGATCTCTCCATTCAACTGAAAAGGTTGTACATAACTTAGAGAAAATTGCATGTGTTGACTGAGTTTTCTAAGAAGATCTGGAGACCCAGCTCTTTCATGTCCAAATACAGCATCATGCCCTAATACTAAATGAGTAAAAGAAATGTGTTTCTTAAGCTGACGAATGAAGGTTTCTGGAGATAGCTTGGCTAACTGCGGATCAAAAGGGCTCGCAATGACTTCATCTGCAAAATTTCGTAATAGATCCATGCGATGATGGGCGCACATCAGTAAAGGGGGAGTGACACCAGATAACACGGTCAGAGGGTGATTAGAAAACGTGAACACCACCCTTTTATGAGTAAGGGCTCTAAGTAAATGTTGATGACCTAAGTGCACCCCATCAAAAACACCTAGAGTTAGCGAACAGGGTGTAGCCATGGAGTCAAATCTCGTATCAAATAAGGAGAAATGTCAAATATAGAATCGGAAAACAGCAAACTTCCATTGATGCATTGTTGTAAGGTAAATAGGCCACTACGCACACGCTGAAGTTCGCAGAGGTGTGCTCCACATCCTAAATAAGTGCCCAAGTCACTAGCAAGACTCCGAATGTAGGTTCCCTTGCTGCAGGATACCTGGATCGACAGGTAGGGGTACGAATACTCTAGAAGAGTACAGCGCACGGACACTAGCGAAGCCGGGCGCCCTATCGTGATCCCTTTTCTTGCTAGTTCGTATAGTTTTTTCCCTCCAATTTTTTTTGCACTATACATAGGGGGTGTTTGAGAAATTTCCCCATGAAATTTGGAAAGGACTTGAATAACAGCTTCGGTAGACGGTTTTTTTTTCGATTGAGCCATGATTTTACCGTCACAATCATACGTATCTGTGGTCACACCTAGACACACCTTAGCAATATATTCTTTTTCTGCACTCAGCAATTGATCGGACATAGAGGTATAGTTTTTGCCAATCAAGTATACCATGACACCTGTTGCAAATGGGTCAAGAGTTCCAGCATGTCCAATTTTTTGAATGCCAGTGATGCGTCGTAACGCGCGGACGAGGCTAAAGGATGTTTTGCCTTCAGGTTTATCTACTAAGAGAATTCCTTCCTGCAAACGAGTACATAGCGGGGTCTCTTCCTCTTGTGCATCAAGAGCCTCGAGATTATTCATCGGCTTGCTTTTGCTCCGTGCTGCGGATCTGTTTAAGAATCTCTTCGATATGTATCTGATGATCTAAAGTATCGTCAATGAAAAAAGACAAAGAGGGGAAGTAGCGCAATTGTACTTCCTTGGCAGCCCGAGTGGCAATAAACCCCGAAGCTCGTTTCAGTACTTTGATTGCCTCTCTCTTGTGTTGAGCATCGCCAATTACACTGACGTACACCTTAGCATACTGTAAGTCAGGAGAAGTTTTGACTTGAGTGACCGTAATCAGCCCCGGCAAGTGAGGGTCTTTCACCTCCTTAGCGATCACATCAGAAAGTACTTCTAGTAAAAGAGAATTGACTCGATCTAACCGCCGCTTGTCCACAGATTATAATTCCTGTTGTTTGTAGGTGATTTCGTAAGTTTGTAACAAGTCGCCAGGTTGAAATCCATCAAATCCCTGCAATACAATACCACACTCAAAGTCTTTTTTCACTTCTTTGACATCGTCTTTGTTTCGTTTTAGCGAAGCTATAAAACCATTCCAGACTACTGCTTTGTTTCGAATCACGCGTACATGATGGTTTCGAACAATAATCCCATCTAAAACCATACAGCCCGCGATAAAACCAAGATTAGACGATTTAAACACAGCTCGAACCTCAGCTGTACCCATATTACGCTCTTCTTCAATTCGATCAAGAAGACCAGTCATAAGGCGCTTGACATCATCAATTGCATGGTAAATCACATCGTGTTGAATGACAGTAAGCCCTAAATCTTTAATCAGAGTTGCTGCATGTGGTTCAATATTCGTATGGAATCCTAAAATCACCGAATGAGATGCTGCAGCTAACTGGGCATCGGATTCCGAAATTTCTCCTACCCCAGTAAAGACGATATTGAGGTCAGCCTTGTCAGATTGGATTTTTAATAAGGAAGTTTTCAATGCCTCTGTCGATCCCTGTACATCGGATCTTATGATCAGATTCAGAGTTTTTTTCCCTTGAGCTTGCTCTAACAGAGAATCAAGAGCTGGACCTTTTCGAAGGCGTAAGAGACGTTCACTATGTCCTACTTCACGTTGTTCGACAATATGTTTCGCTTCTTTCTCGCTCTTTACAACAATAAAAGGATCCCCCGCGGAAGGTAAGCCCGATAGCCCCGTGATCTCCACAGGAAAGGAGGGCCCAGCAGATTGGAGAGATTGGCGAAGGTCATTATGCATCGTTTTCACACGACCATAGTGACGCTCGAAAACAAGGGCGTCACCACAATGCAGCGTTCCATTCTGAACTAATACAGTTGCAACACAGCCCATTCCTTTGTGCATTTCAGATTCTAAAACTGTACCTCGAGCTCGTGCATTAGGATTAGCCTTTAGCTCTAACATCTCAGCTTGAAGAGCCAACATTTCGAGCATTTGTGGGATCCCTTGCCCTGTTACAGCGGAAGTGTTTACAGTAATGGTCTGTCCGCCCCACGCTTCAGGAAGTAATTCGACCTCTGATAATTCGCGATAGACCGTTTCTACGTTAAAGTTCGGCTTGTCACATTTGTTAATCGCGACAACAATGGTTACGCCAGCTAATTTTGCGTGTTGCAGAGCCTCTTTGGTTTGCTCTCTGAGCCCCTCATCTCCAGCCACAACGAGGACAACAATATCCGTCACCTCAGCTCCTCGAGCTCTCATCGCAGAAAAGGCTTCGTGACCAGGGGTGTCTAGAATCGTGATAGGACCGACAGCGGTTTGGCACATAAATGCGCCAATATGCTGGGTAATCGCTCCCGCCTCATCCGCTACTCGATTACTTTTACGAATAGCATCAATTAAGCTAGTTTTTCCATGATCCACATGTCCCATAAAGGCAACGACTGGGGGACGGAAAATAAGAGAAGATGGGTCTGTATTTGCAATTTCCTCATTGACTCGTTCCGCAGTAATCCGAATACGCGTTTCTTCTGAGGTGTCTATTGTGATATCACAACCGAATTCTTGGCCTAAGTACTGCACTGCGGTTTCGTCTTCTAAATAATCGTTCAGTGTGTACGTCATGTTTTGCAGGAAAAGCCTCTGAATTAACTCAGACGCTTTATATTTCATAGCCGCAGCCAAATCCTTAACGGTAATAGGTAGCCGTACGCAGAGAGAAGTCGGGCGTTGATATTCCTCCTCTCGAGAAATCGTTGCCTTAGCTCCTCTTCGTTTCGCTCTCCATGCCTCGTCTTCCTCAGCTCTTAGTCCAGCTCGATCTCGTGCATCAAACCCTTTTCCTGCTTCCAAAGATCGCGAAGGCTTCACGTCCTTAAAATCACGAACAGGCCGAGCCTTCTTGGCTGTCCTGTTCTTGTCATCTTTGTCTGTAGATGTCTTTGCGGTAGCATCCTTAGCAGTTTGAGAGGATGGGGGAGAGGAAGAGGGAGCGCCAGGTCTACGCTTGTTCAACGGGAGAGATTGGGGAGAGCGAGCTTGGAGAAGCCTTTTTTCTTTAGCCTCTTTAATCGCCGCTTCTTTTTGCTCTGTTGCCTTTTTTAGCAAGTCATTCACATGACGCCCTGTGGGACCTAGACGTTCTTTTATCGGCGCAGAAGCCCCAGGTGCTGCAGTAGCTAAAGAGACAGACCGTTCGCGAAATTGAGGAATTAATGATTCTTCCTCTTTTTGTAAGCCTGGAGTAAACGAAGACTTGGCCTTAGCTTTAATTTTTGGAGCTGCATCTGCGGGGTCGGCAACAGGTTCTGATGAGAGCGTCTGTGGGTCCGTGCTTTCTGCTACTAATGGCTCGGCTTTTTCTTTTTCACTCACAGGTACTTTTGGCTCATTCTGAGGCGGCTTTGGAAGAGATACGGGTTTTTTCTCCAGTCTCTCCTTTAATTTATCCAAATCAGTGGCATTCGCGAGTTGGGTATTCTTGATCTTGAGCTTCAGATGTTTGGCCAAGGTTATTCACTCCGTAATTTGCTAGCTTCTTCTAGAATTTTGTAGGCTATCTCTACGCTAATGCCCGGTACGCTCGCCAAATCCGTTACAGAGAGTCGGAGGACTTTACGTAGAGTGTCATGACCGGCCTGTATCACGTTTTGGACAGCCAATTTATTTACTCCTGGAATTTCAAGAGGCAAATCAAGAGCAGGGTCTACATCTTCTGCAAGCTGAAAGCGTTGAATTTCCATAGATTTATTATACTCACTCATTCGTTGTACTTCGAGTTCATATCCTAATAGTTGTCCTATCAGGCGAGCATTCATGCCTCGTTTCCCTAAGACTGCGGCGTACTCCGTATCATCTACCACAATAGCTATGATTTTTTCTTCCTCATCGCAACCTAGTTTTCGGATTTCAAGTGGAGACAAAATGCTTTGCAATAATGTTTCTAAATCAGGAGACCAAGGAATAATGTCAATTTTCTCTTCATTGAGCTCCCGAATAACATTCTTCACTCGGGTGCCTCGCACTCCAACACAAGCGCCTACGGGATCGACTTTTGGGTCTAAAGAACGCACTAACAGTTTCGTGCGATACCCAGCTTCTCGTACAATACTAATAATCTCAATCGTACCATCTTCTACTTCAGGGACTTCTTGTTTGAATAACTGACGAACAAATTCAGGGTGACTGCGAGTTAATACGACTTCTACGCTGCCATTTTCTAGCTCTTTTACTTCGAATAAGAGAGCTAATACTTTTTCTCCCACCTTATACTCTTCCGTTTTGGGATAGTTCCTCATGGGCAAAATCGCTTCAACTTTACCCAAATCAATCACTAAATTGTTTCCCTTAAACGTTCGTTTTACAACACCGCTAATGATTTCACCGATTCGGTGTTTATATTCCTCATATACGACGTCGCGTTCAGCGCCCTTCAACAGCTGCGAAATAATCTGACGTGCAGTAGCTGCTGCTATTCTACCAAAGCGTTCGGGTTTTACTGGGACATCGATATATTGACCTAACTCTGCATCGGGGTCATATTCTTTCGCAGCTAGAAGAGAAATTTCCCTTGCAGAGGACTCTACTTGCTCTACAATTTCTTTTTCACAAGAAACTTGGATGTCTCCCATTTTGGAAATGGAAACAGAAACGTTAGCTTCATCTTTTAAACTTTTTCTAATGGAAGCAGTTAACCCCGTTTGAATGGCATCCATCACGAGCTCTCGTTTGATGCCTTTTTCTCGTTCCATGTACTCAAAAATAGCTACGAGATCTTTATTCATCTTGTTCTCCTTAGAAGAAATATCTGCCGCGAGTTCAGGGGTTATCCCGCCAAGACCCCACCCCACCAATTTACGGTGGACCTTGCGTATATAACTCAAGGTCCACCCTCCCCATGAGGTGAAGAATCAGGGGAGCCGCTAGGGTTAATCTCTCTTGCGAGAGCGAGAAGGAGCTGCTGATTCAGTTGTCTCCAAGTCCCCTACAAGGATGTCGTCTCGATTGACTTGATTCTGATCAATCAAGAACTCCTTAATAGAAAGAGAGACTTTTTTGTGCTCTGGATCTAACTTCATGACCTTTGCTGTCACAGAATCACCAGATGAAATAATGTCTTCTACTTTCGCAAACGGTTGATCTGACAACTCAGAAACGTGAATTAATCCTTCAATCCCGTTTTCTAGCTCTACAAAGGCACCAAATGCTGTGACTTTAGTGACTTTTCCTTTAACGAAAGATCCTACAGGAAATGTAGATTCAATTCGCTCCCAAGGATTTGAGCTTAACTGCTTAATTCCTAGGGTGATTTTTTTGCTTTCTTTATCGATAGAAAGCACGACAGCTACAACATGATCCCCTTTTTTAAAGAGCTCAGAAGGATGCGATACTTTCTTGATCCAACTTAAATCAGAAATATGAATTAAGCCTTCAATGCCTGGCTCTAACTCAACAAAGGCCCCATAGTTGGTGAGACTTTTCACTTCCGCTTGCACATTGGTGCCTGGAGGGTATTTAGTCTCTACATCGTCCCATGGATTTGATTTAATTTGCTTGATCCCTAAAGAAATTTTCCCCTCTTCTTTTTGGATAGCAAGAACAATCGCCTCTACGTCGTCTCCTTTATTCACAATCTCACTAGGATCGTTTACAGCTTTAGTCCATGACATTTCGGAAATATGGATTAATCCTTCAATGCCAGGTTCAATCTCAATAAAGGCGCCATAAGGTAGGAGTTTCACAATTTTACCCTTAATACGAGTTCCTGGAGGATATTTTACTTCAATTTCGTCCCAAGGATTGTGCTCTTTTTGTTTCAAACCTAGCGCAACTCGACCTTTCTCTTTATCAACACCAAGGATCATGACTTCAAGCTCTTGTCCAAGATCGACCATCTCAGAAGGATGTTTAATACGCTTCCATGTCATATCTGTGATATGAAGTAATCCGTCAATCCCATCTAAATCAAGGAAGACTCCAAAGTCAGTAATGTTTTTAACCACGCCGCGGCACACATCGCCTTCTTTAATAGAGTCAAGCATCTCAGCTTTCTTAGAAATGCGCTCAGCTTCTAACAGCTCACGTCGAGATACTACAATGTTTTTTCTCTCAAGATTGATTTTGAGAATCTTAAATTCGCATGTAATTCCAATGAACTCATCTAAACTCTTAATGCGCTTATTGTCGATTTGAGAGCCTGGAAGGAAGGCTTCCATTCCAATGTCCACAATCAAGCCGCCTTTGACTTTTCTGAGAATCTTTCCTTTAACGATAGATCCTTCTTCGCAGTGCTGAATGATGTATTCCCATTGCCGTTGTCTAAAGGCTTTTTCTCTAGAAAGAACGATCTGCCCCTGTTCATTTTCAGCATGATCTAGGTAGACTTCTACTTCATTTTCAAGAACTAAATCATCGGGATCGGTGAATTCAGAAGTGGGAACAAGACCCTCCGACTTCAACCCTACATCAACCACCACGAAGTCGCGGGTGATTTCTACAATTTTTCCCCGTAGAATGGTTCCAGCTGTTAATCCGGAATCTTTAGCGGCTGCATCTTGTTTTGGTAGATTCAATAATTTCTTAAACTGGTCTGCTTCCTCTGCTCGAAAGTCTACGTCATCAAGCAGTTCTTCAGCAGTCCAGGTGTAATTGGGTTTATCCTTCATTGATAAAATTCTCCTTCAATCTAAAGGGGGTAGTCTAAAGATGGAATCTAAAAAATGCAAGAATATCTTAGCTTAGGTTACGGGATGCTTCAAGACGACATAGAAAGGAATAACTCATTTGTGTTGTTGAGAGAAAGCAGAGGGTAATGGATATCAATCCAGGATTGGAAATTTCTCATCACGTGATTGACCTCATTCCCTGTCGCTGATGAGTCTTGTAAACTGGGATCTTCATAAAAAGATCCCACGTCTAAAAAAACAACTTGACCATCGAGGACGCCCATATTTTTTTGAATGACCGCATCTTGGTCTCCAATCCCCAGGGCACATCGTAGTGCAATCAGATTCTGAGCCTGAAAAATATAATTCAGTTGCTCCGTTATGGGGGTGGGAGACTGGCTATCGAAACACTCGATTAAGGGTTGTATTTTTTTTTGAATTAAAAAAATTGTAGAGTCTGCGTTGCATACATAGGGTCGTTGCAAACGATCATATAACCGCAACGTTTGATGCAGGTGATCGGTTGTTGTTAAGTGAATATATTCCAATGCCGAGTAGCTTCGCAAAGATTGATAGGCGAGGAAGACACTACGCATTGTATGTAAAAAAAGCGTGTATTTATGGGGTCGATGTAGCCATCGATTTAAACGGAAAAATTTCAATACCCACTGTCCATCCTCACTTTCAAAGACAAAAGATTGGGAACCCTTGCTCACATAGTGGTAGCGTTGATTAAGAATCGCAGATAGATAGGGGGGAGGGGGAACTTCCCACTCTGGATGAGGATCTACTGGTAGCGTCATAGCTCGAAAGGAAAATCGGTCGCAATATGCAAAACTAAGGAATTGGAATCCAATAAAGCTTCCTACACAAAGGACCCATCCACAAGCTAACAAGAGAGGAATCGAAATGTTATTTTTCAACCCGGTACCCTACCACACGCCACTCTCCTGTATGAGCAAGACTGACCATAATCAGCCGTTCCGAGTGGCTGCCTGTCGAAAATTGAGTTTGATACACAAGCTGTGTGAAATGTCCTGATGTCCCGTTGGGTAGTTGAGTTAAGGTGGTTGTAGAGGAAAGTTTTCTAGAACGTGTCGAGCCTAATGGCTTTCGAGTTGCTTCCATGGCTGCTATCCATTGCGGTTGTGCAATGATGTCTTTTAATAAGCTGCCTCCAGCAAGCCAACTAGCTGCATACTGGCGTTGATCTAATAAATTTAGCCAGTAGATGCCTTGCACATTGGCATCATTTGTTTTTACGGTTGTCGTGGGAGTGGAGCTGATGGGTGTATCTGGGGGAGGAATGGTAGAAGAGGGGTTATATGTCGCGGTGGATGGGGGGCCAGGAGGTGGTGGTGCAGTTTGGTTTTGCTGACGCATTTGTTGTTCTAGTTGTTCTTGGATCATGGCATCTGTCATCCAAGCAAACAAGGCTGTTACATGCAAAAACAAAGAAATCATATTGCTAAAAAGTCACTAGTTTCAGTATGGTGTGCTTCCCTCAAATGTAGGAGGGGGTTCGATTAAAAGCAATCTCATTTGCTTCACGAACCCTGGATCGAGGGGGCTTAGCTTAGTTGGTA
>CAYLUD010000001.1:0-116200 GCA_964386785.1 uncultured bacterium | reverse complement strand
CCAGATAGCTCAGAGGTAGAGCACTTGCATGGTAAGCAAGCGGTCGTAGGTTCGATTCCTATTCCGGGCAGAAGGAAATCTAGATTTTAAACGAAAGAGGAAGAAATGGCTAAAGAACATTTTGAACGAAATAAGCCGCACGTCAATATCGGAACCATTGGACACGTGGACCATGGAAAAACAACTCTGACTGCAGCAATTACGAAAGTGCTATCTAAGCGAGGTGGCGCAAAATTCCGTGACTATGATTCGATTGATAATGCGCCTGAAGAGAAAGCGCGTGGTATTACAATCAATACTAGCCACGTGGAATACCAAACTGAGAATCGCCACTACGCTCACGTAGACTGCCCAGGTCACGCTGACTATGTTAAAAACATGATTACCGGTGCTGCTCAGATGGATGGAGCCATCCTTGTGGTTGCCGCAACAGATGGTGCGATGCCTCAAACAAAAGAACACATTCTGTTGGCTCACCAAGTTGGCGTGCCTGCAATTGTTGTCTTCTTGAATAAGTGTGATATGATCAGCGAAAGTGATGCTGAATTGATTGATCTCGTTGAAATGGAATTAACTGAGCTCTTGGAATCAAAAGGATACAAAGACGTTTCGATCGTAAAAGGATCCGCTTTGAAAGCCCTAGAGGGAGATGCAAAATACGAGAAGAGTATTGAAGAGCTCATGGCAATTGTGGATGAAAAAATTCCTACGCCAAAACGAGAAGTAGATAAGCCTTTCTTGATGCCAGTTGAAGACGTCTTTTCGATCTCTGGTCGTGGTACTGTTGTAACAGGAAGAGTCGAGCGTGGAGTCGTAAAAGTGAACGATAAAATCCAAATTGTTGGATTAAAGCCAAATAAGGACAGTGTTGCTATTGGGCTCGAGATGTTCAATAAGACGTTGGATTATGCTGAAGCTGGCGAAAACGTTGGAATTCTTCTCCGTGGAGTAGAAAAAGATGATGTCGAAAGAGGGATGGTGCTTTGCGCTCCAAACTCCGTAACGCCTCATAAGAAGTTTGTAGGTACTGTGTACGTATTGACTAAAGAAGAGGGTGGTCGACATAAGCCATTTTTTGGAGGATATCGACCTCAATTCTATTTCCGTACAACAGACGTGACTGGAACTGTCACATTACCTGCTGGCACCGAAATGGTGATGCCAGGTGATAACGTGGAAGTTTCTGTGGAACTGATTGCGCCTGTTGCGATGGAAGTCGGAATGCGTTTTGCCATTCGTGAAGGTGGTCGAACAATCGGAGCAGGGACTGTGTCCAAAATTGTAGAGTAACTCGATTGATGAGTGCCCACTTGATAAAGTGGGCACCCACGGGTGTGTAGCTCAGCTGGTAGAGCAGCGATCTCCAAAGTCGCCGGTCGGGGGTTCGATCCCCTCCGCACTCGATCTGTTACTTAGATCAAAGAAACTAAGGGGTGGAAATGGAAAAGTCTAAGCGCCATATTTCAGAAAATTGGGAAGAGATCAAAGCTGAATTAAGGCGCATTGAGTGGACCTCCCTGGTTGAATTGAGAAGTTATACAAAAATCATTCTGATTAGCATGACTCTCTTTGGTTTTTCCATCTATGCGGCAGACCTCCTCATTCGGTTCAGCTTAGAACGGCTGGAATGGGTGGTCAAGCTGTTAGTGGGTTAGGTCATGCAAAAATAGTGCGTCGTTTTTTATAGGATACAACATGCAGAAATGGTACGTCGTCCAAGCGTTTACAGCGCAGGAAAAAAAAGTGAAGCAGGCGCTCGAAGAGCTCCGTAACACCTCTGAATTAGGAGCCTTGATTGGCGAAGTCCTCCTACCCACTGAAAATGTGATGGAGATTAAAAATGGGGAGCAGCGCATATCGGAAAAACGAATTTGGCCTGGATATGTTCTTGTATATATGGAGCTTACAGATGAATCGTGGCAACTGATTAAACAGACGCCTGGAGTTATCGACTTTTTAGGTGGAGAACATCCTACGCCCCTCCATGAATCCGAGGTAAAAGAGATCATTCGAGATTTGGAAACCAAAAAAGGCGAAGTCACGCAAAAGCATCACTTTGCTATTGGAGATCGTGTCAAGATTACCGATGGGGTCTTTGTAAACTTTATTGGTACCATTGTCGAGGTGTTTTTTGATAAGGGAAGAGTCTCTGTTATGGTCTCTATCTTTGGACGAGATACCCGCGTGGATGATCTCGAGTTTTGGCAGGTTGAAGAGTCAACTGGGGATCAGGAGGAATAGAAGACAAAAACTTCTTTCGTCTAAATCAGACGATCGATATAATCCTCGCACATATTGCCGCCTCTAAATCGATTGCCCGCCAAATAGGAATGTTCATATGGCTAAAAAAATAGTAAAAATCATCAAGTTACAGATTCCAGCAGGTAAGGCAAATCCAGCTCCGCCTATTGGTCCAGCATTAGGAGCTGCAGGGGTCAATATCATGGCTTTCTGTAAAGAATTCAATGCCAAGACGCAAGAACAAACTGGCGATGTATTGCCAGTAGAGATCACTGTGTATGCTGATAAGAGCTTTACCTTTATCACCAAACAGCCTCCAATGTCTCGATTGATTTTGAAGGAAATGGGTTTGGAAAAAGGGTCCAAGACGCCTAACCGAGATAAGGTGGGACGATTAACCTCGGCTCAGACTCGTCGCATTGCAGACAGGAAATTTCCAGACTTGGGTGTGCGATCAAAACGATCTGCTTGCCGTCTTGTAGCAGGAACCGCCCGTAGTATGGGTATTGATGTAGAAGAAGGGTACGACAAAGAGTAATTATGACACAAAAATCTAAACGAGTTCGGGAGATAGCGAAATTAGTTGGGGAGCAGAAAGTCTTCTCCCTCGCAGACGCTATCGCAATTTTGAAACGATCTCCTCCTGTTAAGTTTGATCAATCCGTCGATGTGTCCATTCATTTGGGCATTGATCCGAAACGGTCAGACCAACAGGTTCGAGGCACGGTCTCTCTACCGAATGGTACAGGTAAATCTCTTAGAGTGCTTGTATTTGCTTCAGGAGAAAAAACTCAGGAAGCTCTTCATGCCGGAGCAAATTTTGCTGGAGGAGAAGAGCTTCTGGCTAAAGTGCGAGAAGGGTGGACTGATTTTGACGCCGTGATCGCCACGCCTGATATGATGCGTGAAGTAGGGAAGTTGGGAAAAGTATTGGGTCCTCGTGGCTTAATGCCCACTCCAAAGGCCGGTACGGTAACAAATGACATTGCTACTGCAGTGAAGGAAGTAAAGGGTGGTAAGATTGAATTTAAGCTCGATCGCCATGCTGTTTGCAATCTTGCAATCGGTAAACTCTCCTTTTCTGAGACAGCGCTGATAGAGAATTTTCGTACGCTGGTACAGGCGATTTTTCGAGCCAAGCCAGCTGCTGCAAAAGGTCAGTATTTTGTTGGAGTCACCTTGTCCTCAACTATGGGGGCTGGATTGACGGTGGACGCGCGTGAACTACCTACATCATAAGAGGGTTGGATGAGAGAAGAGAAACAGTTACTTTTGGATGAGCTGTCTGACAAAATTCAGGGTTCAAAAGGATTCCTTGTTGCAGAATACAAGGGATTAACAGCGACTGCGGCGAGAAATTTTAGAAATTCTTTATGTGATTTTGGGGCTGAGTTTGAAGTGGTTCGCAAACGTGTTTTTGCGAAGGCAGCTGAAGGTTCTGGCCTTTCTTTGGGAAATCAAAGATGGCAGGGACATGTGGGTGTGGTATTTACTACCCAAGACCCAACAGAGATGGTGAAGCATACCGTCAAGTACTCCGAAACCAATGGAGATGCCTTGGTTCCTTTAGCCGGACACATTGATGGTGTTTTTTGTTCGGGTTCTGAGATTTTAGCTATTGCTAAATTGCCAGGAATTCAAGAACTCAGAGCTCAATTCCTTGGCTTATTGGAAGCTCCGATGAGTCAGACAGTGGGTGTTGTCCAGTCTATCTTGACAAGTGTACTCTTCTGTTTGGAAGAAAAAAGCAAAAAAAGTGAATAAACATAGTTCAAAGAGAGGTAATCCGTGAGCGCTACAGAGTCAGATTTGGCAGGAATTGTCGAAAAGCTAAGTCAGTTGAAAGTTGTTGACCTAGCAAAACTAAAAACAATGCTAGAAGAAACCTGGGGAGTAACTGCCGCAGCGCCTGCTGCCGTAGCGGTTGCTATGCCTGGCGCTGCAGCACCTGCTGCTGTGGAATCTACAGACTTTCAGATCACTTTGACTGAAGCTCCTGCAGATAAGAAAATCGCAATCATTAAGGTCATTCGCGAAGTCACAGGCCTAGGATTGAAAGAAGCAAAAGATGTAACAGATACAGTGCCTAAGGTAATTAAAGAATCAGCACCTAAGGCTGAAGCAGATGCTATTGCAAAAAAATTGCAAGAAGCTGGAGCCAAGGTCGCCCTCAAAGGTCTGTAATCTAGATTGCGATATAGTTAGATGGTTTTGAACAAATCATCTAACTATATCTTGTTTTTTTTTGCTTCCAAGCGAGGCTTGAAACCAGATCTTCTGGTTTGTTTTCAGTAGCAGAATGCTAGTTGGGATGTTGTTATCTCGTGTGCATGGGCTTCTTATGGGGTTGCATTCTCCGGAAAGGGGTCATTTCAAATAGAGGGAAAGGAAAGTATGTTGCGAAAAGCTCCAGAGCGAGTTAGCTTTATCAAGAAAAAGGAGATCATCGATCTTCCAAATCTCATTGAAATTCAAATCAAATCCTATCGACAGTTTTTACAGGCGGATCGCTATCCCGGAGAGAGGGAAAATAGTGGTTTGGAAGAAGTATTCCGAGAAATTTTTCCGATTAAATCCTACGATGAAAAAACCGTTATCGAATATCTATCCTATGATTTAGGTGCTCCGAAATATTCTCCTGATGAATGTGTACGCCGAGGCGTGAGTTATAACGTCACGTTGAAAGTCCGCTTTCGCTTGACCGATGAAACGGGGATTAAAGAAGAAGAAGTATACATGGGAACGCTTCCCATTATGACTGATAAGGGTACTTTTATTATTAATGGTGCCGAGCGAGTAATCGTTTCTCAATTGCATCGTTCTCCAGGAATCAGTTTTGAACAAGAGCGGCTAGCTAAGGGCTCCACATTATCTACCTTCCGCATTATTCCCTATCGTGGAAGCTGGTTGGAAGCAGCATTGGATTCAAATGATTTGATCTACATTTATATCGATCGCAAGAAACGAAGAAGAAAAATTCTAGCTACTACTTTGATTCGTGCCTTTGGTTATTCTTCGAATGCAGACATCATTGAGGAATTTTTCCCAGTTAAGATGATCTCTTTGCAATCTGAGAAAGATTTTACTGCTTTAGTAGGAAAAATTCTAGCTCAGGATGTAAGCGATGCAGATGGAACCATTGTCTATGGCAAAGCGGGGGAAAAATTATCCACAGCGATGTTGAAAAAAATTCTTGATGCGGGAATTAAGAACGTCAAAATTGCAGAGCAGGCTTCTGAATCTCACCCTATGATTAAGATGTTAGCCAAGGATCCTACAGATTCTTATGAGGCTGCTCTTAAAGATTTTTATAGAAAAATCCGACCTGGAGAGCCTGCTACTTTGGCAAATGCTCGCTCCGTAATTATGCGTCTCTTTTTTGATCCTAAACGATACAATTTAGGACAAGTAGGCCGTTATAAATTGAATTGCAAGCTAGGCATGCCTATTAATGATGAAGAGTTGCAGATTGTAACGTTAAAAAAAGAAGATGTCATTGAGGCCATCAAGTACCTCATTCGCTTGAAGATGGGGGATCCGAATACTTCTGTCGATGATATTGACCACTTGGGAAATCGCCGAGTTCGTTCCGTCGGAGAGTTGATTCAGAATCAGTGCCGTGTGGGTTTGGCTCGTATGGAAAAAATTATCCGGGAACGGATGAATCTTTTCGATTTTTCTTCGGATACTCTTACTCCAGGAAAAATTATTTCTGCTAAGGGCTTAGCCGGCGTATTGAAAGATTTCTTTGGTCGTTCTCAGTTGTCGCAATTTATGGATCAAACGAATCCAATTGCAGAATTGACACATAAAAGAAGACTCTCTTCTTTAGGCCCAGGAGGATTGAATCGAGATCGAGCTGGATTTGAGGTGCGAGACGTACATACCTCCCATTATGGAAGGATTTGTCCCATTGAAACTCCTGAAGGACCGAATATTGGATTAATCACCTCTCTCTCTTCTTTTGCGAAAATTAATGAGTTTGGTTTTATTGAAACCCCGTATCGCATCGTGAGAAATGGAGTCGTAACAGATGAAATCGAATATATGACCGCGGACGTTGAGGAGAATTATGTCATTGCACAGGCATCCGTGCCTCTGGATGAGAATAATTCATTTGTCGATGCAATCTGTTGGGCTCGCTATAAAGGCGAACCCATGGAGATTGAAACCCATTTGGTTACCCATATGGATGTATCTCCGAAACAGTTGGTGTCAATCGTTACCGGTTTGATTCCTTTCTTGGAACATGATGACGCGAACCGAGCTTTGATGGGTTCTAATATGCAACGTCAAGCAGTGCCTCTTCTAAAAACAGAAGCTCCAATCGTAGGAACTGGATTAGAAGGACGAGCCGCTAGGGACTCTGGTGCTGTAGTCATAGCCGAAGAAAATGGTGTGGTAGACTATGTAGATGGAAAACGCATTGTAGTGGCTAGTGCCAGAAACCCACTGGATAAGAAAGAATACGAATTGAAGAAGTTCCTCCGTTCGAATTATGGAACAGCCATCAATCAGCAACCACTCTGTCAGGTAGGAGATACCGTGGTGGCTGGAGATATCTTGGCAGATGGACCCGCAACAGATAAAGGTGAAATTGCGTTAGGAAAGAACGTGCTTGTCGCGTTCATGCCTTGGTTTGGTTATAACTATGAAGATGCGATTATCATATCTGAAAAACTCATTCGAGAAGATGCGTACACTTCCATTTATATTGAGGAATTTGAGCTCACAGCTCGTGATACAAAATTAGGAAAAGAAGAGATTACTCGAGATATTCCAAATGTCCCTGAAGAGGCGTTAGCCAACTTAGGGGAAGATGGTATTATCCGCATTGGAGCTGAGGTTCAGCCTGGGGATATTCTTGTAGGTAAGATTACGCCTAAGTCTGAGACTGAATTAGCTCCTGAAGAACGACTATTACGCGCTATTTTTGGTGAAAAGGCAGCTGATGTAAAAGATGCCTCCTTGACTGTACCCCCAGGTACCGAAGGGGTAGTCATGGATGTCAAAGTATTTAGCCGTCGCGATCGCCTATCCAAAACTGACGATGAGTTAGTGGAAGAAGCTTCTTACTTGAAAGATTTACAAAAAGAATATCGATCGAAAGTAGGTCGAGCAAAATTGGAGCGTAGAGAAAAACTGGGAGCCATCTTGTTAGGTGAATCCGCTCCTGCTGCTATCCTACATCGCCGTACAGCTGAGGAGCTGGTGCCTAAGGGTACGCAGTTCACTCAAGAGATCATAGAAATGCTGGAAAAAGAGCAAGCATTAGATCTTTTAATGGAATCCAACGATTTATATGATCTTGTGCGAAAGATTTTGCGAGAAGCTGAAGAAGCTCTACAGATGGTCGAAATGGAGTACAAGACCGAAGTAGAGCAACTGAAGAAGGGTGATACGGATCTGGATCCAGGCGTCATTCGTCAAGTAAAAGTCTATGTAGCCACTAAGCGAAAGCTTCAGGTAGGGGACAAGATGGCTGGTCGTCACGGGAATAAAGGGGTGGTTTCCAAACTTGTTCCTGAAGCAGATATGCCATTCTTGCCTACAGGTCAAACGATTGAGATTATCCTTAACCCACTAGGGGTGCCTTCCAGGATGAACATGGGTCAAGTGTTGGAGACTCACTTGGGTTACGCTGCACGTAAAGCTGGCATTTGGGTTAAAACACCTGTGTTCGAAGGGTTTCCAGAGAATCGTATCTGGGATATGATGAGAGAACTAGATTTACCAGATGATGGTAAGTCTTGGTTGTATGATGGAAAAACGGGCGAACGTTTCGACCATCGAGTCATGGTTGGGTATATCTACATGCTGAAACTGAGTCACCTTGTTGCTGACAAGATTCATGCTCGTTCAATTGGACCTTATTCTCTTGTCACGCAACAGCCTCTGGGTGGAAAAGCTCAGATGGGGGGACAGCGATTTGGGGAAATGGAGGTCTGGGCTCTTGAAGCCTATGGGGCAGCCCATGTTCTTCAAGAAATTTTGACTGTAAAGTCTGACGATGTCGCAGGTCGAACCTTGATCTACGAATCGATTGTGAAGGGAGATAATTTGTTGAAAGCCGGAACGCCGGAATCTTTCAACGTACTGATGAAAGAGATGCAAGGTCTGGCACTGGATGTACGTCCAATAACTGTCGAGCGAGGGTAAGCAATGGGCAATCTACAACAAGAAGAGCAAAAGCTAATCGATAACCATTTTGATCGACTGAAGATTGGATTGGCTTCGGATGCTGTGATTCGAGAAACTTGGTCTTATGGCGAGATCAAAAAGCCAGAGACCATCAATTACCGTACTTTTAAACCCGAGAAGGGCGGGCTGTTCTGTGAAAAGATTTTCGGTCCAACAAAAGATTGGGAGTGTGCTTGCGGAAAATACAAAAAGATCAAACACAAAGGGATTGTGTGCGATCGTTGTGGCGTTGAGGTAACCTTATCCAAGGTCAGACGCGAACGGCTAGCCCATATTGAGTTATCCGTACCTGTTGTCCATATTTGGTTTTTTAAGACTATGCCTTCTCGTATAGGGAATGTACTAGGACTTTCATCGGCAGATTTGGAACGAGTCATTTATTACGAAGAGTACATTGTTACCGATCCTGGTCAGACCGAGCTTAAGAAAAAACAACGGTTGAATGATACAGAATATCATGAAGCAATTGAAAAATATGGACGGGGTTCTTTTACTGCCTTAATGGGCGGTGAAGCAATTACCGAATTACTGCGAACAGAAGATCTGGATAGCGTTCTCGTCGAACTTAAGGAAAAATTGCGACGTACTCGCTCCATGCAAGCGCGTATGAAATTGGCTAAACGACTCAAGATTGTCGAAGGGTTTGTTGGCTCCGATAGCCGTCCTGAATGGATGGTGCTTCGCTCCATTCCTGTCATTCCTCCCGATCTACGTCCGCTAGTCCCTCTCGATGGAGGACGATTTGCTACATCCGACCTTAACGATCTCTACCGTCGTATTATCAATAGAAATAATCGCTTGAAGGCGATTCTACGACTCAAGACACCAGATGTCATTGTGCGGAATGAAAAGAGGATGTTGCAGGAAGCCGTAGATGCACTTTTTGACAATGGTCGTCATGGACATCCTGTCATGGGTGCTGGCAATAGGCCCCTAAAATCTCTTTCTGAAATGTTAAAGGGAAAAGGTGGACGATTCCGTCAGAATCTATTGGGAAAACGGGTGGATTACTCGGGACGTTCGGTCATTATCGTAGGACCAGAGCTGAAATTTAATCAGTGTGGCTTACCTAAAGAGATGGCGCTAGAGCTATTTGAACCTTTCATTGTGAAGAGATTGAAAGATCTGGGGCATGTTTATACGATTCGTTCCGCCAAAAAAATGATTCAAAAACGGGATCCTGCTGTTTGGGATGTATTGGAAGAGATCATCAAGGGGCACCCTGTCATGCTCAACCGAGCTCCTACTCTGCACCGTTTAGGTATTCAGGCCTTTGAACCCGTATTGATTGAAGGTAAGGCGATACGCATTCACCCGCTTGTTTGCGCGGCATTTAACGCGGACTTTGACGGGGACCAGATGGCGGTTCACGTACCACTTTCCTTAGAGGCACAAATTGAGACAAAGGTGCTCATGATGGCTCCTGATAATATCTTTTTGCCTTCATCAGGAAAGCCCGTTGCGATTCCTTCTAAGGACATGACGCTAGGTCTATATTACTTGATGGCGGATCCTATTTATTCTCCAGAAGATCATGGAGGAAAGACAAGAGTGTTCCGTTCATCCGAAGAGGTACTTCTAGCAATGGGAGCCTCAGATGGTTTGGTTGGATATCAAGAATTGGACCGTGTCCTCAATCGATTGGATCAAACAGGTCGCGGCCTCCATATCCATGAGCGAATTAAAGTCCGCATCGATGGTGCTGTGATTGAAACGACTCCAGGTCGTGTAATTTTCAATACCATTGTTCCGAAAACACTGGGATTCCAAAATTACAAGATGCCTTCTAAGAAAATGAGTGAGCTCATTTTGGAGTGTTATAAAAAAGTAGGCCTGGAGGCGACAGTCAAGTTTCTTGACGCCCTAAAGGATCTAGGTTTTTCTGCTTCTACAAAAGCTGCGGTTTCCGTAGGAATTAAGGATGTAACCACACCTTCACAGAAAGCACAGGTAATTGCCGATGCTCATAAAAAGGTAGCTCTTGTTAAAAAACAATACGAGAACGGAATCATCACCGATGGGGAAAGAAAATCCAAAACAATCAGTATTTGGACTGAAGTGTCGGATGCTCTATCTGAGCAGCTTGTACGAGCTATTTCGGCAGTGAAAGATGCGCGACATAATCCTCTCTATCTTATGATTGATTCAGGAGCTAGAGGTAATAAATCACAGTTGAAGCAGCTGGGTGCCTTACGGGGACTTATGGCGAAACCGAATGGTGAGATTATTGAATCGCCGATTACTTCTAACTTCCGTGAGGGGTTGAGTGTATTGGAGTATTCGATCTCCTCTCACGGAGCTCGTAAGGGATTATCGGATACTGCGCTGAAGACAGCAGACTCCGGATACTTAACTCGTCGTTTGGTGGACGTCGCCCACGATGTGATCATCATTGAAGAAGATTGTGGCACACTGAATCATATTGAAGTGCAAGCTATCCGTCAGGGACAAGAAGAACTATTGTCTATTAAGGATCGTGTCTACGGACGTACAGTTGCGGAAGATGTCTACCAACCAGGTGACAATACCAAGCTAATTGCCAAATCGGGAGAAGTCCTAGGAGTCCATGCAGCAGCTGCGATCGACGATGCTGGAATCGAAGTCGTTAAGATTCGATCTGCATTGACTTGCGAAAGCGAGCGAGGTATTTGTGCAAAGTGCTACGGAATCAATTTGGCCAACGGTAAACCCATTGGTAAAGGCGAAGCTGTAGGAATCATTGCAGCTCAGTCGATTGGGGAACCCGGAACGCAGTTAACTATGCGTACGTTCCACTTGGGAGGTATCGCTGCTGCTTCTTTCACTCCTGAAATTGTAGCGGAAGAGGCTGGTATCGTTGTCTATATGGATTTACGTACTGTACAGGATGAGGAAGGAGATTGGTTGGTATTGAATAAGAACGGATCTCTTCACATTGTGCGAGACGAAGGTCGTTCTTTAGAAGAATACAAGAAATTACTCAAAACTAAGTCTATTGAATCCCTTCGCAATCACCCACTTGAGCTTGGAGCTCGTGTATTGGTAGCTGATGGAGCACGTATCGCAAAAGGAGAGAAGGTAGCTCAGGTAGAGGTGCATAATATCCCTATTATTTGCGATCGCCCTGGTTATGTGCGGTATGAGGATCTTGTGGAGGGCATGTCTACTGAAAAAGAAACTAATAAGCAGACAGGCTTGGTCGAACTAATCGTGAAACAACATCGTGGAGAACTTCATCCACAGATTACAATCTTCTCGGATGCAGAGTATACCGATCTTGTCGGTACCTACGCAATTCCTTCTGGAGCTGTTTTGGCTGTCGCTGAAGGTGAATTCGTGAAGCCTGGTAAAATGTTGGCTCGTCTTCCGCGTGGTGCGATTAAGACGAAGGATATTACTGGAGGATTACCACGAGTTGCTGAATTGGTAGAGGCTCGTAAACCTAAGGATGCAGCCGAAATCGCTAAAATTGATGGTGTGGTTGATTTCCATGGGATCCAGAAGAATAAAAAGATTATTGTGGTGAAAAATGAAACCACACAGATGGAAGAAGAACATCTAATTCCTCTCAATAAACACCTCATTGTGCAGAAAGGGGACTCAGTCCTTAAGGGACAACAGTTAACCGACGGTCTGGTTGTTCCCCATGAGATCTTAGAGATTTGTGGTGTACGCGAGCTCCAGCACTATCTCGTGGATGAAGTACAGAAAGTGTATCGCTATCAGGGTGTCGATATTAACGATAAACATATCGAGATTATTGTGAAGCAGATGCTACAGAAAGTACGAGTCACCGATCCAGGTGATACGACCCTTCTGTATGGGGAAGAGGTATCGAAGCGACAGTTCTTTGAAGAGAATCATAAGACTGTGGAAGAAGGAGGAAAGCCTGCCCAGGCAGCACCTCTACTTCTCGGTATTACCAAGGCCTCTTTGGGAACAGAGTCATTTATCTCTGCGGCTTCATTCCAAGATACAACACGAGTACTGACTGCAGCTGCTTGTTCCGGCCAGACCGATTATCTCTTAGGATTCAAAGAGAACGTCATTATGGGACACATGATTCCAGGAGGTACAGGTTTTGCTCAAGCTCATCAAATCGATGAGTCAGAAGATCAGGCTTTGGACTTCGACTTTGCTTCAGGTGCCATGGAAGGGATGGCAGTTGTCTAAACTGTAACGTGCGACCTTATTCGAAACGCCCTGATAACATTTGAGTTCTCAGGGCGTTTTTATTTTGAGGACAAGATGGAGATATAAGGGATATTGACAACATGTATCGATGTCGTTGCGCAATCTGGATCCTATTTTTCTATACTTCGGTCTGCTTAGGTCAGACTGTTACTCTATCGTCATGGAAAGAATTGGCTCCTTATCTTGAAGATGCCGATGCATCTGTGTGGGTAGTGTTTGATATAGATTTAGTGTTGATTCAACCTGCCTCCCCAGCATTTCAAATGGCTCACTGCGGACACTATCCCCAAATGATCCCAGATATTCTAGCCACGATGCCCAAGAGACAGTGGCCACTGTTTTGGAATTTTATTAGCCTGTGCATGGAGCAGACATTAGTGGATCCATCTATTCCTGATCTTCTAGATAATTTGGATAGAAGGGGAGTACCTTACTTTGCTATTACAGACACCTTAACCGGAGCTTTTGCAGATATTCCTTCTGTAGAAGCTCGTAAAAAACAACTCCTACTCGATCACGGAATTCACCTGTCTCCCCCATGTTCAGAATCCATTCTCTTTTCTGCATACCCTACCTACAGAGGGCAGCACCCTCGCTTTTTTGATGGTATTTTATTTACCAATGCAACCAGTTCTCGCAAGGGACCTCTCCTAAAAAGTTACCTTGACTCCATACAACAGACTCCACGTAAGTTGATTGTTGTGGATGACCTCGCTCACAACCTAGTTTCTATTGAAACGGCATTATCTCAGGCCGACCATGATCCAGAATTACTATTGATTCATTTCCTTACAACCACGCATTTGGACTCACAACCCTTAAGCGAAGAAATGCTGAGAATGCAATGGGAAGAGATTCGAGACCAAACGACTGCTTTATTCTAGCCAGGATAAAGAACTCTCAATAGACCTATTCCGAAATTCACTATGGATGGTAGAGGAATCTTTCCGTTCGCCCTTTTTGTCTAGGATTGTTGCCTACTCAGATCAAGTATATCCACAATACTGGGCAAACAATGTGCGCTCAAGCCTTTTGCTATCCGCTTATTTGTTGTGTCAAAGAAATCTGTTCTAAGCCTGCAAATATTGGTCTTGAAGCATGTGCTCTAATTTGATGATATCAGCAGCAAATAGTCGAATACCTTCTCCTAATTTTTCATGAGCCATAGCATCTTGATTCAACAGATAACGGAATGAAGCTTCATTGATTGCAAGATGAGAAATTTCTTGCTTGCTCACCATGTCTGGGTGGAGGTAGCGCGTTAGGGGTGCCTTGCTAATGGCTAACTCTTCCAGAAAATGAGGAGCAATAGTAAGAAGATCGCAACCCGCTAATTGTAGAATCTCATCCTTATTACGAAATGACGCACCCATAATCTGCGTAGGATAACCAAACTTCTTATAGTAAGAATAGATATTCTTTACCGATATCACTCCAGGATCTTGCTCCGGTGGATATCCAGCTACCTTTTCTTTTTCCTTATGCCAATCCAGGATTCGACCCACAAATGGGGAAATCAACGTTGCTCCAGCCTCAGCACAAGCCACAGCTTGGGGAAGTGAAAATAAAAGGGTCATATTGCAATGAATTCCTTCCTGTTCCAAGATGCGAGCTGTAAGAGTGCCTTCCCAAGTAGAGGCTAATTTAATCAGAATGCGATCTCTAGATATGCCAGCTTGTTCGTACAGCTGAATGAGACGACGCGCTCGCTCTACACTACGATCCACATCAAAAGAAAGCCGAGCATCGACTTCTGTGGAGACCCTTCCTGGCACAATCTTTAGAATTTCAATTCCAAAGTTTACAAATAACTTGTCCAAAATCAAAGCAATCATCTGATCCATAGGCCCTGGACGTTTTTTCCCATATTGAATGGCCTCACATATTAAATCCCGATACGCCTCTTCTTGTGCCGCCTTGTAGATTAAAGAGGGATTGGTGGTCGCATCGGTAGGATGATATTGTTGAATTTGCTGGATGTCACCAGTATCACATACAACAGTAGTGACTTGCTTCAGTTGATTCAATAAGGAATTCATGGGAATTTGCTTGCTCCAAATGGGGAAGTTTCGTACAACTCCATCAAGGGAAATGTAGCATATATGAATCTAAACGAAAAGTGGGATTTATGGAAATCGGTCATCAACTTGAATTTACTTGTCAGAGATGCGAATGTGCAGTTCTCTTTTCTATTGTAAATCCACGTCCCTTACAGTGTACACAATGTGGTCAGCAGTATTGTTTTGATGACGGTATTCTCCACCAAATGCGTCTTTTTTGCGACCTATGCCGCCAAATTCATGAGTCACAGGAAATTCTCTCTTCTACTGCTATTGCAATGGATATAGGATCTCAGAGTGTAAAAATACCATTTAATCTTCTGATGACTCGCTTTTCTTCCGTCTTAACCCTGCATATACATGGTCGGGCGTTAGATATTTCATTCCGCTTAGAACCTGCGAAAGCTCGTCTTATGCAATCTGATCCATCTTGTCCATCTGACTCAGTTTTTGTTTCTTAAATAGTTTCGGATAATCTAGGCAAAAGTGGCACCCCTGAAGATAACAAGTTCCTGATCGTGCTATAATCAAGTAGGTACGTCTACTCCACATTTGACTCTTTGTTGATAGCTACAGCTTTGTTATGCTGCTTTCAGTGGCAACAAGCTTCTACAATGGAATCATTATCTTCATCACAACACCTGCTGGGTAGGATGCAGTTTTAGAGAAACCGGAGGAAGATGAACAGGAATGTGTTTTTTGCTAGGGGTAGTGGGTATTTCGGTGCGTTTTTGCATTGTTGTAACAGAACATGCGGCATACATGTCACATGTCAAGCGCGTAGCTCTTTTTGTTATGACGAGCCAGATCCATTACTGGAGCCGACAATAATTGCAGCAGCAGCAGCGATAGCAATGATCGCTACAGCAATCGCGCAAATGGATACACCACAAGGCTTAGAACATGTAGGAGCTTCCGGATCGCAGGATTGGTTGCATGTGGCGCACGATTCAGGAGCGCAGCTACCATTCGGGCAGGAAGAGGGGTCTTGAGGATAGGGAGCTGGTGGCACATGCTGGTTGGGACAGGTAGGGCAAGAAGAGGGGGCTCCACCCGCTTCACAACGGCAAGGATAATAATTGCAGGTAGGACAATAACCATGATTATAGTTTTGATAATCAAAAAATGTATCGTTTGCTGCAAGCAGCTTGGGGCTCCATAACGTAGCAAGAATAGCAAATACTGTAACCAAGCGCTTCATAGAACTCTCCTTTCGTGCGCATTCTATTCTCTTTTGGTTTCCCCTGCAAATGATTTCATGTAGGGCGTATCGTCAATTCCGCCATATCACAGATCCTGCGAAATACATGGCGAGTGGATTAGCTTGCCCTACTTCCCCCAAACAGGGTTATGTTTCTTCAAATTTTTGACAGTTCATGAGAGGAGATCAATCAAGTTTTTCTACCATTTTTTGAGTGTGTTTGCTGCTTTTTTTCTTAAAGTTTTTGCAAAAGACAGATTTTTACATGCTGATCAGATGTCGGCGGTGATGCTGCCTTCCACAGAATCAGATCCGGATAGTTTTATTGCGCAATGTGTCCATGTCATGAATAGTGACTATTGCGAAACAGCTTTGGATCTAGAAATAGCTGGACCTGATGCATTCACTTTGCAGCGCTACTATAATTCCAACAATTATATGGTAGGTAAGAATGTTGGAGGATGGCGCATTTTCTCGAAAACTCTTTTAGTTACTGGTAGAGATCCTCAAAATAAGGAGTGCAAAGAGCCTTGTTGCGTAGATCAATTTTGAAGGCAGTACTCCGAAGGTCCAGCCTCTTTAAGTCGCTATCCACGTTCCTCTTGGCATTCCAAGAACTGGCATCGACCTTTGACTCCACCGTCCCACCTCCCATCACCCAGTACCCCACTGAACGAATACTTTTAGGTTGATTAGCGTATTCGATTCTCAGGAAATTCAATCAATCATGTAATCGACGCCACTACCTAGAGAAAGAAAAGGAACAGAGAGTTTCATAAAATACTTTCGAAAAAGCAGCAAACTCATTACGAAGAGAGATTCCTGTTAGAACGTAGACCTCTCCAGATGCTGGAATGTACGCTTGTAGTAATGTCATATCCCCATAAACGGAGGGGCTCTCAATTTTCAAAATGCGAGCGGGACCTGCCAAAGTCTCCATTTCCCCCAATTCTTGGCAGGATGTTTTTTCATTGCGCTGGTGATATGTTTTGGCTTGTTGTATGTATAGGGAAATGGGTTGATTGAGTGGATCGCAGGCTAAATATAGGGTAGGGGCAAATCTAGTTTTTCCATGTCCTACAAATAGGACAAGGACCCGATCCGGAAGTTGCGATGGATCTTCCACCATTTGCCATCCAGTTGGAGGATGACGAAAGTAAGAACCTTCTATGGATGGAAGGGATCCTAACATGCATAACAAGGAAAAAAATATGATTCTCATATTGACCCGAAATTCTCTTGAATTTTATCAGTTGGTTTGTAAACCTTTTGTCAGAACTCTTGCTTCCCTGAGAGGTGCACCATAATGAATTCTTCAGAAAGTGGCAAAGACAAAATCAAAAAAATTTGCGAAATCCTGGAAAAAGAAACGTTAGAGCCAGCCAGAAATGAGGCCCAACGTCTGATTCAAGATGCAAAAGCAAAAGCAGATGAGATTTTGGTACAAGCACAGCAAGAAGCCCAACAGCTCTTGCAAACAGCTCAAAAACAAATAGAGCGAAATCAGACTTTATTCCATGCTTCGTTGAAGCAAGGATTTAGTGCGATTAAAGAACAATTGCGTCAAGAACTGCAGACAACGTTGGTACTTCCTTCGTTTACTGACTGGGTGCGTTCCCATGTTCATGAGGCTATGACAGAAGCTCAGTTTGTACAGGCGATGATCCGAGCTATTGATCAAGCTGGTCTCCAAGGACAGGTAGCGGTTTATGTCGCAAAAGAGGTTTCCGTAGATGCTGTGAATGCACTCTTAGGTCAACAAATTTTAGATCGTCTAGAAAAAGGGAGTGTTCAAGTGGGGACATTTGGCGCGGGTGTGCAGCTTAGATTAGAGGCACATCATTTGATTTTAGATGTAACCGAAGAATCGCTGGTTGATTTGTTAACCACGTATGTTGCGAAACCTTTTCGGGAAATTTTATTCGCACCATGAGGGAGTATTACTTTTTAGCAAGCCTCTTTCCCAGTCTTGAAATTGGTCATATTCCTACCCTGGGATTTGCTGAACTGCAAGAATTTTTATCCACGAATTTACATCCAAATGATTTCGAGCAAGTTACATTAGTTCGTCGTCAAATTGACATGGAAAATCTTCTATGCGTTTGGTTGGAACAGCCTCTAGATCCCCATGGTCTTCTGACAAAAGAACAGTGGCTGTATGCATTAGAAACCCAACAATGGGATGAAGAACACCCCTTTCCATTGTACTTCTCTGATTTTTTGCGAGAACACCCTACTACTGAACGACGAATTAAAGCTTTTTCCCTGCTTATGTCAGCATTTCTCTCTGATAACGGGGATCATAGAGGAGAATTCTTAACAGAATACTTTGTGTTTCAGAAACAATTCCGTCTCGTGTTGATTGGATTTCGTGCCAAGCAACTGGGAAAAGATCTGCGCGCAGAGCTACAGTTTGAGGAAGGAAGTGATCCTTTGGTAGCGGAAATTTTAGCGCAAAAAGATGCAAAGGAATTTGTTCCTCCCTTTGAATTTAAAGAGTTGCAGACTATTTTTGCAATGAGCCCTACAGAGCCCTTAGCCTTCCATAAAGCGTTATTGCGATATCAATTTAATACAATTGTAGAGCGTTGGGGAGGGGATCTTTTTTCTATTGATCGCATCCTCAACTACATGTTGAGACTGATTTTAGTAGAACGGTGGCTCCATTTGGACCTGCAGGGTGGCATGGTATGGATGGACGAGATAGAGAGGACAGTCAAATGACGGCAAAAGGCAACGTAGTACACGCGTTTGGAAACATTCTACAAGTAGAGTTTTCTGGGGATTTGCGTCAGGGGGAAGTAGGTTTTATCCATTTGGGTAATGAATCTTTAAAGGCAGAGGTTATTGAGATTTTAGGGAATGAAGCCAAGGTTCAGGTCTATGAGGATACTCGAGGAGTGACTCTAGGTTCTCCTGTTTCCTTTTCTGGGGAACTACTTGAGGCAGAGCTAGGTCCGGGATTGCTGAAGTCGATTTTTGATGGATTACAAAATCGGTTAGAAGAAGTGGCTGCCCTTCATGGATATTTTTTGCCTCGCGGTCTCTATGTTCCATCTCTTGATCGCTCTATACAATGGCCCTATGAACCCAGAATGCAGGTGGGACAAGTGGTGCGCAGAGGGGACTGGTTAGGTATGACGCAAGAGGGGAGATTTGACCACCCAATTATGGTCCCATTTTCTCTTTTTGAGCCTGTAACCCTAACCTGGGTCATTGAACCGGGATCCTACACTGTCGATACAGTAGTAGCGAAGGGTCGTGATGCTAAGGGGGTGGAGTATCCGTTCTGCATGATGCAGAAATGGCCCGTGAAGTTTCCCTTGTCAGAAGGAGAAAAAGTCTTACCGCATGAACTACTTGATACAGGCGAGCGCATTATCGATACGCAAATTCCTATCCTGAAGGGGGGGGCTTTTTGTACCCCTGGACCTTTTGGTGCTGGTAAGACGGTTCTACAACACCATCTCTCTAAATATTCCGCAGTCGATATTGTGATTCTTTGTGCCTGTGGAGAGCGTGCAGGAGAGGTAGTAGAGGTGTTGCAAGAATTTCCTGGGCTAGAAGATCCGCATACGCATACGCCATTGATGGATCGCACATGTATTATTTGTAATACTTCTTCTATGCCAGTAGCTGCTCGAGAATCATCCATCTATCTCGGCATGACGATTGCAGAATACTACCGTCAAATGGGACTGCATGTTCTACTCTTAGCTGACTCTACCTCGCGATGGGCTCAAGCATTACGAGAAATATCGGGTCGTTTGGAAGAAATTCCTGGAGAAGAGGCCTTTCCCGCTTATTTAGCCTCGCGGATTGCTGATTTTTATGAACGTGCAGGCGTTCTATCTTTACGCAATGAACGCGAAGGATCTGTTACTCTATGCGGAGCCGTTTCGCCGGCAGGGGGAAATTTTGAAGAGCCGGTAACGCAAGCTACTTTGACTGTGGTGGGCGCCTTTTGCGGATTGTCACGAGCACGTTCCGATGCCCGCCGATATCCAGCAGTAGATCCGCTTATTTCTTGGTCTAAGTATGTCGATACCGTAGCGCTGCAATTAGAAAAAATGGCTCCAGGTTGGGGAAACATGGTGGCGTGTGCTTCGCAATTCTTGCAACAAGGTTACGAAATTGGTAAGCGTATGGAGGTCGTGGGAGAAGAGGGCACCTCTTTGGAGGATCTGATCATTTATCTCAAAGCAGAGCTGTATGATTTTGCCTATTTACAGCAGAATGCATTTGATCCTGTCGATACCTATTGCCCCTTGTCGCGTCAGATTCCTTTATTTCAGTTGATCTACGAGATTTTTTGCACGGCATTTCAATTGGCGTCTCGCGATAGCGCGAGAGAGTTTTTCTTGACTCTTCAGGGGTTGATAAAAAATTTAAATTCCCTACCTTTTGAGAGTCCTGAATATCGGCAAAACTGGGATGAAATTAAAGAATGCATGAACGGGGCAAAGATGCAAGTATGAAGAAGGTCTATAATCGAATCCAAGATATGAAAGGGAACCTCATTATGGTTCTTGCCTCTTCCGTTCAGCTCGGAGAACTAGCTCGTGTGCAACTCCGTGATGGACGTTCCATATATGCTTCTGTTCTCCGTTTTGAAAGAGAACATGTGACGCTACAGGTCTTTGGAGGGACTCGAGGAATTTCGACCGGAGACACGGTCACGTTCTTAGGTAAACAAATGGAAGCCGTCTATTCTCCCATGCTGTTGGGTCGACGATTGAATGGTGTGGGAACCCCAATAGATCAGGGGCCTGAGGTGGTAGGAGATGGGGTGTTGTTAGGACAAAGCGCCTTCAATCCAGTTAAACGTATTGTTCCAAATGAAATGGTACGTACGAATATTCCCATGATTGATGTATTCAATTGCTTAGTTAAGTCTCAGAAGATCCCTATTTTTTCCATTGCAGGCGAGCCCTATAATGCCTTATTGATGCGTATTGCAAATCAGACGAACGCAGAAATTGTCATTATTGGAGGGATGGGGTTAACGTTTGCAGACTATCAAGCATTTATTGACAATGCGGAGAGCTCGGGTAAGGCAGATCGGACAGTCATGTTTATTCATCGCGCAACAGATCCTGCGGTCGAATGTCTTCTCGCTCCAGACATGGCTTTGGCTGTAGCAGAAAAATTTGCATTAGAAGGTAAAGATGTACTTGTTCTCCTAACCGATATGACCTCTTTTGCGGATGCACTGAAAGAAATTGCAATTACTATGGATCAGGTGCCGGCGAATCGAGGGTATCCAGGTTCTCTCTACTCCGATCTCGCCTCTCGATACGAGAAGGCTGTGGAGATCGATGGGGGAGGATCGATCACAATCATTACGGTGACTACCATGCCTGGAGATGATGTGACGCATCCTGTACCCGACAATACAGGATATATTACCGAGGGACAATTCTACCTACGAGGTGGTTTTATCGAGCCCTTTGGATCTTTGTCTAGATTGAAACAATTGGTGATTGGCAAGCAAACACGAGAAGATCATGGAGACATAGCCAATGGGATGATTCGTCTATATGCGGAATCAAAAAAAGCTCGAGAACGCGAATCGATGGGATTTAAATTGTCTCGGTGGGATGAGAAATTACTCTTGTATGCACAGTTGTTTGAGTCTCAGATGATGGCTCTCAATGTCAATATGACATTAGAAGAGGCGTTAGATTTAGGGTGGCGTATTTTATCGGAATGCTTTCAGCGACATGAGGTGGGATTGAAGCAGAAATTAATCGAAAAATATTGGCCCGGGTGATGGTGCATGTTAAAATTCACCAAACATGCTCTACGGTCAGAACAGGTCAAATTAGCTCAGTTAGAACGCTATTTACCGACTTTGCATTTAAAAAAGGCACTCTTGCAGTCCGAGGTTGGCACTCTGCGTACGGAGATTCAGGGTTTTCAAGAGGCGTGCGATCGGGCACGTCTGAATGTAGCCTCAATTTCTAGCCTGTTTACAGATTTTAGTCCCATATCCGTGAATGATTTAGCTCGTATACATAAGATTCATACACATATTGAGAATATTGCAGGTGTAGATTTGCCTGTTTATGACAATGTTGAATTTGTCGAGCCATCCTATTCTCTCTTTTTAACTCCGGCTTGGGTTGATGGAGCTACGCAATTACTACGTCTCTGGCTCCAGGAAAAAGCTCAAATGATGGTCGCATATCAACGTTTAGAAGCATTGGAACAAGAGCTTCGCCAAGTCACCATTCGAGTGAATCTATTTGAAAAAAATCTTATTCCAAAATCCGAGAAAAATATTCGAAAGATTAAAGTGTTTTTAGGAGATCAAGAGCTTGCTGCCATTGCTCAGGCAAAAGTAGCTAAGGCAAAAGTAGAAGAGAAAAAAAGGAATTTCCATGCGCGTTGAAATGGAAAAAGTTCTTTTCTTTGGAGCTCAAACAGGTCGAGAGGCTTTTTTTGCTCGCCTCCAACAAGAAGGAGTGGCGGAATTTATTTCGATCATGGGGATGCAGGCGTCAACGGTAGCCACTCCCGCATTACCTGTGGAGCTACGTAGCTTGCTCGATGCACTTCATCTGTTACGTGGAAGGACTCCTATCCGCCAGGTGGAGGGAACAGACTATCGGTCCGCACCAGCCTTAGCTTCTGCAATTTTAGAACATAACGAACAATGTGAACGCTATAAAGAAGAACGGCGTATTCTACAGAAAGAACTGGAAAGAATTGAACCGTTGGGAGAGTTTTCCCTTTCCCTGTTGCGACAGATTGAGCAAGATTCTGGTTGGGTAGCTCAGTTTTTCTACCATAAATCAAATCGGCATGCCGAAATACCTGAAAACTGGATCCCTATCTCTTCGCATGCAGGAATGCAATATTTCTTTTCCTTTTCCCCAACAAGGTTATCCTATCCAAGAGAGATTATCATCGAAAAAAGCCCTCATGAAATTCGTGAGGAACTTGCAGAATTAGATCGCAAACTAGGTCAGATCGAAGATCAATTATCTTCTTTTGCAACGCAAGAAGAGATGCTGCGGGCAGGTTTGATTGATGCCTATAACTCCTTTCATCTGGATACAGCGATTGCAACAGCGAGTACTTGTTTGGACCATCATCTGTTTGCAATTGAAGCGTGGATTCCATCCAATGACCTGTCCCATATAGAAGCTCTTGCTATGGACATGGGGGTATCCATGGAACCACTAGACGTGCAGTCCGGAGAAACCCCACCAACCCATTTAAAAAATGAGGGGCTCTCACGACTAGGTGAAGAACTTGTGGGCATTTATGACACTCCTTCGATTGAAGATCAAGACCCTTCTCTTTGGGTTTTTTCCTCATTCCTATTCTTTTTTTCTATGATCGTGGCAGATGCAGGGTACGGCCTCTTGATTCTGCTGATGATGGGTGGGGTGACTTGGAAGTGGGGAAAACGACCTAACTTTCCAAAACGGATTGTGCAATTGGCTACAGCCCTATCGATTGGATGTATCATTTGGGGGGTAGCCATCGGTTCGTATCTCGGTATTGCTTTTTCCCCTACCAACCCTATCAAACAATATTCTTTAGTCAATTGGGTAGTACATAAGAAAGCCGAATACATTCTGCACACACGGAATGCAACATATCAGTCTCTTGTGAGTCGATACCCTGAGGTACGTGAGGTTTCTCAACCTGAAGCTCTGCTCTTGGTAGGCCACCAAGATACAAAAGAAAATGGGTACCCTATCTATCAGCAGTTCGTAGACCATTTTTTCATGGAATTTGTCCTCTTGGTTGGAGTCGTTCATATTAGTAGTGCTCTGCTCCGTTATGTGCAAAGGAACTGGTCTGCGGTAGGATGGAGCATCTGTCTTTGGGGTGGGTATCTGTTTTTCCCAAAAATTTTAGGGGCTACTTCTTTAGCTCAATACCTATTTCATGCTCCTCCAGATGTCTCGCAGGTAGGATTGTACCTGATGGAGTTTGGACTTGTGGTGGCTGTTGGCCTCGGAGTTTTCCAACATCGTCTGAAGGGTCTCGCCGAGTTGATGCATAGTATTCAATTGTTTGCGGATATTATGTCGTACTTGCGTATCTATGCTCTTTCCTTGGCCGGCATGGTCATGGCAGAAACATTTAATCAGATTGGTAGCGAGGTGCCCCTCTATGTCGGGATTTTTGTGATCTTGGCAGGACATACAATTAATTTTGCGTTAGCGATGATGGGCGGGCTCATTCATGGCTTGCGTCTTAATTTTATCGAATGGTATCACTATAGCTTCATCGGGGGGGGAAGGAAATTTAAGCCCCTGGTTTTATTCAAACTAGAGTAGGAGGTAAGGATGAATCTCGACGTAGTCGGTCCCGTATTAGTATTGGGATTATCAGCCATAGGCAGCTCATTCGGGTGTGGGATTGCAGGTATGGCTTCTCATGCTGTCATGGCTAGAGTAGATGAAGGACATGGAAAAATGATTGGGATGTCAGCAATGCCCTCCTCTCAGGTCATCTATGGCTTTATCCTCATGCTCTTGATGAAAGATGCGATTCAAGCAGGTACGCTCTCACCTGAGGGGGGAATAGGTATCGGTCTTAGCGTAGGTTTTGCCCTTCTTTTTTCTTCTATTCTCATGGGAAAATGTTGTGCTACAGGGATTCAGGCAGCTGCCAAGCAACCTGCAATCTATGGAAAGTGTTTTGCTGCGATCGGTATCGTTGAGTCATTTTCTCTCTTTGCATTTGTTTTTGCTCTTCTTCTCTTATGATGCGGTCGGTGTGGTTGACTTTGTGCCTTGCATGTGTGGGATGCGCGAATCGTCCTGTTGTGCAGGCTCGATCTGAATATCTCAATTCCAGTTATTTAGCGAGTCAGAAAATTGGAACCCCTGATCCATTGGCAGCGTGTTTTAATGGACAACAATTAGTGATCAATTGGCATATTCCAGAACGGTGTGTGCCAGCAGAAATCGAATTGCAACTGCGTTACGGTAATCGATATTTTCAAGAGGTACGCTATCCTGTAGATGCTCCTGCTGGAATTTGGATCTACCGTATTCTGGGAAAAGAATTTGCTCAGTTAGAAGGGATCTCTTCATATTGCATTACGATTCATGCAGGTGATGTCTGTTTAGGTTCCTTCAAACATCACCTGTGGGCTGATTTGATCGAACTGCCAGGCGATACCGCTTCTTTGCGATTGGATCCCACACCCCTGCGTTGATGGGACCTCTACCCCCGCACACATGCTAGGATTTCAATATGTGGAATCTGGTTCTGGTGTGCATAGATTTTTGCTTGCCCACCAATCGGCAAGGTAAATAATGGCAAGGTGTGTCCAAAATCCACATTGGCAATGATAGGAATGCCTTGCAGAGCATCTATAGCTAAAAAGGCACTCTGTAATGCCTCTAAGGAGACTCGGGAAGCCTGCTGGAAACGACCAATCAGCATTCCTTTGGGCTTAGGATAGGCAAGTAGAAGCGAAGAGATTTGCCTCATAAAATGAGATGCAGAAGTGGGGTGGCATTCTTCTATAAACCAAATAGCAGACTCGATTTTAGGAGCATAGGGAGTGCCTTGTACTAATCGCAAAGAACTTAGATTTCCACCAAATAGAACCCCTTCCGCCTCTCCTTCTTGTAGGGTAGCCCAACCAGAATGAGGCAAAAAGTGGCGATTTTGTTGATCTTTAAACCATTCGTCATCACTCCATACTTTTGGTACTTGCAGGATATGAGACCTGGCTTCCGTCACGGTATGTTGAAAAGAGTCCACTACTTCCTCGATGCCTAATCGACAGCCAAATGTAGAAAAATGAGGGCCAGAAAAGGTAACAAGGCCTGTTTGGGCTAGGATAGCGTGTTGAAGGGTAGTGATATCGGAATAACCACAAAATATTTTTGGATGCGTGGCTAATAAAGAAAAATCTAAATAAGGAAGCAGTTGAATGGAATTGTATCCGCCGAGTGTTGTCAGGATGCCGTCAACGGAGGGATCGCAAAATGCTTCATGGAGATCCTCAATACGGGAACGAATGGAAGAAGAATACAAGGAGTCCATTTCTTCGCTATGAGTCGAAAACGACAGCGAAAATCCCATCTTGTTTAGCCGCTCTGTTGCCACCGATCGAGTTTCAGAAGAAATCAGCTGCAGGCTAGAGGCAGGGGAAACAATTCGTAGATGACTACCTGGAGCCAATCGCTTAGGAAGTATCGGGGGAAGTGAAGAAGACATAAGGATTCCTACAAAATATACGAGGACGTGTGATGATAATCAAAATAGATCAATTCATCAAAATATTCTCTTCGTTTTGAGTAGAATCCTTTTTTGTCGCCTCTTTTCCTCGACTTTGCTACCATTTCTTCCATGTTTGATCCAAAAAAAATTCGTAATCTAGCCATTATCGCACACATCGATCACGGTAAAACGACCTTGATGGATGCTCTCCTAGCGCAATCTAATGTGTTTCGTGAAAATCAAGTAGTTCAAGAAAGGGTCATGGATAGCTATGATCAAGAAAGGGAACGAGGTATCACGATTTTTGCAAAACATACTTCAGTACGGTTTCGAGATTATAAGCTCAATCTTATTGATACACCCGGGCATGCTGACTTTTCTGGCGAGGTGGAACGGGTATTAGGTATGGTGGATACCGTTCTTTTGATTGTAGATGCGAAAGAAGGGCCTATGCCTCAGACTCGATTTGTATTATCCAAATCACTTAGATTGGGGCTGAAGCCCATTGTGGTCTTGAATAAGATCGACCGTCCGCATGCAGATCCAGCAGCCGTCTTGGACGCTACATTTGACTTGTTTGTGGAACTGGGAGCCAATGATGACCAATTAGATTTTCCATTCTGTTATGCCTCAGGTTTGAATGGATTCGCCTATCGGGATCTACAACATCCTAAAGAAGATTTTCAAGAATTGTTTGAGTTGATAGTAGAACAACCACCTCGTCAATTGGGATCCCTAGAATCTCCGTTTTTAATGCAAGTTGCCACATTAGGATATGATGATTATGTGGGTAGACTAGCATGTGGTCGTATTCGTCAGGGAAAGGTGTCCAAGGGGGATGCGATCATTCATGTGGATAGCAAGGGAAAACAAACACGGGCGACAATTACTCGGATTGAAGGCCACCATGGCTTGATCAAAGTTGAGATGGATGAAGCAGGGGCGGGAGATATTATTCTCCTGGCAGGTATTGAATCGGTCATGATTGGTGACACCTTGTCTGCTCCTGGTCATGTTGAAGTATTGCCTCCGATTGTGCTGGATGAACCTACGGTTGCCATTGATGTATGGGTGAATAATGGTCCTCTAGTAGGCAAGAGTGGCAAGCATGTAACTCTCAACAAGATTCGAGATCGATTGCTGAAAGAACAACGAGCAAATATCTCGTATCAGATCACACCATTTGATGAGAAAATTACGATTGCGGGAAGAGGGGAGTTACATCTCTCCATTTTGTTAGAAGCGATGCGTCGAGAAGGGTATGAATGCTGTGTTTCAAAACCCCAAGTGATTTTGAAACAGATCGATGGAAAAACCTGTGAACCTATTGACCGCGTACATATCGAAGTGCCGGAAGAGTTTTCTGGCTCTGTGATTGAGCATTTATCAAGAAAAAAAGGTGAAATGCAGCATCTGCATACAGATGTTCATGGGATTGCTCATATGGAATTCTTGATCCCTACACGTGGCTTGATGGGATATCGCAACGACTTTTTAACTGTTACGAAAGGATTGGGGATTTTGACCTCGGTCTTTGATTGTTACGATGCCTATCGTGGTGAATTGCCAGGACGTCCTCGTGGAGTCTTAGTTTCTATGTGCGGAGGAGAAGCGAATAGCTACTCCCTCTTCTCTCTTCAAGAACGAGGGGAGTTATTTGTAGCAGCTGGGGATCCTGTGTACGAAGGAATGGTTGTAGGGGAACATTCTAGAGAAAATGACCTCTTAGTCAATGCAACTAAAGCGAAGCAGCTCACAAACGTGCGAGCTTCCGGCAAAGATGAGAATATTCAATTGACCCCACCTCGAAGCTTTTCCTTAGAGCAGGCGATCACCTATCTGGAACCGGATGAATGGATCGAAATTACCCCAGATGCGATTCGGCTCCGCAAAGTGATTCTTTCAGAGCAGGACCGTAAAAAGGGAAGTCGTAAGCAGTAGGCTGCAATCCTTTCCGTGCTCCTTTGGCGCACGGAAAGGATTCTATGACTAGGTTATTTTGCTATTTTTTGGGGGCTCGTCCATTTTCTCGACGTGTCTGGTCCGTTGTTTCTGTACTTCTTTATGATGTTTTGCATCTAATTGTGAGGCGTTCAAATCGTATTCTTGTATTGCATATGGGTTATGTATCGTTGACATATTTACACCTCATATTTATATAGAATTTATTAACATTAATTTTGGATTATTTATTTAAATTCAATTTTTTTATTTTAAAAATTTTTTGCGAGAGATCTCGTGCGGAGCGGTATTCTGTATGGGGCCGATGTACTGCGCTTTAGGTTTTTCTTTGCTATTCATAAGTTGTTTGAAAAGAATCGAAAGGTACAGATAGCATCATCCCCATGACAGTATATTCAGATATGCGCTATCGAGCTGAGCCGTTTGTATTTCCTGCTCCACCTGTATTATCTGCATCTGAGCAAACTAGTATATCTCAGTACCGTGAGGCGGTAGCATCGATTGTAAGAAACCAGGATCCCCGTCTTCTATTAATTTTAGGACCCTGCTCAGTACATCATCTGGATGCGTTCCTGGACTATGCTTTGCGTGTCCAACGACTCGCAGATCAAGTCTCTGACGTGTTTTTTTGTGTGCTACGTACCTATGTGGAGAAGCCTCGTTCTTGTCTAGACTGGAGGGGATTGCTTCATGATCCACGATGCGATGGATCTAATAATTTTTTTGAAGGCATTTATCAAACACAGTCCTTGATGCAACAAGTCTGTGCCAGGAACATTCCCATAGCTGCAGAGTTACTGGATCCTTGTTGTATTCCCTGCTACCTACCTTTTTTGAGCTGGGGCTGTATCGGAGCCCGGACCGTTACCTCTCCGGTTCATCGTTATATTGCATCAGGGGCTCCTTGTCCTATGGGATTTAAAAATTCCATCGATGGTAATGTGGACGTAGCCATTCAAGCAGCCATCGTCGCGGAACAAAACCATACTTTTCTCTGGCCTCAGGCTGATGGGCAGGTCTATCGCATACATACAGAGGGTAACCCCGATACACATCTGGTGCTACGAGGGGGAAGAGCGGGTCCAAACTACATGTCACAGGTCGTTGAAAGGGTACATCGCCAGCAGTCGGCTCAAGGGCTGAATCGACGACTCTGTATCGATTGTGCTCATGATAATAGTGGAAAGGATCCTCGTAAACAGCCTGATGTCTTTAACCAGGTCATTGAGCAAGTCTGTGAAGGAGCAGAATGGATCGGAGGGATCATGCTAGAAAGTTTTCTCCATTTCGGGCAGCAGACGATGCAAGAGCAGCGGTACGGCGTCTCGGTAACAGATGGCTGCCTAGGGTGGGAGGCTACAGAACAATTGATCCTTTCTGCTCACGCTAGATTAGGACGCCACCTTTACTCTAGGAGCCTAGCCTCTCAAGCGTAACACGATTCCAGTACCCTGCAGGTTACGGTAAGATGGACTGATACAGCGACCGGACTGGATCACGTAAGGTGTTTGCAATACTGCTCACTCCATGCAGATCGCCCACACAAAAAATAGAGGATACAGTATCCTATCGGCATGTCCGCTTATGACCCTAAGAAAATTGATCCTAAATGGATTGCCTATTGGAAAGAAAAGGACTGCTTTCGAGCCAATGCAGCCTCGACGCGACCCTCTTTTTCTATGGTGATTCCACCTCCAAATGTTACGGGAGTCCTCCATATGGGGCATGCTCTTGTAAATACGATTCAAGATGTGTTGGCCCGTTTCAAACGCATGGATGGTTTTGAGGTGCTTTGGGTGCCTGGTACAGATCATGCGGGCATTGCGACACAAACTATTGTAGAACGCCATTTGCTTCACACGGAAGGAAAGAAGCGGGCTGAGTATTCTCGAGAAGAATTTCTTGGTCATGTGTGGACATGGAAAGAGCGCAGCGAAACCCGAATTTTAGAACAACTGTATCTTTTGGGATGTTCATGTGATCGCTCTCGATTGCGTTTTACTTTGGATGCAGGATGCTGTCGTGCCGTACGCACCATGTTTAAAAAAATGTTTGATGACGGGTTGATTTATCGGGGCTTATATCTCGTAAATTGGGATCCCGTAACGCAGACAGCTTTAGCCGATGATGAAGTGGAATACGAAGAACGGGAGGGTTTCCTCTGGACATTTGCGTATCCGTTGGTAGATCCGGTGGGGGAAGAACGCTATATTCAAGTGGCTACAACTCGACCTGAAACGTTATTAGGAGACACAGCTGTAGCCGTCGCTCCTCACGATCTGCGATATCGTCACCTTGTAGGCAAAGAGGTTCTACTACCGATTATGGATCGCAAGATTCCCATTCTTGTCGACTCTCATATTGATCCTACATTTGGGACAGGAGCTGTAAAGGTCACCCCGGCCCACGATCCTAATGATTATCGTATTGGGCTCGATCATGGGCTCCCCATGATCTCCTTATACACATCGGATGGTAAAGTAAATGAACATGGGGGACCTTTTGCAGGTTTTTCTCGTGAAGAAGCTCGGGAACTAGTCGTAGAAGAAATGCGTCGAAGGGGTCTGCTTGTCAAAATCGAACCCTACCGCGTGCGGGTGGGGGTATCGGATCGATCCAAAGCTGTGATTGAGCCCATGCTCTCCAAACAATGGTTTGTGCGAATGACAGAATTCAAACAGGTGTTGCGAAGGGCTGTGGAGGATAAAGAGGTCGAATTGATGCCAGCTCAGTGGGAATCTACCTATTTCCATTGGATCGATAATCTGAGAGATTGGTGCATTAGTCGGCAGCTATGGTGGGGCCATCAAATTCCCATTTGGTATCATAAAGAAGATCCCGATCGCCTTATTTGTTATGAAGGGGAAGGACTTCCTCCAGAAGTGATGGCAGAGCCTGAATTGTGGCAACAAGACCCAGATGTATTGGACACCTGGTTTTCTTCTGCATTATGGCCATTCAGTACCTTGGGATGGCCTGATAGAACGCCCGATTTTGCAACCTTTTACCCTACTAGTATTTTGGTTACAGGCCACGATATCCTATTCTTTTGGGTGGCTCGCATGATGTGCATGGGTCACTATGCTACCGGGCGTTTTCCTTTTCCCAAAACTTTTCTCCATGGGCTGATCTATGGACGTTCATATTGGAAAAACGTTCCAGAAGGAGGAATCCGATACATCCAGGGAGAGGAAAAAAAACAGTTTGATTTAGGAGCTCCTCTACCAGCGGGAGTCCATTCGAAGTGGGAAAAATTGTCCAAGAGTAAGGGCAATGTGATTGATCCTATGGATTTGATCGAGGAATACGGTACAGATGCCGTACGGATGACCTTATGTCAACTAGCTAACCATACCCCACAAATTGACTTAGATCGACGTGCTTTTGAAGAGTTTAAAAATTTTGCCAATAAAATATGGAATGGGGCTCGTTTTGTTTTCATGAATTTAGAAGGTCTGAGTGAGTACCAAGGAGTACCCTCGATCGGATTGGAGGATCGTTGGATTCGATCTCGTTGTCGACATGTTGTAGCCCAAGTACGTGATGCTCTGGAAGCTTGTCATCTGGATGTTGCTGCTCAGTTGGCCTATTCTTTTTTTTGGAAAGAATTTTGCGCGTATTATGTAGAACTGTCAAAACCCGTACTGCACGGTAATAACCCAGAAATAAAACAAGCTAAACAAGAATGTTTGTTGCTCGTATTACTGGATTTGATTCGTTTGTTGCACCCTATGGCACCCTGCATCACCGAAGAACTATTTCATGAGTGTAAGGCTCGATTTGGACACGTTCATCATCCAGATCTCAAAGCATTAGAAGCTCCTTGTTGTGCACTCTCTTCCTTCCCTGTATTGAGAGAATGGGAAGATCTACATGCCGAGAACGATTTTGCAATGATCGAAGAGCTCGTTCATGGTGTACGTAAAGTAAGGGGAGAGCTCTCCTTGCCACCGCAGGTTGCGACAGATCTGTATCTCATGGGGTCAGTACATCCGGAAGCCCCACGCTTGTTATCTGCATTAGTGAGAACAAGCCAGGTATATGTGGTCACAGAAATGCCCGTCCTGCCGTTTCATGCATTGACCCAAGTAGGCCATGTGACGATTTTGGTGCCTTTGCCGGAAGCGAAGAAAGCAGAGGAACGTACACGGTTGATGAAAGAGCAACAGACAGCAGAAGAGGGATTGTTGCGACTATCTCAACTTCTGAAAAACCCAGAGTTTCTTGCGAAGGCTAACCCCGATCTTGTAACGAAAAAGCAAGAGGAACAAGCGCGACTCCAAGAGCAGATTACACGTCTTCAAGCAAAACGACTACAACTTGAATGAGTAGATTTTTTTGACTTAAACAAAAATCACTTGATTCATTTGGGGTCACTCATGTTTTAGAATGGGAGTACCCATTGCAGTAAACAGAGAGAGAGTCACCCCACGTGGATCGCTGGTTCTTTCCGACGAAAAAATAGATGAGTCTCTTCTTGTACAATCGCAATCAGGCCAAAGATGCCTAGAATGTTGGGAAGTGCCATGCATGCATTCGCAATGTCTGCAATAGGCCATAGCATTTGAGCTGGGATCATCACACCAAAAGAGACTACCGCAGTGTAGATGAGGCGATAATACAGAGCGGAGCGTTGCCCCAATAGATACTCACAGCACTTTTCTCCGTAATAAGACCATCCAATAATGGTGGTGAGCCCAAATAGGATGCAGGAAATAATTACTACGATTCCTCCCAAGGGGAAGGCTTCTTCAAAGGCAACTACCGTCATGTAGGCCCCACTCAGTTGGTTTCCTGCAGCGTCTAGACGCCCTATGGTGCCAGAAGAAGCGATAGCTAATCCAGTAAAGGTACAGACAATGGTGGATAAAAAGGCGCCAGCCATGCTGGTCAGTGCAGGTCGCGCAGCATAATCGGTTCGAGCTGCCGCTGCTGCAATGGGTCCACTACCCAACCCAGACTCATTAGAAAAAATTCCACGAGATAATCCCATCTGCATGGCAAGCATGACTCCCGCTCCGGCAAACCCTCCAACAGCTGCTTGCCCTGTAAAGGCGCATGAAAAAATTTGGAAGATGGCATGCGGTAATTGAGGCAAGTGCACCCCAATAACAATCAGACAGCCCACTAAATAAAATAAAGCCATGAATGGAACTAGATACGCTGTAATACGTCCAATGGAACGAATTCCCCCTAGGATGACAGCACCGGTGCATAGGGCAAGACCGACACCAATCCAGTTAGGATGGATCGAAGGAAAGTAATTACATACCGCCAAGGCAATCGAATTAGACTGTACCAAGTTACCGGTAGCCAAAGTTGTTAAGGCTCCAAAAAAAGCAAAGGCAAAGGCCCATTTCTTCCACCCCAAACCATCTCGCAAATAGTACATGGGACCTCCACATACTTCCCCAATTCGATTCGTTTGACGGTAACGAATGGCCAAGACTCCTTCAGCGTATTTAGTTGCCATGCCGATTATAGAAGTAACCCAAAGCCAGAATAAAGCGCCTACACCACCAGTAGCGATTGCTGTGGCTACACCGGCAATATTACCAATTCCTACCGTTGCAGCTAGAGCTGTTGTTAATGCTTGAAAGTTGGAAATATCACCTGTCCCTTCATGATCTTGTTGCGAAACAGATAAACGCAAACCATAACCCAATTGATTCCATTGCAAGCCACGGAGCTTCCAAGTTAATAGAAGGCCCAACCCTACCAATAAGATAAATAAGGGTTGCCAAATCCATAAATCGATGGTTTCTAAAATGGGGATACAATTCATAAGAGGACAATTGTAATCTGATTTTTTTTTTACTTCAACTAGAAGGGGTTGGGCTTTCTGGTAATCTAGGTAAGCTCCCCCTACGCATAGAGACTGTGCGCACTTAGGAGTATGTGAATAGTGAAAAAAATATTCGATAGATAGGCGAAACATAAGATATCTATCGAAAATCCCTTTACTAACAGGAAAATTGTTGATGCGATTTTCATATCCATCATCGGCCATGTTAGAGAAACAAATTGTAGTATGCAGGGTCAGAGAACCTTTTTGTTGTATGTAATTTTTTTAATTCAGCCCTGTATGGGGAGAGCATCTGCTATCTCCTGAAGCTAGCAGATGCATGGATTGGTCGTAATGGCACTCAGCAAATTATGGCTCATCATGCGATATGAATATGGATTTCAGAAGTTATTCCCCGCACAATTTCCCGATTGGCGTATCGCAGTCCTTGCACTGCTAACGTGCATCGGTAAACCAATTTAGGGTCGAGCATACTCTCGATTTGCAGCTAATTCTGCTTCATAAGCCTGATCAGGTTTGCCTAGCAGGTGGTAGTATAGGGATAGTACTCGGTATAGTTGCCGACGCTCCCATAAAAAAGAGGAGCGGTGCCAATGAGCACTATGAGAGATGCCATATGAAATTTCATGGCCCAATAGCGCATAGGAACGAGGGTAAGGAACCTCAGTTACACCACACAGGTATACGTTCGCAATCTCTTCTCCCTCTGTGGCTACTAAGTAACACCCAAATAGAGGGTGTAACCATGAGGTTTCCTGATTTAACATTTCTATAGGGTAGGTATCAAAAATTGCCCCTGCTTGTTGGGTTTGATTTTCTTGCAAAAAGGCCCAAATCCGATAGGAATCCAGAAGAATACGTTGATCTGGCTCAAGAGGTAAAGGTAGAACAGCAGCACACATTTCATGTGTCAGCTTGCTGTCTTGTTCTATGATAGAACTCTGGATTAGGAAAAAGAGAGTACGCAGGGTAGATAGCTCTTCAGAGATAGGGATCTCTCGTTTGAAAATCTCCCAAGCTGATCGGGCTGTATCTTGCTCGGCTACGATTGCAATTTCTAGGCAGCGATTGCTTGCCTTGCTTAATAGGGTTTGTGTAAGTTCAAAAGATCCTAATTCAATCAAACAAAATAGAATGTCGTGTTTAAGTACGGTATCAATAGTTGCATAACGCTCAAAAATCTCAATCAATGTATACGGAGCAGCTATCCAGAATGCCAAATATGTGGCAAAACGGGCTTGATCGATCGGATCTTTAAAAGAAGGAGATAGGGGACTTTCAAAAAAGGAAAGGACTTCTGCATGATCTAAAACATGGGTAAATATTTGTTGGAGAGTATCTCTCTGAAGAGAATCGGAGATGAGTTGCAAATGGATTAATAGCAACTTATAGACACTCACACGATCTGTTTGCGCAGCCTCCTGAGTGCGATAATGAATATGATCCTTTAATACTGGCACTAGTGGGTGATCATTGTAGCGTCGAAGTCCCAGCTCTAAACATTTGATTTCTTCAACGGAGTCGTTCAGTGCTTGATATACTAAGGCTTTGCCCAAGTATTCATAAGGAGCACTCGCACTGCCATGTAGTTTGGAAAATTCTTCTAATGCTTCTGTGTGGAGTTTGCAATAGCCTTGCTCACCTCGATGTTTTGCCTCTTCGAGTAGGGTCATTCCCATTCGAAATTGCGCTTCTCGGCCTTCTGCATATCCATGAAAGCATAGGCTGATACGGCGGTATTCGGAAAAAGCTTCTTTGTAATGTTGATAGGCAAGCAAAGAGTCGGGGACAGATAAACAGCTAATATTCAACTGTCTGCCGCCACTTTTAATATGGCAATCTGTGAGTTTGAAATGGCCATCTTGGGAGATCAGTCCAATGCGGGATCCTGCTAAAGGAAGATAACTCATATAACGGAGACATTCCTCTCCATCGATAAGGAGCCGGATACGTGGGCCTATTTTTTCTAGAATGATACGATGCCAGACGCCTTGTTTAAAGGGTAGGTCAGGTAGGGTGAGCACTTCAATCGTATTACAGAGCACATGAAGAGATGCGGGTGGTGTGGCATGGATCCAAATACAATATCCTTGAAATGGAGAGGTACGTAACGCAGGATCAGGTACATTGACAAGAAAACCAATACCTTCACCTCCTTCTTCAATGTAGACAGAAGTTTCTATTTGTAATGGGTCTGGAAATCCTTCTTTAGATAGCATTGCATTGACCCATCGACTACGTTCTACAGTGCCTGTAAGAGCCACATGATGAGAAAGAAGCAACAGTTCTTGAAATTCCCAATCTTGTTTCTCATGGATAGAAAGACGGGCCGATTCAATCCATAGAGAGGTGCCCTCAAGATGCTGGCGTAAATCTTCCATGACTTCAGTAACAGTCTGGTATCGATCTTTGGGATGAATGGCGAGCATGTGTAAGACGATTTTAGATAGAAAAGGGGAGATTCCTCGATAGGGAGCTCGTTCAATAGGGTCTATGGGTTCTACATGCCAGGGACGTGGATGTTTAATAAATTCTTTCAACGAAGGGCGTTCAAACGGTGGGGACAGGGTAAGAATTTGGTAGAGAATAATGCCTAATGCATAGAGATCCGTTTGTACAGAGGCTCCTTGACCTTGCGTTCTCTCTGGAGCCATATACGCAACGGTACCAATAACACGATCCGGTTTGACTTGTTCTTCACCATCCTGTTTAGGTTCTAAGATCCAGTCTGCCAATCCCCAGTCAATGAGAATCACCTCTCCAAATGGTCCGACAACAATATTTTCTGGTTTCAAGTCGCGATGTAGAATGCCTCGAGAATGAGCGTAGGCAATCGTTTGACATAACGAAAAAAATATCGATAACAAGGAGGGGAGGGGGAGTTGCTCTTGATATATTTTTGTTTTTAACGTAGATCCTTCCACATAGGGCATCACATAGTAGTCTGGACCTATTTCATAGATCGAGATGATGCCAGGATGGGTAAGCATCGCAGAAATACGAGCCTCTTTCAAGAAACCCTGGACTAGTTTGGGAATATCCTTTAATTCGGAACGCATCCGTTTCAGCGCTACCCGTCGTTCGCAGATGGGGTCGTAGGCTAGCCATACCTCGCCCATGCCTCCCTTACCTAAGAGGCGTATCAACTCATATCGTCCCATGCTGCTGTCCATCAATCTGATTGGTTGTATACTGTATTTCTTGTGAGAGAGGATAGTAAAATCACAAATCCATGCAGAAATTTAGGACAGGCAACACAAGGTGTATGGAGAATTTTTCATTGCTCTGGAACATCGGTTGATATGGAGAAAAGGGCGGGATGTCAAATAGGGACTGCGTAGCGTTACGAAGATATAGATGTACATCGCAGGGTACTAGGTCTTTGATTGGGTACCATATGAATCGTGTAGCCCAGTTCTTTCCAGATGGGGTGAACATCATACAGCAAAAAGGAAACACCTCGCTCGATAGCTTCTTCAAATAAAGGAATCCACCGCATGACATCTCCCGATTCCATACCCATAGTAGGGCGGTCCATGAGAATCATAGAGTTGGATGATTTCAAGATGCGGAAGAGTCGCAAAGTCTGCTGTTCGATACTGGATAGAGACGATATAGAACGGTTGAGCGGTAGATCTCCAAGGCCCCATCGTTCTAATAGCAAGCAAAATGAATGAACCTTTGGTAAAAAGGAAAATACATTTGATATTTCTGTAATCGATTGTTGTAATACCTGCCCTAGATGGGCGTTGCGATAGCGTACAGCTAAGGCTGCAGCATGTAATCCTGACCCCTCACAGTATGGACACGGCACGACGTCAGAAGAAACCTCGTGGTACCCTCCCAGCCCAAGGCAGGTCGTACATTGACCTAGTGGGTTTTTAGGATCAAAGTGGATGGGAGACAACCCTTCTGCAGCGGCAGCAGGAAGTAAAGAATAAAAACTACGGAGCAACGGGGCAAGGCCGGTTACATCAGCTACACGCAAGCCAGAAGAAAAAGTAGGAAGTAAGCTCAACATGGACCGTCGAGGAAAATGGGGCGCTAATGCCTCGTGCAATAGAGACCACCAAGATAGTGAGAGAGGGTCAGAAGAAGAGAAAATAGAAAGACCTCCCCCTATAGGGACCGTCCATCCATTCCCATGTAATGCATGGGTTGGATGACGGTGCTGTTTGGTAATAGTACGTATCGGTGGGTTAGGCTTCGGGTTGTATGACGAGCCTGCATAGAGCAGATGCCCCCCTGTTTTTCCAGCTCCATATCCCAAAGAGATCACGTAATCGGCATGGTGTAACCAAAAGGGATCATTGGCAGCCAAAAGAATAGTATGGCCCTGGGTAAGGAGGTGTTTCAGAATATGTACAAAACGTTCCTGTTCACCAGCGACTAGCCCTAGAGAGCGTTCGTCTAGTAGATAGGTCAGCCCTCGCAGAGGCGTGGATAATATAGACGCCCAGCTACAACGAATTTGTTCCTCATGATTGAGCTGAGCGAGTGGTGTATGGAGCGTGTATTGACCTAATCCTAATGCAATCAGCACGTTGAGAGTGAAAAATACATGGATATCCTGAGGAATCTCGTGCTCTAAATAGGAAAGTAATTGACAAAGGGGTAGATGCATAGCGTCAGAATATGGAAGAGAGCCTAGGAATCGTTCTGTTTTGTGATGATGGATTCCGTACCCAGATTCTAAGGTGCGCAGAGAGTAGGGCTGATCATAGCCATCTATAGAGATGAGCAGATGCCCTCCCCCTGTCTGAAAAGCTTTTATAATCGATTCTTCTAGGCGTTTAGTAGAAGCTGTTCCTATTCTCATTTCATCAATTACGAGAGCAAGAGAATCGTTTTGATGGAGGTCCCAAGGAATGGGATCGTCTATATCGTAATAAGATGTTCCATATCGAATACGCACCCATCCTTCTCGTGACCAGCGTTGTAGAGAGAGCTCCACAGTTCGAGAGGATTCTTGTGGTAGGGGAGCCAATAGAATGACGTAGGATCCTTGTTTTTGTGTCATTATGGTGCATAGCTCATTCGGAGAGAGAGACTTGCTTTCCGTTTCATTTTTTGACTCTCCTCGCAAATGAAACAGTACATGGAGGATCTCTGTCAATCGCGTTGCCTCGCCAAGAGATGATTCTATGGGATCATGCCACGATCCCAAAACAGCTGTGGGTGTAAGTCCTTGAATGGAATGGACTTCAGGAGAAGGAACAGTGCATAGGGTAGGGAATAGTTGCATTCCGTAATAGCGCAATGCAGCGGCATGTAAGGTGTCGATGAGTAAGGCACTTTTCCCGGATCCCATGGGTCCACAGACGACTGTCAGTTTCTGCTTGGGAATATCTAATGAGATATGTTGCAGATTTTTTGCTTCAGCGTCTCGTATCTGGATTGTATTCCAGGTTGGTAGAAGAGGAGGGGGAGTGGGATCTATGCCAGAGGAGTGGACAAGAGATAGAGCCTGTCCTGTCGGTGTTGGTGAGGTGCTAAGTTCGTTCGGAGTGCCCGCGGCTAATAAGTAGCCACCACCATCTCCTCCAGTAGGTCCCATCTCAATCACCCAGTCGCACGCACGAATGAGCTCAAGGTGATGCTCCACCACGACAATTGTGTGCCCTTGATGGAGCAAAGCCGAAAAGAGTTTCCATACACCATGCAGATCATGAGGATGCAAACCTCTTGAGGGCTCATCTAAGAGGTACAGGGTGGGTCCATTTGACGGTTTTCCTAGTTGTTTCGCTATGTACAGCCTTTGATATTCTCCCCCAGATAATGAAAAGATAGGTTGGCCAAGAGTGACGTATCCAAGCCCAATATCGATGAGGAGAGGAAATACTTTCTTGATAGCGGGGAGATGAGAAAGAAGGGCATAAGCCTCGGTAACGGTGCTGTCCAGTAGGTCTGCGATCGAACGACCCTTATACCGGGCTTCTAAGATGGGATCGGTAAACCTCTCCCCATCACACTCAGGACAAATCGTCCATAATTGATCTGCGTCTTCTAAAGGAATGGACCCCATACCAGAACAGCTCGGACAACGTAAAGGGGAACGATTAAAACTGAACATTGAGGCACTCCAGCCTCGTTGCTGACTCTCGGGTAAAGAGGCAAACAGATGACGTATGTCATCGAAGATTCCCAAGTAGGTAGCGATAACGGAACGACGGGGGATATAGGTTGGAGTTGGCTCTAAAGTAATACAACTTTGAAATGCTTCCGCGCCTACCAGCAAGGAACACCGATTCTGTGACGTTTGTTGTTGACCCAATGCATGCTGCATGGCTGGAAGCAATACCTCAAACAACAGAGTTGATTTTCCTGATCCAGAAACCCCTGTTACAGCAGTCAGACGGTGGATCGGGATGCGGAACGTATTCGGTTTGAGGTTACGGTAGGGGAGATTATGAAATTCCAACCAGGCTTCGCTCAGGGGTTGCGAGGTGGTTGTAAATAGTTGGCTACGCCCAGAAAGATAAGCACCAGTCAGTGAAGTGGGGTGATGCAATAACCCTTCTAAGGGTCCTTGATATAGAATTTCCCCTCCCAATTGACCTGCTCCAGGGCCAAAGTCAATGACTTCGTCGGCCTCACGGATCATAGATGGGTGATGGTCTACAATAAGTAAGGTGTTCCCACGATCTCGCAATTTCCTGAGAATAGGGAGCATCTGAGCCTGATCGCGCACATGGAGCCCCTGCATCGGCTCATCTAGGACATAAACTAGACCTGTGAGTGAGCCGCCAATTTCAGCTGCAAGCCGAGCCCGCTGTGCCTCGCCCTGTGAAAGAGTAGAAATGCGACGATCTAGCGAGAGGTATGTTAATCCTAGGTCGACAAGAGGCGTTAGACGGCTTCTGATGCCATCTAGGATCTCCTCTTCCTCTTGCAAGGGGGAAGTATACAACAGCGCCATAAGTTGTGGAATGGGCAGGGATAGAAGTTGAGGCAAGGTAGTGTCACGCCAGCGTGCAGCAGCTGGATAGGCTTGTATTCCCGGTCCATAAGAATGGGGAGATAGATTTGGAGAGAATATCAGATGAAAATCTAAAGGCTTCAGAGGGGGGTAGGTCAGCCCCGTCGTTGGGGAATAATGGCCTGTTTTCCATAGGTAAGAAGTCCCTGAAGTCTCATTCACCACATGGCATGTCCCTTCATGTTGCAATGCCTGCTGGATGGCCTTGCTCGTTCTCATTCCCATATAGGGGGAGACTTCGATGCGATCTAAGAGCAATTCTACAATATCGGACTCCACCCATTCAGGACATGGGGTATCATAGAGATTTATCCATTCGTTATTGACTCGTAATGTAGCATAGCCATCTTTGATTAAGAGGGCTCGTAAGGAACTAGAAGATGTACAGGGTGCCAATCGGCGCAGGAACAGGAGACGGTGTCCTGCAGGCTCAAGGCGTAAGAAAGCCAGAATCGATTCCTCAGTATGCTGCTCAAGAGGTTTGTGTGCTATGGGACAGTAGGGTGTTGCAAATTGAGCATATAGAAGAGACAACCCTTCTTGTAGGTGTATTAAGGAACTAAGCGTAGAACGAGGTGTGGTGGGGGTGAAGGACTGAGTTAGAGACAAGATGGGTGGTAGCCCCCGAATCGCTAGACAACGACGGCCATACCGGTTTCGTTTTTTTGTAGATCGAGTGTTAGGAGGAAACAGGTGTCGATATTGAGTCGCACCTTCTTGGACCAGGGTGTCGAAGATCAATGAAGATTTGCCTGATCCAGAAACACCCGTCAATACGGTCCATCGATGGATAGGTAGATTGCAAGATACTCCTTTTAGATTATGTGTATACGCATGGTAAATCTCAATTTGTGAGTGTTGCACACAATCAATTATATCCATTAATAACAAAAACGACCATCCCTTCATCTGACGAGAAGGTAAAAAGACCATGGCATTTTTTAGCAAAAATTGATATGTAATACGAACATAGATGACCCGAACAAAAATTGTATGTACTTTAGGGCCTGCTTGTAATTCCCCCGATCAAGTTATCGCACTGGTTCACGCAGGTATGAATATTGCGCGTCTTAACTTTTCTCACGGTTCTCATGAGACACATGGGAAGAGTATTCGTATCTTACACGAAGTGCGAAAGACACTATCTGTACCGCTTGCAATTATGCTCGATACAAAAGGGCCCGAGATTCGTTTGGGGCGATTTCGAGAGGAAAGCGTTGCGTTAAAAGAAGGTCAAGAATTTTGGCTCCATCGAGAAGAGGTAGAAGGTTCTCACGAAAGAGCTTCGCTACGACCTGCTGGAGTGATTGATGAATTAAAAAAAGGAATGGTTGTCCTGTTTGATAATGGGTATATCGTTCTACGCGTCTCTAGCGTTTCCTCGAAAGGAGCTCAACTCATTGTAGAGCATGGTGGATTGATTCGCTCTACTAAGGGTGTGAATATCCCAGGTCTTGATTGGGAGGTCCCTGCATTAACGGATCAAGATATTGCGGATATTCGATTTGGATGCCGAGAAGGGGTGGACTATATTGCAGCTTCCTTCGTGCGTTCCGCGGAGGATGTGCGTAATATACGATTTCTTTTAGATGAAGCGGGGGCTTCTCACATCAAAATCATTGCAAAAATTGAAAATGGTAAGGGGGTCGATCACTTTGCAGAGATCCTGGCTGCTGCCGATGGTATTATGGTAGCTCGAGGCGATTTAGGAGTAGAACTTCCTCTGCATCAGGTGCCTAGACTTCAGAAATGGATCATTGCTGGAGCCAACAGTGCGGGGAAACCCGTAGTGACGGCGACTCAGATGTTAGAATCCATGATTCAAAACCCACGTCCTACTCGAGCAGAGGCATCCGATGTAGCCAATGCGATCTATGATAGTACGAGTGCTGTGATGTTGTCAGGAGAAACAGCTGTAGGAGCCTATCCCACACGAGCTGTCCAGGTCATGAAAGAAATTATTGATGAAACAGAACGGGACTTTGGGTATGAAGAATTTCTGAAACAACAGACCAAGGACGTTATTCTGGACGTCCCCTCTTCTGTTGCGGCAGCAAGTATTAAAACAGCGTATATTTCTCATGCAAAAGCATTGTTTGTCTTCACTACGAGTGGAGCAACAGCTTGGGCTTTATCGAGATTGCGGCCTAAAATCCCTGTGATAGCTATGACAGCGAATGAGGATGTCTTTCATCAATTAGCCCTTGCTTGGGGTGTGATCCCTATCTTAGAGAGGGGAGTGAAAAACTTTGACGAAGCATATCAAAAAATGAAAGAATTTGCAGTGAGCAAAGGGTTCCTTCGCTTTGGAGACTTGGTCGTGATCACAGCTGGGACTCCATTTGGAAGGGCGGGTACTACGAACATGATGATCGTAGAAGCCGTTTCCAATACGCCGCAAGAAAGAATTTTTATTTAAGTTCTCTATCTGCGTTTTTTTGCTCAATCGATTAACTGTATAGGCGACTGCGATTCTGTAATAATGCCAATCCCACCAGCACCGCTGTCTCTGTCCTTAAGATGTGGGGATGTAAATGAACGCCCTGAGCTCCTAGGAATTGTAAGTGGTGGATTTCTTCTGCAGCAAATCCTGATTCGGGGCCAATGAAGAGAATGGAGTCTCCTTCCTGAGGTGTAAGCCAAGGAGCTGCCGGATCTAAAGAACCAAAAAATGCAGAGCAAGGGACAGAACTCCATTCCTTGATAGGGGGTTGCAATAGAATGGAAGGTAGGAATAAGGATCCACATTGTTTGATGGCTGCAATCGACAGATGATGCAATCGGGATTGTTGGTTCGAAGAGAGAGCTTCTTTCTTGCTATGGACGCCAGGAAATAGCCACAGCTCGGTCATACCTAATTCTGTTCCTTTTTCCACAATCCAATCTAGTTTCGTTCGATGGGGCAATGCTTGCGCCACAATACGGCGGTAAGGATTAGGAAAATCTTGATGATGTAATACGCAAATATGATGAGAGGGTTCTAGTCGAGCTATAGCCAATCTACCCTTGCCATTGACGACTTCCATTTCGTCACCTGGAGCATAGCGAAGGACTCGCATCAAGTGATGCAATTCTTCTTTTGGCAGAGAATATGTAGAGCCTTCCTCTAAGGAGGCGTCAAGGTAGAGACGGTAGATAGGCATTCAGGTTTCACCAGAGTAGTCTTGAGTTGATCATATGGAATATATTCTGCTTTTTGAGCTCCTAATTTCTGATAGTGATGACGCACTTGTGGTACGTTCACACAGTCGATCACCAATTGAAAACGATAATTGCGTTCCCATACATCAGGAGAATCAGGAGAGAGAAAAGTGAGAAAGCTACGAGGGTAAAGAAGGCGCAAAAGAGGTTCTATTTCAGTATCATCAGGATCGCGTAGAACCAGAATATATCCATAACGGTATTCTCGTTTGATATGATCGATGGTCTGTTGCTTCCATCGGTCATGTATCCACATCCATTGATCTGGAGCCTCTCGAATACATTCCTCTAATCGAGCGGTTGCTTGATCCATAAGATCTGGGACAGCTTCTTTTGCTGGACGCGTTAGGTCTGGCCATAGCGGGGCAGAGGCTGCAAGGCGATAACCAGTTTTGGTTCGGATCACAGATACAACAAAGAGAGGGGCCCCCGTACGATAGGAAAGTAGAGCAGGAGCGGGCGATAGCCAACTGCGGACCCCAAATAGAGGGTAAGAATATCCACTTTCTGGAAAGGATTGATCCCCTACTATTCCAATATAGGAGCCTCGATGAATCGCTCGTAAACCCTCTTTCATGGCCTGTTTGGGAAGGAGAATGGTCCCCCCATGCGACTGACGAATGGATAGAATCCAATTATAAAGCCGACGGTTTTTGATGGGACGCCCTACAGCCACTCCACCAGGAATGAGGTGATTAATTGCAGGGAATAGAATCTCCCAATTGGCCTGATGGCCACAAAAGAAAATCATGCCCTGCCCTTGTGCATGCAGATTCAAGACAGAATCCGGATCTGCGATTTCTAAAAAAGTAGACAAATCCGTATACGGCAACTTAGGTAATTCACAGCAAGTGATCAGAAGGTTTTGAAACGAACGGCGAGCAATCTGAAATCGCTCTTGTTCAGATAGGGTATCTCCAAAGGCGATATGTAGGTTGCTTAAAGCTTTTTTTCGCAAGGAAGGCAAAATCCAGAATGCAAGAGATCCCATACAGCGCCCGAAACCCCGCAAAACAGAGTAGGGCAACCGACGCATCAAGCCAGCAAATAATCGGATAAAAAAATACGCTAGCATTTGAGTAAACATTAAGGAGTTTGAATTCCAACATAGACCTCTACTTCTTGAGGTGATTGTCCAAGAAATTTTTTTCCATAGATCTCGTAATCACCAGCATAGGTTCGAGGAAGGTGAGATTGTTGCCAAATATGACTCCAGGTCTTGAGAAGGGCTTGTGGATGGGGGCCTATAGCTCGAAATAGCGCATAAGAACTGCCAGGTATTGTTTTCGCCTGCATACCATGTGGTACCGAGTCTAAAGTGTTGACTTCACACCCTAGAATTAAAGAGTAGGGTTGCGTATGGTCTCCTTCATAATCGCAATACACAGCAATGACCTCATCTGAGACTTTGTTCGGAATGCTGTCACTGATTTTCTCTTTGTAAAACCGTTCCCAATGTTTGGGGATGTCTCGGAATGCTCGCAGTAAGGAATTTACGGTGCGGCATTCAATGCCGATTACGTGAAACAATGGTTTGTGTACAATATTATATTCTGTCATAACAACTCGACCAAGAGTCTAGAGGTTTCTATAGGGAGAAGCAAGAGGATTTCGCAGCAGCAGCTTTTTCTGGGCGGCGAGAGCATTCCGGATCTACAACCTCTTCCTTGATACGCGCTCTTTTCTAGCACTCTCAGCCATCGATGGGTGCTATTGCATCAGGAACAGCTCGTTTTTTTTCTAATTCTAAGATAAAATACGAATCGTGAAAGTAGCTATTCTCAAGAGTCATTTAGGGACAGGGGGTGGATTAGAAAAAGTTGCTGCAGGGATACTAGAGGCTTTTTCTAAATTGCCTGTTCAGGTTACCTTAGTGACGACAGCCCAGGCGCGTGTTCCCCCTCTACCGATTCAAGTGGTCCAGCTGGGGTATCGCTCTACATTTTCTCTCTATCACCACTGGCAGTTTGAACGAATGGTGCAGCAATGGCTGACTCTCTACCCCCATGATATTGTATTGAGCTTGGATCGGAATCGGGATCAAGATTATTATCGTGCAGGCAGTGGGGTACATGCAGCGTATTTAGCTCGTCGAGCCTCTTTATTACCTAAATGGAAACAGTTTCTTCTGTACCAAAATCCACTTCATCGTTTTTTACTGCATCAAGAACGTCGAGCTTATGCATCATCAAAACTCAAGTTGGTAATTACGAATTCCAAGATGGTTCAGGAAGAATTGCAACTATGGTATGAGGTGCCTTCTCAGAAAATTTGTGTCATTCCTAACGGGGTAGATCTTAAGAAGACAGAACTATTATTTAGCCCAGAACGGATGGCTGGACCGATTCGGTTGCTGTTTGTTGGGAATGGGTACGATAGAAAGGGGCTCCCTTTTATTTTACAGGCACTTCCTTGGTTAAGTTCTTATGATTTTGAATTGCACATAATAGGAAAAGGAAAACCCATTCGCAATGTGCCTAAAAATGTGATATTTCATGGTTTTCAGACCTCCATGCAGGAATGGTATCAAAAAGGAGATGTGCTGCTGCTTCCTTCCGTATATGATCCAAGTGCTAATGCCGTCGTAGAAGCGTTGGCTATGGGATTGTTTGTGGTGACTTCGGCCTCTAATGGCGCAGCCGAAATATTACGCCCTTCCACAGGAATTGTGGTGCAACATCCAGAAAATTGCTTGAGTATGGTGCATGCGTTACGACAAGCGTTGGCGATGACCCACAATCGAACAGCAATTCGTAACTCGATACAACATCTCGACTTTCAAACGCAACTTGATCTGATGGCTAGAAAAATCTGGGAACAATCTCTACGCAATCAATAGCTCGTCAGAGGTATTTCTCGTCTTGTTAAGGGAGAGGAGGCTTCGATGCGGGGCTGCTCAACTAAAATCTCATTAGCACCTAGGGTTACGAGCAACGACAAGGGGTCTCCATTTGCAGTATATAGTTGTAACGAACGAACATACTGTCGGAATCGAGAGCGAATTACATCTTCACTATTTTGAGAAAAGGCGAGATTTTCCTTATGGAGGGACTCAGCTTCTTTTAACGAAGCCTGTAAATAGATTTCTTCAAGCACAGCATCATTGACACATTCCACAGACCAATGAAGTCTCTCCTGATTGGGTTCTACAGAAATGAGAAGGAGTAGGTGATCTCGGACCACATCAAGAAAAAGCCGGCTGACATCCTTAACATAAAGAGGGAGAGTCAGGACACGAATACCATTTTTTTTCTCAACAAGGGAGCTCAGGGGAAGAGAGTACGTTTGAGGATTCATCGTTCGGCTGTATTTGAATGGAAAAAAAATAGATATAGGTAGTTCCGTGCCTAGCGGAATCAACGCTCGCTTTAGAAAATCAATACGTAGCAGTTTGGCTCGAGGATCATTTAATGTTTCTTGCACAGCTCCTTTAAAAGGAAGGGTTATTGTTTTCCATGCTTCGGGAATAAAAAAACAAAGCTCTTCATTGGAATTTCCTGTTTCTAATCCCACGACATCAGAAGCAGTAATGCGATTGAGATTAAACGTAATATCCAAACCACTTTCTTTCAGTGGATAAATTTGTTCTTGGGGTCCGCATACCTTTTGAATGAGGTATTTTGGCCAGACATCAAGAAATTGGTATCCTGAAGGGGGATCCCCTATAGGCGTGTTCACTCGAATTGGGATATCCTCACAAATCAGTTGACTCATTTTAATATATAAGTCATTCGAGGAGACCGATGAGATAGCATTTTTCCAATCAGAGTGATCTGTAATGCTAATAAGGTTATGCTTGTCTATCGATGCAATCCAACTATCTTTTTTATCTGTAGCATCAATGATGATTTCCAAGTCAGTTGGACGTAGTTGAGATACAACAGAAGAATATCCGCTAATCGTGATGGAGATGCGATATTTTAGCAATCCGTTGGGTAGTAACCCAATTACAGTTTTGTCTTTTGGTAAATGAATCACGCGTACTGGGATATTGGAGAGAGTACGCGTAGTTGTCATCGTCTGTGTTACTAACATCCAAGTAATGACTGCAAACAGTAGAGCAATCAGCTTTCTAAACCAGTTAACAAAGAGGAAACGATACAGAAACGATTTCATAGATTGATACGCCACCAGTGGGAAGATTTCGTATGCTCAGTGATGCTGAATACACTGCGAATGATGCCTTTGAAACGGTCACTTTTAATCCCTCGCGTGAGGATACCATCCCTCGCAATAGAGACTTTGCCTGTTTCTTCAGAGATGACAATCACTAGAGCATCTGTTTTCTGGCTAGCTCCTAAACCGGCACGGTGACGAGTCCCCATGGTTTTAGACAATTGGGCGGTTTCTGTGGCTAAGGGTAGGATCGTGCCGGCACTGAGTATTTGATTTCCTCGAATCACAACAGCTCCATCGTGTAAGGGTGTATTCGTCATAAAAATGGTTTCCAAGAGTTCGGAAGAAAATTGAGCGTTCAACGTTACGGAAGAGCTGCAATAATCTTGAATAGGTTCCACATTTTCTAGAACGATAATCGCACCAATTTCTTTTTCTGAAAGACGGTACACGCTCGTTGTCAATTGATCCAGAAATTGATCAAACTCATTGACAGCGCGAAATTTTTTTCCTTTGATTCTAATTCTAGATAAAGCCAGACGAATTTCTGGTTGCAGAATGATAAAGACTGCCAACACAGCAACATTGACCACATGAAAGAGTATTTTTTCTAGTACTGGTAGATGCACCCAAGTGGCTACAAAGAATAAAAGGATCAGCGCAAGGAACCCGATGATAACGTCCATCCCTCGTGTGCCCCAAAATAGCTTCAAGAGATAGTTGATCATGATGGCTAGAGCAAGAATCTCTAGACAAGGAATCAATAATGGAGCAATCAGCATGCGATAGCATGCTCCAATAGAGTTAGAAGCTCGCGATGCGCTTTGACGTCATGAACGCGTAACCAAGAGGGGGCTTGCATGGTGCAGACTGTAGCGCAAATCAAGCTTGCTGGCAAGGTTTCATCCACGTTTCTATTTAGGGTTTTTTGTAAGAATGATTTTCTGGAAATTCCCAAAAGAACTGAGCAACCAAAGGTATGAAATTGTGCGATGGAACGCACTAATGCCCAACAGTCATCCACGCTTTTTCCAAAACCAATCCCTGGATCTAGCAGGATGCGCCGGCGAGAGATGCCTTCTTGTTCTAACAGACTCAATTGTTGTGTAAAAAAAGAGAGCACATCTGCAAGGACCCCATTAGGATAGTAGGGATGCAATTGCATTGTTGCAGGGGGGCCTTGGCTATGCATCACGCAACAGAGCGCCTCAGAGTTGGCGACCACTTCCCTCATCTTCGGGTCAGTAAATCCAGAAGTATCGTTAATTAAACGAGCCCCAGCAGCTAGAGCTCGTGCCGCCACGCCTGCTTTCCGTGTATCAATGGAAACAGGGAAGTCGGGAGCCAGGGCTTCTATCACGGGCATGACCCTTCGCAACTCCTCTTCTTCGGAGATCGGATGGGAAAAAGGACGAGTCGATTCCCCTCCGATATCTAGCCAATCTGCCCCCTCATCCACAAGCTGTTTTCCATAGGCGACGGCTAAGGAAGGATCTTCATAACGGCTATATGAAAAATAGGAATCTGGGGTGACATTGATGATGCCCATTAGTTGCACTTTTTTATTTACTTTGTCATAGTCGCACTTTTTTGAAAGACTAGGTGTAGGATGGACGCTGTTTTTTTGTCGCGATTGCAATTTGCTCTCCATATTTCGTTTCACTATTTATTTCCCCCTATGACGATCGGCCTCAGCGTCCTGATTGTGATGATGGAAGCAATATACCTGGTCACAAAGAAAAAAATCTATGAGCAGATGGCTCAATTTTGGGTCCATATTTTTGCGATTATTTTTGCTGTAGGAGTCGCTACGGGATTGGTCCAGGTCTTTTCTTTTGGTAGTAATTGGGGGCGTTTTTCTCATTTTGTCGGTGACATCTTTGGTAGCATTCTCGGAGCTGAGGGTATTTTTGCGTTCTTTTTAGAGTCAGGATTTGTTGCTCTATTAATTTTTGGTTGGAAACGGGTCAAGCCAGGGATTCATTTTCTCTCTACGATTCTTGTCTCTTTAGGTGCGCATTTTTCTGCACTTTGGATTGTCGTAGCGAATTCCTGGATGCAGAGCCCAGCAGGATATCAGTTTATAGGTGAAGGGGAGGGAAGTAGGTTAGTCCTTCGCAATTGGTGGCAGGTAGTCAATAACCCTTCTTCATTAGATCGACTTGCTCACGTGATTATATCCTGCTGGATTACTGGGGCTTTTCTTGTCATTAGTGTCTGTGCGTACTATCTATGGAAACAACGACATCAAGAGTTTGCTCGACGCTCTATGAAGCTGGCCCTCTATTTTGGCGCCTTTAGCTTAGTGGCTCAATTGGTATCAGGTGATTCTACAGCCCGCTTGGTATCGAAAATTCAGCCAATCAAGATGGCGGCGATGGAAGGGATCTTCCACACGGAACCATCCACTCCTATTTCTGTTATCGGTTATGCAAACCAAGAAGAGAAAAAAACTATTGGTTTGAAACTCCCTGGCTTTCTTTCTTTGCTTTTGTATCATAACCCACATCAACCTGTTCCAGGATTAGATCAATTTCCCGAGGAATTTTGGCCTCCTGTGAATGTGGTGTTTCAAACCTACCATCTCATGATTATGATGTGGGTGTTGATGGTGGTAGTCTTGTTTTTTGTAGGGCTAGCCTATCGTAACCCTCATCGATCCGGAGCCTCATGGATGTGGTGGACGGGAATCATTTCCGTTGCATTTCCGCAGATTGCAAACCAAATGGGATGGTATACAGCAGAAATTGGACGCCAACCTTGGGTAGTCTATGGCTTGATGCGTACTTCGGACGGGATTTCTCTGTATGTACAACCAGGGCAAATTCTTTTTTCTCTTATTCTTTTTGCTCTGGTCTATGCTTTTGTCTTTGCTATGTTCTTGTATCTCCTGGATCGCAAAATCAAAAAGGGTCCGATTGGGGGAATCGATGTGGATGAGTATCGCAATCCCTATCTAGAACAAGGAGTTCCATCATGACATGGGTCGAGATTGGTTTTATTCTTTTTTGGTATGTCATTATCCTCGCTGCAATCATCTTTTATTGTGTACTAGATGGGTTCGATTTGGGTGTAGGGATGTTAATCTCTTGTTTGCGCAATGAACGAGATCGCAGAATCTTGGTCAATTCAATAGGCCCAATCTGGGATGGGAATGAGGTGTGGCTCATCATTGTCATGGGGGGGCTTCTGGCTGGATTTCCTTCCATCTATGCTATTTTGCTTTCCATTTTTAATACACCCATTCTATTTCTCGTAGCAGCATTGATTTTTCGAGCCGTGTCGATTGAATTTCGGAGCAAAAGTCCCTCAGCACGCTGGAGACGCCTCTGGGATCGTTTTTTTACTGGCTCGAGCGTGCTGATCGCATTTTCGATTGGGATGTTGCTGGGTAATTTGATTGTAGGAATTCCTATGGGAGCCGACGGTGCATACCATGGAGATTTCTTGTTGACGTTTCTTCGTCCCTATCCTCTTTTAGTGGGTGTGCTTACGATATCTCTATTCGTTTTGCATGGAGCGTTGTTTCTTTTACTGAAAACAGAGGGTGAGCTGCTATCTCGAGTGCGTCGATGGGTTCTTCCCTCGAGTATCGTGTTTTTGGTGACTTATGTGTTCACGACCTTGACCACTTGGTGGGTTGCCCCTCATATGACGCAACGCTTGATTACATATCCTTTTCTGATGTTGATTCCTTGCTTGCAGCTGCTCCTCTTAGTTCTGATCCCCTTACTAGTCCGAGCGCATACGTACGGACGAGCATTTCTTGCTTCTTGTGTGAATATTTTGCTCTTTGTTGTTCTGTTTGCTCTTGGGATTTTTCCCTCATGGATTCATTCTAGTATCGATCCCCAGTATAGTTTAACCATTTTTAACACAGCCTCATCACTCAAAACATTACAGGTTTTGGCATTGATTGTCGCAATTGGCTTGCCTTTTGTTTCTGTGTATATGATTTGGATTTATAGGATCTTTAAAGGCAAGGTGGTCTTAGACGATCATTCATATTAAAAAATCTAGCTAGGCGCGATGTAAGAGCCATCCTTGGCGTATTTTATGACTACGAAAATCCATAGCATGGGTTCTCTCTGTGATATCTTGTATGTCACAGGGAGGGAGGGTCGTGGGGTCTAATCGAAAAGAGCGACAATTCGTGCTAAATAGGAGCGATCCACCGGGTGCAAGCCAGCGCCATGCCTGATGAATTAATTCGGAATAATCTCGTTGGATATCGAAGAACGCATCCATTTTTTTTGATCTTGATAGGGTGGGCGGGTCTAAAATAATCCAGTCAAATGGTTGGATCCATTCTCTTTGATCAAGAAAGCGTAGACAATCTTCACGTATAATAGGATGTTCTGTATCGCGAAAGCCATTTAAGGCAAAATTGCGCTTACCCCATTCGGTATAGGTATTAGAAAGGTCCACACTCCATACCTTGGTAGCACCTCCAACAAGAGCCTGCACGCTAAATGCACATGTATAAGCGAATAAGTTCAGTAATGTTTTTCCTTTCACTTGTTGAGAAACAAATCGTCGAGTTTCACGATGATCTAGAAAAAGCCCTGTATCAAGATAATCGCTTAGGTTCACCCAAAAGGGGGTTCCATACTCATGGACAATAAAAAAATCGCCTGCACTGCTCTGTTTTTCATATTGTTCTAATTTGTCCCGTTTCATCCTGGTGCGCCAGTAAATAGGCACGGGCCCAAACAGGGAGTATAGAGCGCCTTCTACTTCTGCACGAAGAGCAGAATCAGGTTCTTCTTTGTCTCGATCAAATGTAAAAAAGTGTACACAAAATCGTTGTGCATAGAAATCAATAGCAAGGGGATATTCTTTGATATCGCGATCGTAAATGCGGAATGCATCTGTTTGTATCCGCTTTGCCCACTTGCGTAGGTGACGGTAATTCTTACGAATCCGATTTTTGAGCATGGAAGACTTGTCGTCCCCATCTTGTAAAGAGGGAAGGATCAGGGAGCACACGAAAATGGGGGAGGGGTTAATTTAGGATAAAGATAAGGAATAAGTCCTGCAATCGGAACACGCTCTTGCTTCATGGAATCTCGCTCCCTCACGGTGACGGTCTGATCTTCTAACGTTTGAAAATCAATTGTAACGCAGAACGGCGTACCTAGTTCATCCTGTCGACGATATCGCTTACCGATAGCACCTGACGCATCATACTCCGTAACCCAGTGGTTTCTTAATGCTTGGAAAATACGCTGAGCCATTTCAGATAGATTTTCTTTTTGCATGAGAGGAAATACTGCAATCTTAACAGGTGCAATCCAAGGGGCAAAACGTAGTACGGTACGCTGCTCCCCATTCTCTAGAGTCTCTTCTGCATAGGCAGCACATAACAGAGCTAACAATGTGCGTTCTACGCCAAAAGTAGGCTCAATCACGTGGGGAACAAATCTCTCACCCGAGGTGGGATCTTTATAATCTAACGGGACACCAGAACATTCCGCATGGCGACGTAAATCAAAATCTGTTCGATATGCCAATCCATATAATTCACTTTGTCCAAACGGAAAGTCATATACGAGATCAACCGTTCGTTTGGAATAATGAGACAGCTGTTCTTGAGGATGCTCTTTATTATGCACATGGGTTGATGGCAGACCGATCCATTCACACCATCGGTGCATCGATTCTAACCAATCTCCAAAATAGATTTCCCATTGTTCTTCTCGAACAAAGTACTCAATCTCCATCTGTTCAAATTCAATTACTCGGAAAATGAAATTGCCTGGGGTAATTTCATTTCGAAAGGCTTTGCCTATTTGCGCAATCCCAAAGGGGATGCGTACACGCGTTGTATCGGTGACTTGTTTAAAGTCCAAGAAGATGGCTTGTGCTGTTTCAGGTCGTAGATAGGCGGTATCACCTTGCGCCTGCGTCTTGCTCATCGTAGTTTGAAACATAAGATTAAAAACACGGGCATCTGTAAAATCTCTAGCTCCACATTTTGGACATGCTACGCGTCGATCGCGTACGAGGGAGGACATCTGATCGAGAGAGAGTCCTTCCGCAGATTCGTGGAGATGGTCTTCAATCAAATGGTCACAACGGAATCGACTTTTGCAGGCTCTACAATCAATCAGTGCATCATGAAAACCTTCCACATGCCCTGAGGCTACCCACGCCTTAGGATGAAGGAGAATGGGGCCATCCAGTCCAACTAGATCCTCTCGTTGCTCTACAAAACATTTCCACCAGAGGTCTTTAATGTTTTTTTTTAGCTGCACCCCATAAGGACCAAAGGAGTAGGTGTTGGCAAAGCCCCCGTAGATATCAGAGCCTGGGTAAACAAAACCCCTACGTTTTGCGAGCGCAACAATGGGCTTCAATGAGTCTTGTGAATGGGCCATAGGCTAAGAAGGATATACGTTACGATAGGAAGAACACAATAAAAAAATTAGGGGCATAGTACGGCAGTACCTACCACAGAACCCTGGCGTACAAGCTCAATCGCTTCGTTAGCTTCTTCTAAAGGAAAGCGTGTCACGTGGGGTCGTATGTGCGCAACAGCCGGTAAGTGTAAGAACTCTATGCCATCTGTTCGGGTGAGATTGGCTACGGAGCGGACCACACGTTCACCCCAAAGAAGAGAGTAGGGAAAGGAAGGGAAAGGACTCATATGAATGCCTGCGCACACCACGGTCCCTCCTTTTTTGATATGAGATAAAGCAAGAGGAAGAAGCTCGCCTGCGGGGGCAAAGATAATCGCTGCATCCAACTGTACAGGAGGGGCTTGTAGACTGTCCCCCGCCCAACAAGCCCCGACCTCCTTTGCAAACGACTGACCTTCTAGATCGCCAGGTCGAGTAAAGGCATAAACATTGCCTCCTTCTTGTTTTAGCCACTGAGTGAGAAGATGGGCCGAAGATCCAAATCCATAGAACCCCCAATGGTGGGCGGCTCCTGCAAGCCGGATCGCTCGGTACCCAATCAGCCCCCCACATAATAATGGTGCTGCGTGTAGGTCATCCCAATGATCTGGAATCGTAAGAGCATAGTCGGCATGTGCTACACATAAAGAACTAAATCCACCTTGTAGGTGATACCCAGTATATTGGGCCTGATCGCACAAATTTTCTCGTCCTGAGTTGCAAAACTGACAATGTTGACAGGTCTTACCTAACCATGGAATTCCCACGCGCAAGCCAATAGGTAACGTGACCCTCGCCCCTTTTTCCACGATCCTGCCAATCACTTGATGTCCCAGAATTAGAGGGGTGTGTACTAGGGGCAGTTCTCCATCTACAATATGTAGATCAGTGCGACATACGGCACAAGCTCCCACCTGCACTCTGATTTCATTAGGCTGAAGGATGGGGTCCTCTAGAGACTCCATTACCAAGGGATGATGCAGTGCGTGCAGTACCATCGCTTTCATTGCGTATACCGTATTATACCCATCGTAACATGGGGGTTGTTTTGTGCGATGTATTGGGTCTGGGATGCAGTCATGCTTCGTGATCTAGTAGCTCGACTTTTCCAGATGATAAATCATAATAGGCTCCTACAATATGTAGTTGTCCTTGAGCCAGTTTTTTCGCAAGAACGGGTTGGGAATATTGTAATTTCTCCTGCACAAATCGCACATTTGCTTGGATCGCCCGTTCTAGCGAACATGGGGCATCATGTGGAATGGATGCGATCGCGGGGTGAATAGCATTGATAATTTCTTGAATATGATTGTCAAAATGCAAACCCTTCAGAGCACTGTCTACTGCACCACAATTGGAATGGCCGAGAACAAGAATTGTATTGATTTCGAGGATTGCTACTCCGTATTCGATACTACCCATGGCAAAATCATCCACCACATTACCTGCCATACGAATTACAAAGAGATCACCTAATGCTTGATCGAAGATAATTTCAGGAGGAACACGAGAGTCAGAACAGGTAATCACCACAGCTAATGGGGATTGGCCTTGGGTTTGAGCTAACCGTTTTGCACACCAGTCTTCATGGTGTACTACGGTAGAGTGTACATAACGTGTATTTCCCTCCATCAAAGTATGTATAATGGATTGGGATGAGATGGGGTCTGCTACTAATACGGATGCATAAGGATAGGAAAGAATAAGTAGCAGGGCAATATGTACTTTTCTGAACCAGTAGCTCATGATATCTTGGGTCCATGTATGGGTTATAGTAGGGGAGAATAGGCCTATAACACGCGCTCAGAGTGACTCTATCTCTGTGCCATGATATGCCATTTCTCGCAACACATACTGGAAACAGCTCTTTTTCGGCAATGGCCAACTTTAAGGTTTTTTCCTGCTCATGGACTCATGTTAGTCGTTGTATTTCTGGTTTAAATTGAGGACTCGAAACTAGGTTGTAAATAGGAAACTTTGAATTTCAATTGAAAGGGGAAAGAGAATATTTGACACTGCGTGAGCCGTTTTTGACTATTGCCGCACTGTCACATCAACTAGTAAGTCTCCGGATGTAGGATTCGAACCTACGACCAATGGATTAACAGTCCACTGCTCTACCGCTGAGCTAATCCGGAATGATTGAGGAATTCTAGGTTGTCTTCCTACAAAAAGCAAGAGGTATTTCATGGTTATATTCCGCTATCGAGAGAGCAGTACATGGAGAGAGAGCCTTCTTGGGTATGTTTAGGAGTATGTACTGTGAATAAAGGGTGGCGCAATGTCTGTTGAATATGATCTGTGGGTGGGGCAAAAGTCCAAATAGACTGTTTTTTCCGATAGACCGGAGATGAAGAAAAGGCATCCAACCATTCTTGAAGAAGAGATCGAAACGACAGAGGATCGGAGGATCCTACATCATACTCATCATAGGGTGGTATCGGAATCCTTTGTCTATGTTTCTGGTTTGCAACGGTATCACGGAATATTTCATGAAGAGCACAATGGTCAATACGTAGGGAGAGCAGGCGAGAACTGAGAGTTGGTAGAGCCTGTGGCGGTACGACTAGGGTTCGTAGTAATCCATGATGACTTTCCCAAGAATGGAGATGTAGAGTGCGTTGAAAGAGAGAAGACCAGACAGGGCTAATTTGCGTGTGATGTAGCTCTAAGATGAGTTGTTCCTCAGGGACTGAGATAGACAAATCTGTAAGGATCAAAGAGGTTCCTTCAAAGGATAGAGAGGCTATAGAAACGGGTAAGCCTAGCTGATGGGAGAGAGCACTCGCTAACCACTGCTCCTTATGTGTCCAGCTATAATAGAGACCCATGCCAATCAGAATGCCAAGAATCCATTTCACAATGGAGAAGATGAAGGGTAGAAAAAAAAAAGGCAACTCCTTTCGTTGGAGTTGCCTTTTTTAGGTAGGAGATAGGATTAATACCCCATGCCGCCTGCAGGCATTGCTGGAGCTGCAGATTTTTCTTCTGGTATCTCCACAATCGATGCTTCTGTTGTTAGTAACATCGAAGCCACAGATGCTGCGCTTTCTAGAGCAGTTCGAGTGACTTTTGTTGGGTCGAGTACACCTGCCTCAACAAGATCCATATACTGATCTACGAGAGCATTGTAACCATGATTTTTTGGTAACTCGAGCACTTTCTGAAGGATGACAGAGCTTTCGAGACCTGCGTTTTCCACAATCTGACGGAGGGGTGATGCCAGTACCTTCTTCACGATCAAGGCGCCGATTTTTTCATCACCTTCCAAAGATTGAATGACCTGATCGACAGCGGGAATGCATCGTACTAATGCTACTCCACCACCAGGCAGTACGCCCTCTTCTACAGCAGCCTTAGTTGCATGCTGCGCATCATCGATACGATCCTTCTTCTCTTTCATCTCAATTTCGGTGGCGGCTCCGACATAGATTACCGCAACGCCCCCTGAGAGTTTTGCTAGACGTTCCTGCAACTTGCTTCGATCGTAATCGGAAGTGCAGTCTGCAATCTGGCGTTTTAGTTGTTCGCATCGTTTCTGAATGTCTTTTTTATCCCCAGCTCCTTGTACGAGCGCGGTATTCTCTTTGTCTACTACGATTTTTTTGCATTTTCCTAGCATATCAATCGTAGTGTTTTCGAGTTTCATCCCTAGTTCTTCGGAGATGAGCTGTCCACCTGTCAAGACGGCAATATCCTCAAGGATCGATTTGCGGCGATCCCCAAATCCTGGGGCCTTGACTGCACAAATCTTCAGACCCGCACGCAGACGGTTGACAACGAGAGTAGCCAGCGCTTCGCCATCTACATCTTCCGCGATAATGAGTAGGGGTCGTCCTGTTTCAGCTACAGATTGCAGGATGGGTAGAAAATCTTTCAAAGCAGAGATTTTCTTTTCATAGAGAAGAACAAAGGCGTCTTCAAGAATGGCTTCCTGACTTTCTGGGTGTGTCATAAAATAGGCAGAAAGATAGCCACGGTCAAAGCTCATTCCTTCTACGACTTCTACTGTCGTTTCAAATCCTTTAGCTTCTTCAATGGTGATAGTCCCATCTTTTCCTACTTTATCCATTGCTTCAGCAATCATGCGGCCAATTTCTGCATCGTTATTTGCTGAAATCGTTGCAACTTGCTCAATCTCTTTTTTATTTTTTACGGGTTGCGACATGGCTTTTAATTCTTGCACTGTCGCCTTAACTGCTCGGTCAATCCCTCGTTTTAGATCCATGGGATTGGCGCCGGCTGTCACATTGCGCAATCCTTCGGTATAGATTGCTTCTGCGAGTAATGTTGCTGTTGTGGTTCCATCACCAGCCTTATCGGCAGTTTTGCTCGCCACTTCTTTCACCATCTGAGCGCCCATATTTTCGTGACGATCTTCCAGTTCAATTTCTTTGGCTACAGTAACCCCGTCTTTGGTGACATGGGGGGGGCCATAGGATTTGTCAATTGCTACGTTACGTCCTTTAGGGCCTAAGGTGACTTTTACCGCTTCGGATAAGGTCTTGACGCCCTTGAGGATTTTCTGTCTTGCATCTTCTTTGTATTTGATGTCTTTGGCTGTCATAATTTTCTTCTCCTTTCCTTATTCTACGATTGCAATAATATCATCTGACTGGAGGATAACAAATTCTTCCCCATCGACGGACACATCCTGTCCTGAATACTTATCCATCAGGATGACATCCCCTATAGCTACAGGAAAAGGGATCTTTTTTTCCGTTCCTAGAGCAACTACTTTCGCTTGCTCTTGTTTTTTTTTCGCTGTATCTGGAAGAAGGATTCCCCCCTTCGCGCTCTGCTCTGCTTCAAGGCGTTTTACGAGTACTCGTTTGCCCATCGGTTGTAATTTAGTTGTCACTGCTTCTTTCATCATCATGTTCTCCTAGAAAAGAGCCATAGGAGAGAACTCTCACCTATGTACAGATTGTTTCGATTCGTTTCCGATCATATCGAGGTGGATTGTTTTTGGCTACAAAAAAATTAGCAGATCGAGCTGGATTCTGCTAATTTTTTTAAAAAAAACTTTCAAGCTGAGAGACGAGATGATCGAAGCGAGACAGGGCTTGATGAAGCGCAACTGGTTGATTCATATCGAGGCCAGCCATACCAAGTAGATCCATAGGAAACTGAGAGCCGCCAGCACGTAAGAAATGCAGATAGGCAGCTTGTGCTGACTGATCTCCTTTCAGAATAGGATCTACAAGAGCAAGGGCTGCGGCAATACCTGTGGCATATTGGTAGACATAAAAATTGTAGTAAAAATGAGGAATGCGAGCCCATTCTATGCGTCCTTCCGCATCCATAGTGTAGTCGGGCCCGAAATACGCTTGATTGAGTTCGGTAAACCAATCAGAAAGTCGATCTGAGGTAACCGGCTGTCCTTGTTCCACCTCTTGATGAAGACGTAATTCAAATTCAGCAAATAGAGTTTGTCGAAATAGGGTGGTGCGAATCTCTTCTAGATGCTCATGAAGTAGGAAGGCTGGGTCTCCTACTTTTTGTTTTAATAGGAAGTCGGTAAGCAAAGCCTCATTCAGTGTAGAGGCTATCTCAGCTAAAAAAATCGGATAATGGCTGTTTTGGTAGGATTGCGTGTGATGGGAAAGCCAGGAATGCATGCTATGGCCTGCCTCATGTGCAAGGGTAAATACATCCTTCCATGTCCCTTTATAATTCATGAGAATGTAGGGAGCACTGTCGTAGCAACCACTGGAGTACGCACCAGAGCGCTTATAAGGCGTTTCATAACGATCCACCCAGTGCTCTTGACGTAATCCACGTGCTAATATGGATTGATATTCTTCTCCCAAAGGGGCTACAGATGCAATGACCCATTCCTCGGCCTGCTCATAGGGAATAAGCTCTTGTGATGGGGTAAAAAGCGGGACATAGAGATCATAAGCATGAAGGGTAGAGAGTTCTAATACCTGTTTACGAATATGGACATATCGATGAAGAGATGGTAGATAGGAGCGGACAGCCTCAATCAGTCCATGGTACACAGTCAGAGGGATATTTTTCGGAAATAGTGCCTGTTCTAAAGAAGAGGTATAGCCTTTCGCTTTGGCTGAAAACGCATGAGCTTGAGCCTGTCCATAGAGTAGCTCTGCAAGAGTGTTCTTGTGTTGATCAAATTCTTGATGCAGGTGAAAGAAAGCATGTTTTCGCAAAACTCGATCCTGAGAACGAAGATACACCCCATAGGATCCGTGCGTGAGGGGATGAGAAGTTCCTTGCGAATCGGTGACAGGGGAGAATTGCAAATCTGCATTATTTAGGGCTTGAAAGGTCTTTGCAGCGGTTTGGAGAGGTGCGGCGGCCAAGGCTAATAACCGCTCTTCCGCTTCCGTCAATGTGTGGGATTGTAAATGAAATATTTTCTGTAAATAAAATGCATAAGGCTCTAATAGAGGGTCGTTCTGGTACATTGTGGCTGTCGTAGCCGGAATATGTACGAGTTCGACTTCGATCCAAGCAGTGTCAGCACCAAATTGATGCGCTAGAAAAGAGGCTTGTTGGTAGGCTCCTTTCCACGTAGCATCGCGGGTGTCCTCATCGTGTTTCAAGTGGGCATAGGTAACGATGCGATCCAATCTTCTAGCTGCCTCGAAAAAAGCAGCTAGGCATTGAGCTGCCCGCGCAGGGCCTTCCGATAAGAGGCCTTTATACTCTTGTAAATGGTCGTAATGAAATGTAGAATACTCCTCTTGCCATGCTTCCAAAGAGGAAAAACAAGATGATAAATCCCATAATGCTGTTTCAGGCAATTCCGTACGTAGTTTCATTGCGTTCCTTATGCAAGTTTTCTCAATAGTCAGTAAAAAACTTGTTCTCAGCAAGTGAAATCAAGGCTTCCACTGCTTCTTGAGCATCTTCCCCGGTTGCATCGATGGTTAAGCGAGCTCCCTTAGTCGCAGCTAATGTGAGCAAATTAAGGAGCGATTTTCCATTCACTTGGCAGCCTTGATAGGTTAGCATAATTTGGGCGCGAAATTTGGTTGCACAACGAACAAATTCAGTGGAAGGGCGAGTGTGGAGTCCTTTTTCGTTTAGGATGACAAATTCTCCGCATGCCTGGGGTAGTGAGCGTTTCAAGGAAGATCCCTTACTCATAGCGATACCATGTCTCTCATTTTCCATATTTCTTTCGTTCCCTTATCGGCAATCTTTGAGCTCATGGGAATTGTATGAGTGCAGCAAAAATAAATAAAGTGTTTTTTAAATTTTGATAAAGTTGTTATCTTTTCCAGCTCTATCACGAAAATCTCTTCAAAATAGAGACCTCATGAATCTGTGATCATAGCATAGAAATATCGCAGTATAGATGCAAAATCTATTCCATGAGGAGAAATACATGGAGTTATGAAGCGTTGTAGGAACGCTCTTCTATTAATAAAGTAAGCCCACGTACAAACATCTTTTGATCCAATAGTCCAGTAGGTATGCCTAATGAATTATAACAAGTATTGATCCTAAAGGTTTGCTCGGAGTTATAGGAATACAAGGTAATCCTGACTTTGGGCGCAAGGACGGATTGTCCTGTAATCGCAAGCATAAAGTGAATCAGCCAATTCATATCCGCATCACGAATCGCTTGTTGAATCCACATGACCTGTGTATCCAACTCCGATGGGTTGCTTGCATGTTCGTGATTTCTGGTAACCTGAATAGCTTGGATGATCTGATCTCTGGATAGGGGTAGTCCCTGGATTTGCTCGCATAACGGCAGGGGATCTATTGTATTCAAGAGTTTTTGAAAAGGTTCAAAAGATAGTAAGCTACGGATCGGTGTAACATAGGAATCTAGTATATCGTGACAAAACTTGGTGACCAGCTTATGCTTATCTGCACATTGCATGGATCCTAGATCTTGGCACTCTATATCTTCTACGAGCTTTTGTACAGTATGCAGTGCCGCTTCGACATCTATATTGGTTTGGATGGCTAATAGATATTGAAAGCAAGAACTGTAGGGATACACTAAATCATGTTGCAAAAAATAAGGAATCACTTGATCGGTAAGATCCTCTTGACCAGGGGACTTTGCAATCAGTGATGCCAGGTAAAAAAAATGAGGGGAAAACAATGTTCCGCTTAAGAATGGATCTGTTTTGTGCCGATTTTTTTGGAACAACATATAATACAATTTTCCTAATTGACGATATGTCTCCAACATATGGCGTTGCTCAACAAATGGTATGCCTCTCGATGTGATGCATAAACAGCCTTGCTGATGCAAGGCATAGAATAGTGTAGAATAGAATTGCTTTGATACTCCTCCAATATCCGTGGGAATCGACCCGTTTGTATGGGGAGCCAATACAAATGAATGGGGGAGTTGGTCCTCCATACATAGGGCCGATAGATAGACTAATGGGTAGGAGAGGACATGATCCAAGGATATGTGCAAGGAATGAGCCGAAGCATCCGCTTCATTCATCAAGCTAGGTATTGCTCTACGTCTGTTCTCTTGCTGTATGAGGCGTTGCTGCAGAAGAAATTCTGCGCATTGGGGGTGCGTTCGATCTCTGGCGATGACTCTAGCCGTCTCGCAATCTTCATCAGAGAACAATTCATGCTCCAAGAAAAATAGTCGAATGATCTCTAGCTGTCCGTAATATGCCGCAATATGTAAGGCGCGCCGTAAATCAAAATGGAGAAACTCTATATCCGTAGAGAGTAATCGTTCCACGATCTCTGTATGTCCATACTTAGAAGCTCCCGACAAAGCTTGCCCTAAATCAAACAAGCTACACATTCTATATTCAGAAAACAGTAGATGAAAAATGTGTAGGTGTCCTTCTGTAGCAGAAAAGGATAAGGCTCGACCTAAGTCTGTTTCTCGAAACATCCATCTTCTGTAGAAAATCACACGAACCATTTCTAGATTTCCATCCCTCGCAGCCTGTTGTAAGGCCCTACCTACATACATAGGGGTGATGGTGCGATGATCCAAAATCAATTGCACAATTTCTATATGGTTTAAAATTGTAGCATCCCTAAGAGCTTGAGATAGGTAGAATTCGTCGATAGCTTGTGTTTGTACAATCAGCCGCACTACTTCTAGATGGCCCATCTTGACAGCGTCTTGCAAAGTCCAACCGATAGCTTCTACACCTATGCGGTTTGTTGCTAAAAATAAACAAACTATATCTACATGACCTATTTTTGCAGCAGTACGCAACATAAATCCTAACTTATCTGGATGGATGTCCCCCTTTTCTATCATGAATCGAGCAGCTTCTATATGCTTGTTCTCGCACGCCTGTTGGATCGAAGAGACTAAGAGATCCTGAGGGATGCTTGTATTGCTAGCAAGAAGCATCGAAATGGTCTTTTCATGGCCCTCTTTTGCGGCTAGCTGCAAGACGGATGCAACGTCTTCATTTGTTACTTGGGTGGAATTAGAGCGAACTATAAACTCTTGAGAGTTAGCAATATACGAATGAATTAGAATAGGTAATTGATAGGAAGGATTGAGATCTTCCAGATTCACGATCCTATTAGTAGGAAGGCTAGAAAGTGTATTGCTAGCTAGCCAGGAAGAATCTCCTATTTGTGTCTTGATGGAAATTAGCTTAAAATTGGATTTGTTATTTATATTTATTAATACCTTGTATTTATTGTCGTATTTAATTTCTTTTATATTATCCATATAATTAACGTTAATTATTTATGAATAAATTTTCAACAAAATATAAACCCAAAATACGCTTGGATCAATTTGCGTTTTTTCTTTCACGCGAAAGAGTAATGACAACATCGATGATATAAGGATCAGCTTAATGCAGTAGGGTCTTCATCGAGCGAGTTGTAACCCATATTCTGCACATGCTAGGGGGTGGGTTATAGCTATGAGAGCGCGGGGCGTGTCAATCGCAATACGGTTGACTGGATTCTAACACATTAGGAGTACAGTAAATTGGAGAACGGTGTAAGAGGGCTAACATAATCGCATCGCTGGGGCGAGAGTCCACTTCCAGTAGGTGAGAGATGTGGGCTATCTTCTGTTCAAGAAGAAGAAGTCCATAAAAGATTTCATTTTCAATGCGATGCAGAATGACGGAACGCACTTCGATGTCCATGCCTTGAAACATCGAGCGAATCCATTCATGCGTCATGGGTCTTGTTTTGGTATGTTGTGTGACATACTGTTGCAGTAATCGACCCGCTTCGGGCGAGATGAAGACGCCGAATCTCTTTTCTTGTGATTGAAACACCATGCAGCCGTATGTTGCAGATTGCACCAATTTTTCAAATTGGATTGGGATAATGGGCTCTTGAGAGATCATGCAGGCTCCTTAAGAACAATGTTTCCATCGTGATATCCGACCCATACTTCTATTGGAAGATTGCAGAAAAACCCTGTTTCGACCACGCCAACGATCTCAGCAATCGAGTGGTGATCGTCTAAAGGTTGAAAGTAAGGACGTGGGGCTAAATCATATAGGTAATTGCCGTTATCTGTGGTGAGAAGTTCTTTATTGTGTTTTCGCAGACTACCTACATAGCCTTTGTCACGCAGTCGTTGTAGCGTGGTGGGGTAGCAGAAGGGTAAAATTTCTACAGGTAAGGGACAGGAACCCAAGTATGGAACGAGTTTTGTTTCATCTACTAAAATGACCACTCGACGGCTACTATAAGCTAATATTTTTTCTCGTAGAAGAGCCCCCCCTCTGCCTTTAATGAGCGAATTCGAGGGATCCACCTCATCGGCTCCATCGACAGTCAGGTCAATCCAATGGACTTGATCTAGTTCCATGAGAGGGATGCCTCCCGCACGTGCTTGGGCAGCAGATTGGGATGAGGAGGCGACAGCTTGGATGGAGAGCCCTCCAGCAACGCGATCGATCAGGGAGCGAATGAAATAGGCCGCAGTAGATCCACTACCTAATCCCACACACATCCCATCCTCGACTAACTGGGCGGCTTGGCGACCGAGAGCTTGCTTGATTTCCTCCTGTTGCATAGGCTCTATCTATACTCGTAAATGTATAGGGGAGTCAAAAAGAAAATGAAGAGAGTGAGTCGAGATGTATTGCAGCAGCTGCTGGCTACAACATTTCCAGAGTTACCATACGCTGATTTTGGTTTGAATGGACTTCAGGTGGAGGGTCGTGCATCGATAGGTCGCATTGCAACTGCAGTGACTGCCTCTTACCACATCATCCAACAGGCAAAAGAAAAAGAGGTCGATGCGCTCATCGTGCACCATGGTCTATTATGGAAAGGTGAGTTGCGTCCTGTGGTCGGAGGATTTCAGCGCCGGTTGCAATCGGTATTGCATGCTAATATGAATCTATTTGCCTATCATTTACCTTGGGATGCTCATCGAGAGTTGGGAAATAACTGGGTTGCTGGTCGAGAATTGGGATGGCGCGATATGGTTTCTTTTCGTGATGTGGGAGTTCGAGGAATATGCGAGCCTACTTCTTTGTCAGAATTTGTCTCTGGTTTAGAGAGGTATTACGGGCAACAAGCTCGAGTCGCCTGTGGGGACCCAGCTCGTCTAATTCGATCTGTCGCATTGATTTCAGGAGGAGCTCATCGAGAACTGGAGATAGCGGCTCGTGTAGGCTGTGATGCATTTGTCACTGGTACTGGAGATGAGCCGGTGTGGCATCTTGCGAAGGAAGAGGGGATTCATTTTATTGCTATGGGGCATGCTGCAACAGAGCGTATTGGTCCGATTGCCTTGGCTGCATGGTTACGTACTCAGTTAGAATGCTCTGTATTTTTTTTAGATGAAGAAAATCCGTTTTAAGCAGGGTAGGAGCTATCTAGGAGTGGTGAAATAGCCATCTCTGGAGTCTCTTTGCAAAAGATAGATTGGTATGCAACTGTCCGTTACGCGATCTACCTCTTTTTTGTTTGTAGGATCTCTTTTCTTATTTGATCGATCTCGCTGTAATTTCGCACCATCTTGTTGATCTCTGTTTGTAGGTGGGGCACCATGGATTGGCCCTTTGGTGTTGTTGTGGCCATCTTTGCCATTGCCGCCATACAAATAACGCAGTCATTAGGTTTTTGCCAGTTGGGGGTGTAGTGGACAGACCATGATCTTACCTCAGCCGTCATTGGCAGAACCTTATGTATGACATCCATGCATGTGAGCAGATTGTCTTCTTTTGATACTAAATACAATTCATTAGGGTTGTGACCTTTGCTGTCCAAGAAGACAATTTCTTTCTGCTCTGGATTGATTAAAATACCCACTGCATGCTTGCCACCATGATACTGTGTATCTATACAAATAAGAAATATATCATCCTTGTTTTTAGATGCATCTGTATTAGTGTTAATTGTTTCGTTAATAAAATTGTCGAAGGTATTGGGTTTTGTTGATAAAAAATGATTTGCAGTTGTTGCAAAATCGTTACTAACTGCATTTAGTTGTTTAGCGTCAGACCAATTTAGGTTCGGCCGGCCTTGATCATTTATCCAATTTAGTACTTTTAAAGGCCTATTGGCGTCGCCTATCTTCTTCCAGACAGCGATGGGGCCTTGTTTCACATCAATTTCCTTGCGAAACCATGACGTGATACAAGTAAATATAAAGGAAATGCGTGCGAATATTGTTTCTTTCCACCCCAACGATATGGATTGTGCCATAATAGGTGGCGTTACTTCTTGATGGGAAATATTCTTTGTTTCATTCATAAAATCCTGCGCATGGTTTGATGTTAATCATCATAATTATAATATTAAAAATATTCATCTTTAAAATAAATAATATATTGTTCAAGAATGGAAATTAGACCAATAGGTCTAATTCGTAAGGAGATAACTATGATTCATAGATCTTGGATAATTATGGCAGCAATCGTGGGGATTTCTACGATTGGTTTTGCTGAGGGATGTTCTGCAGGGAAGTGTACTGCGCCAGCGCCTGGAGAGCGGCCTCTTAAAATGGAACCCAAGGATAGTTGTAAAGGGACTGTTAAATGTGTGAACCAGTCTCGCTATCCCGATGGTTCAAAAACAGAAGTCACTGTAGAAACTCCAAATGGAGAGGAAAAAGTGATCATGCAGCAATCGGGAGCTACACCTGTACAGCCTGGGGATCACGTAGAGATTACAGGACGTAAGGTAGAAGTGAATGGAGACTCTGTGATGATGGGCGAGCAGTTGAATCGTTCGGGTACTTCAAGCAATTTGAACTCATCAGTTCAAATGCCCTCTTCTTCAGGTAAATAATCGTTCGTTATAGAAGTTGTTGGGTCGTGGGATTCCCAGTCTTGGGATTCCACGACTTTTGGGTATTGAAGAAAATAATAGAGCGTTTCTAAGGCTTTCGGGTAGCTTAATAATCCAGAATGTCCCACAGGGAAACAGGCGAAGCAAAATGGTGTTTCTAGGGCTGTTTCAGAAACAAGCAAAGCTCCATCATTGGGGGCGTCAAATAGGGCGTAGTTCCCCAATGAACCTGCGATGACAAGAATATCGAGAGTTTCCGGAAAAGGACCGATAGCCTGAATAGCGCACGCATCATAACACATTAACTCTCTACCTAATCGGTTGCGTAGCATCCATCGAGCTGGCGGTATATTCTTAGATCGTTGAGCTAAACTAGATCCTTGATTAGGGGGAGCAATCAACACAGCCTTGCCGATCTTAGCTTCTTTGGGGCAGTCCGGAATATTGAGGGTTTGTCGTAAAATCAGAGCTCCTACCGAATGGGTGATAAAGTGAATCTCTTCCCCGGGGTGGCAAGCAGCAATTTCCTGCAGGGTGGCGCAGAGGTTTTGGCTGTGGGCACATAAACTTTCATCCAAGCTTGGATACTCCCAAACGTAGATCGGAAGTCCTCTCTTGCTGCAAAATTTTTGGATCGGACGCATGGAGTATCCATCCGAGAAAAGACCATGAATCGCAACAGTTGTGGAAGCTATGAGAGAGTCAATGCAAGTAAGACAAGATAGAAGACAAATAAAGGACCAACGCATACCGGTTTCATACGTTAATCTGTAAATTCTGTCACGAGGAAAGCACGAGTGAGTTCTATCGATTCCGCGCTTGTCATGATCCACGAGTGCGCTGCATGAATGGTTTGATGCATGTCCATGGATTCTATCCAAGTTTCTTCTATACTGACCTTTCCATCATTGGGAGTGCTGAAAAAAAATCGCGAGCCTCGCGAGCCTGAAACAATCATGACGTGCATCGTAGTCGGGAATTGTCCGAGGCGATTCATATCTTCTGCGTCGTAGGTCATTAACTGGTGCCCTGCATTTCTGCCAAAAATCCATCGAATGGGATGAATATGACGAATGGCGCGCGCGAGACTCGATCCTTGCATAGGGGGAGCGAGTAAAACGGCACGCCCCTGTTTCGCTTCTTCTGGGCAAGCAGGGTGGTTTACAGCTGTTTTGGCGATCACGCCACCTAAAGAATGGGTTACAAAATGAATCGGTTCTCCCGGGTATTTCTTTGCAATGTCTTGGAGGATATGAACAAGTGTGGCGGCATGTCCTTCAATCGTATTCTGCCGACTAGGATAATCCCAAAGAAAGACATGAAATCCTTCGTTTTCTAGAGCATTGCCCATCGGGATCATACAACGATAGGACCGAATAAATCCATGGATACAGACCACGGAATCTGCTTGGATGGAATGAAAGTAATTACAAATAAAGATGCAGAATAAAAATAAATATTTCATTTTTTTGAACCTGTTTTTTTATTATCCACGTTTTTAAATTATTTAGTACTACTTTCTTTTTAAGCTAACAATTGTTTCTACGTGTAGGGTTTGTGGAAATAAATCGACAGGCTGTACGTGTTCTATATTATAAGAAGATAAGATAGATAGATCTCGCGCTAGAGTGGCTGGATCACAAGAAATATAGAGAAGTCGTGGAGAACGTAATGAGCGTAATAGGGTTGGATCGCATCCTTTTCTTGGAGGGTTGAGCAGGGTTAGGTCAGCAGAAAAGCGGCCGGATGCTTCTTGCACCAAAAATTCGCAATGCGGCAAGTGGTTTAAGGCTGCATTGACTTGCGCACAATGAATAGCTTCTGGTACTCGTTCCGTGCCAATGACTTTAGCTGCAATGCGCGCAAAGAAAAGAGCAAAAAAACCAATGCCAGTAAAGGCATCGTACACGGTGTCTGTAGCTTGGATTTGGCTTAACTCTACTGCCTTACGAGCTAAATAGGCGGCTTGCCATGGATTGACTTGAAAGAATGACTTAGGACCAATATGGAACGAGAGGCCATCGATCGTTTCTATCAAGTAAGGGCGACCCGCTAGGGTACGTACCTTTGAGCTAAGAATGGTATTAGAGGGATGGTCTTGCACCATTTCTACTACCCCCACAACACCGGGTAGTTCGTGGATGACTTGATTTGCTAATTCGCTGTATGCAGTTGTTCCATCTGTAATGAGTGTAAGTAATGTTTCACTGTTAAAGATAGCACTTTTTAGGAGCACGTAGCGTAACCCCTTACGTTCTTGTAGATGCATACGTAGCCATTCGTAGACGGTTCCTCCTTGAGGATGGTGAATGGCACAAGAGGAAACATCCACTAGATCATGACTCCCTTGTTGATAGAAGCCGATACAGTCTCCTTGGACTGGGGCTTGAATTTTATTGCGGTAATGGAGTGGAAATGGGGAAGGATGACAGGGTAGCACCTCGACGTTCAGGCGAGCCAAACGGCGTAATGCTTGTTGGACTTTCGCTCGTTTCATTTCTAATTGCCCTTCATAGGATAGGTGCATGAGTTGACAACCCCCGCATGTTCCAAAAAGAGGACAGGGTGGGGATTGACGCAGGGGGGATGTCTTGTGGTGGGCTACGACCTCTGCACGTGCGTAGTTTGCGTGCTCGGTTGTAATAGAAATGGTCACCTCTTCGCCAATCAGCGCGTAGGGGATAAACACCTTCTTACCAGAAGCTAATGTGGCAACCCCATCCCCTTCTGAATTCAGATCTATAATACGAACCTGTTCGGACATAACGCTCTATGCTACGGGGGTTCTGTTTCCTTGTAAAGAGTTCTTGTATAGGTAGATGTAAATTGAAGTAATGCGAATACCTTTGATTAACGATGTATTATGTAGATTTAATTAAATAGTAATTTAGATCCAGTATTTGTTTTTTTTTATAAAAAAATATATTATATATACAAAGGAACGAAGGGGTTCATCATGGAAAAACCACTCATATTGATCGTAGGGGCTGGGCCTACAGGATTGTTTTTTGCACATCAAATGATGTCGCGAGGTCATGCTGTACGGGTGATAGATAAGAAGAGTGGGTTGAGTGATACGTCTCGGGCGATTGCGTTGCATATTCGTACGCTAGAAATTCTCGATAAAGTAGGCATGCTAGAGGACTTTAGACGCAAGGCATTTCAGGGTAATGTCGAAATGCATATAGACAAGCGTAGGATTATCATCGACTTTAGTCAGGTACAATCCCCATGGCCACATATGCTCTTTATGAGCCAAGCAGATATGGAAAACATTTTATATCACCATCTATGTTCTCTTGGAGGGAGCGTAGAATGGGGAACAGAATGTATCCATCTGAACGAAAGGACCTGTACGTTACGACATGCTAATGGCCAATTAGAAACGATTACTCCAGAATGGGTGATCGGTGCCGATGGGGGTAATAGCGTAGTTCGTCGAGAAAGCGGCATTGCATTTCCTGGTCAAGGATTTCATCAGAACTTTTTCTTAGCCGATGTGCGAGGCACCATAGAACTTCCAAACAAAAATCTTCATGTGTGTTTGGAGCGAGGTGAATTTATGTTGCTGTGTGAGTTACCAGGGAATATCTATCGGCTATTATTTATGCTAGGAAAAGAAACGCAGGATGATGTAACTCATCTTACCCCAAAAACCTTATTGGAGCTCGCACAACAGCGCACAGATCATGTAAAAGAAATTCGTGAGATTATCTGGAAGTCTGAATTTAAGATCCGGACGTGTCTTGCGGAGTGTTGGAGACACCATAACTGCTTTTTAATGGGCGATGCAGCGCATGTCCACAGTCCAGTTGGGGGACAGGGATTAAATATGTCGCTACAGGATGCGTGGAATTTAAGTTGGAAATTAGATTTAGCCATGCACCATGTAGCTGCCGCGGAGCTATTGGATAGTTATAGTGTAGAACGTAGGGTGACGATATCCAGCATTCTCAAGACAACTGAACTAGCAACAGGGGTATTGGCGACCAGCCCACATTGGGTTCGAGAAGGGCTAAAAAAAATCATGCTCTTTGTTCAGAGATTTCCTAATATTCGTCGTCTATTACCCAATCTAGCAAGCCAGGTTCATGGAAATTTTATGGGCACACGATGGGTATCTCAGCCAGAATCAGACCGAAAATGGAAAGGTCCGAAGCCGGGCACTCGTCTTCCTTATATTCCTATGAAACAAGGAAGTTCGTTTGATTTATGGAATCCTTCTCGGCATGTAGTGATTCTATTTTCTGAGAATCCATCCATTGCAGCGTTATTAGAGCCCATCGCCTCATGGATTGAGATCCGAGTGATCGCAGATCTAGACTTAAAAACAGCCTTGCGTGCAGAAAACGATTCGATTTATGTCATACGCCCCGATGGGTATATTGGATATCGAAGCCGTAGAACCTGCACAGAGAGTTTGTTACAGTATTTTCAGGGTGTTTTTGATGCGTATGTCTGGCAGGGTGTTGCGGCTACTTCTTCAAAATGCACACATAAGAAGAGCTAAAAATGGATGCTTGCATGGGCACGTATTGCAGTTTCCATGCAAGCATGATAGGGGTTTGCGGGATTATCCCTTGCGGACGTGATATATAGTGAATGGATTGTGGTCTTGATAACTGACTCCTAATTCACCCACTGCACCCTGCTCTTCGTATTGACGGTATTTGATTTTACCAAAAAAACAAGGACGTTGGATTTCTTCGCATCGTAATCCGGCTTGTACCATAGCGATCAAATACTCTTCATCCGTGTGATACACGGAGGGAGTCACTGTGTCACCGATCTTTCTCCAAATTTCTTGGCCAGGTGATAATTGCGCTAGATCTTGCACGAGCATAAGACGTCCTTCCTGGATTGTACAGGTGGCACGATATACTGTAGGAAACGAAAGAAGCATGGCTTGAATTTCTTCATGCGTAGGCTGTGTGGGTAATGCATCGCATGCTGCTTGTACACGTAGAGCGATCGCAGCAGGATCTTCACCGCGAGCTGTAAATACCACATCATAGGAGCTTGGCGAAACAATCACACCCGTATCGCCTGCAGCCATTTGTTTCGCGAGAGTCCCAATGGAAAGAATGCCTTCCTGTTCCGCAATATGTACAAATTCAGAACCACAACACAGAGCTAATCCAGCTTGTATATGTGGAGCAAGGAAATAGGTCTCGTCCGCCACTGGAGTAGGAGTTTGGGCTGGTTCTAAGGCAGCAAACAAGGTTCCACCCAGAATTAGGGAGGTAAGAAGATAGGTGTACTTCATAGAAAATCCTTCATTTAAGTAGTTCATTGATAAGCAGATATTGCTCGTCGGTGGAGATATAATCAGAGAGTAGAATTAAGAGCAATACTGTCTAACTGCTCTGAAATTTTGTATGAAAAATCATAAAATGAAAAAAGCCACTCCCCGTATGGAGAGTGGCAGAACGAATGATGAGGAAAGAAGTTAGAACCGGATTTGTAGGTTCGTATGGACGGCTTTCTCATCGCCCCAACGACCTTCTACAGTGGCTCCAATAGTCTCATTCTGAGTGAGTGTTAACCCAACACAGTATCCCCAAAGCTTGCTATTTTCAAGATTAGGAATTGTGTAAGTAATATCTACAGGAGTGTACGATACATTACCTGTATTCAGTTTCGCTCCAGCCCACTTAACAGCAACGTAAGGGACAAACACGGTTCCAGGACATTCGGAACAGAACATATAGGAAGCGCCTAATCCTACTTGCCACTCCTTGTATGTTGCAGAAGTGTCTGTGTAGTTATAGACTGAGCCAGCAGTTACTCCCAACTGACGAACAAAGTTCAAGTTCGGCTTGAACTGGAAGTACTGTCCTTCTAAACCGATGCCAAAGTTGCAGTATTCCCAGAGAGAAACTCGTCCGCCCACGCTCCAAGAAAACTCAGGAGAGAAGTCCACGAAAATGTTGTCCTGATTCTGTGCCGTAGTATCGAGATAGAGATTGGTGCTTCCAAAGGTTGCAAAAATATCAATCCAGTTACAAATATTCAACGCTGCATACCCAGCATTGGTGAATAATTCGGTTACCTGAATAGCAGAATCATAGCTAGTATTCGTTTCTAAATGTCGGTTGAATACATAGTCACCGTAGAAACCAAGGCGCACACTAAACGCATCGCACCAGCTAAAGCATGGGTCGCATACGCTAGCGCAGGATCTTCCCCACCAGACGCCCTGAGTGTAGAGGCTCGCATCATTGACGTTCCCTACGGGCAACGCAGTGAGCATGCCACATGACAGCACGGTTAACGCCGTCAGAGCAAACTTCTTCATATTATTATCTCCCTTACATTGAGTTTGTTTTGCAAACTAAGCGCCTGCTCTGACTCCATTGAGAAACGGAAGTGAGAGCTTGGCTCCTTCTTTTTTTTGTACCAGACATGCTGGTGAATTGACTTGGCTTTTTTCATATCAGCTTAATCTATTTGTCGCAAGGAATCTGTTTTTTGTTGAGTTGAGTTTCTTGGTTTCGTTATAAGGAGCATAGGTTTTTTTGTTGATTCATTCGGGGGAATTGTGATGAGAGTACCCTCTCCAAAGATGTTGGTCTTTGTTTCGTTGTGTGGCTTTTTTATAATCGGAGCGATCTTGCTGTATCAACACGAGACAGCCTATCCCAAGGCGATTGCGATCGATGTGCATGATCAACCTACTTTAGGTGTGGTTACAGCTGCAATTCAAATTGTTGTTTTTGAAGAGCCTAAGTGTGTGAACTGTCGTTTATTTAACCAGCAAGTCTATCCAAAAATTAAAGAGAAATACATCGATACACAGCAGGCTTCGTATACTGTGATCCCTGTGTCCTTTCTTCCTGGTTCTATGGCTGCTGCAGAGGCCTTATTGTGTGTCTATCATAGCAATGCACAGACAGCATCTCCTGAGTTATATTTTGCGTATTTGGACGCATTATATGCAAAGCAACCCCCAGAATCTGTTGACTGGGTCCAACAAGATCTTCTGTTGCAATATGCGCAAGAAACCTCTGAGCATATTCCTGTAGAGGGTTTGAAACAGTGCCTCGTGCAAGGTTCCTTCCGCTCTGCAATAGAACAGAATACGAATTATGGGCAGCAAGTAATGGGGGGAGCCTTGGCAACTCCATCTGTATTTATTAATGGGGTTGCTTTGGATACGCTGTCATTTGAACAAATTGAGGATTTAATTGAGCGTCTTCGCATGGAGAATGGAGTCACATGAAGGGATTTAATCGGTATGCATTGTATTATGCATGGTTGCTGGCTGCAATGGGTAGTTTTATCAGTTTATATTTTAGCTTAGTTCGTGATTGGGACCCCTGTGATTTGTGCTGGTATCAGCGTATCTGCTTATTTCCTCTTGCCGTGATATTAGCCATGGCAACGTGTCGTCAGTTTTTCGCAATAGGACCCTATGCCCTTTCTTTAAGTATGGGAGGATTAGGTTTTTCTTTATACCAAGTGGCAATTCAAGAGATTCCAGGTTGGAATCCGATTCATTTATGTGGGCGTGGACCTAGCTGTACCGAGCGTTTACTCATTTTAGGTCCCATCACGATTCCCATGGCCTCAGCGTTTCTCTTTTTCGTGTTAACGGGTTTGTTGTTTTACATTTCGTTGTTACACAAACAGGAGGTTGCTACGAAACATGCCGTTGGAGAGTCTTAAGAATTTCTGCTGTAACCATCGCTTTAGGTTGAGAGGCGTCCACGCGATGCAGAGCTCCCTTTTTTTCATAGTATTCGATCAGTGGTTGGGTTTCCTGGTGATAAACTTGTAGTCGGTAGGCGATCACTTTCTCTGTATCATCGCTACGTCGAATCAAAGAAGATCCGCAGTGGTCGCATACCCCTTCTTTCCTTGGAGGGGCAAATCGGGAATGATAGGGTCTGTGGCATTGTTCACAAGTCTGACGTCCTATCATCCGCTCTTTCACTTCTTGATCGGAAATATCTAAGAGGATCACATGAGGTTGAATTTTGTTAGATTTGAGGTACTTGTCTAGAGCTTTTGCTTGAGCTCGATTGCGAGGGAATCCATCTAAGATGAATCCATGACTACAGTCTTCTTGTTGAATACGAGCTGCTAAGATATCTAGAATAAGCTGATCAGGAGGGAATTGTCCTGCGTGCACATATCCTTCCATGGCTTTGCCCTGATCGGAGCCTTGCGCAATATGGGCACGTATTAAGTCACCAGTTGCCACCTGAGGAATTCCCTGATTGGCAGCCAACTCTTTCGATTGCGTGCCTTTACCCGATCCTGGAGGGCCCATGAGGATAACGATCTGTGAAATCTGATCCTTGTTCACGGAAGGCCATTTTGCCAGAACCTACTTTTCTGGGCTACTGGAATTCATGGTTTGAGAAAAAGAATCCCCATGCAACAACTGGGCATCGTTCGATGGGATGAGTATATTTTTATTAGGAATTTGACTCTATGCGGGGCGCGGTATCGGCAAAACGGGTCTGGATCAGCTCTTGCAGATTCTTAGCAAAATTCTGGCTACCCCATGATGGAACATGTGCATATCTCTGTTTTTTTTGTGCTAAAAACCGGTTCAATTGAGCATGAAAATCTGCAGAAGATCGAGTGTCAGATTGTTCTGCTAATTCCATATCTTTCATGACTTTCATATTATAAGGTTCCCAGGGTGTAGCATGAGCTGTTGTGGCGTCTAACAGTAATGGGGTATTGAGATATTCTGCTTCGAATACGGTTGCACCCCCAGGTTTTGTAATATACACATCAGCCTGGCGCATCAAACGCGCCATATTTGTACTATTCTGATATCCCAATACATGGAATATCACGTTCGTGCACTGTGCAACCTGGCTTCGAATATTGTTTTGGATGTCGGTATTCTTGCCACAACATAAGTAAATATGCAGTTTGCCGTCATTTTGTATTATGGGGGTGTATTGAGTTACATACTTAATATATTGGAAGATGGTTTGTCCACCCTGAGCTCCCATAGAAAGAACAGCAATTTTATCGTTTTGTTTAGGTTGTGTTTGTGCTTGTGGATCAATGGTTTCCAGTGATGTGTCGCTGTCGATGGTATTGAGGAATTCTTTTCGGATCGGTGCTCCTATGGGGTGGATATCCTTCGCATACACACCTTGATTCTGTAAACGTTGCCGTTCTTCTTGTTCTGGCTGGTGACTGAGAGCTGCAACGTAGTATTGAGAATTGATCGGAGCTATCCCATAAAAGAAGTGTTCTGAATAACAGTCGGTGGATATTTGTATCATAGGAATCTGTAACGCTTCCGTCACGCGCTGAGTGTGGCCATTTACTATCGGCTGCACGCTGATCACAAGGTGGGGTTTATAGGTGTATATTGCGTTACTTATCGCTTGGCAAATGGATGAAAATGCATGAAAGAACTCCGCGATTTTTTGTATGCTACTTAACAATCGCTGGAGGCGATGCCACCCATTCTTTTGACATGTATTAAACCAATTTTTTGCTCCGAATTCCTTATCAGGATACGTGATCTGGACGTCAAATCTATCTTGGAGTGCAGCTTGAACGGATTCAGCAGCTGTTGTATGTGCACCTCCTCCTAAAGAAGATAGGATCAATACTCTGGGTTTATTTCCAGGATTAAGATCAAAAGTATAGGAAGCATGTAATGACTTTTGTTTCGCTACCCACGTCTGCATAGCTTGGATTTCTAATTGATATTGCAGTTGTATGCGCCATCTATAGAGAATCAAGATTCCCAGAGCTGCTGTGGCTGAGACCCCGATTAGGGTTAGAGTACTAGCAGATTGCAATATTATGAATTTTTTTAATACATCGGTCTTGCTGAAATGATTCAGGATCAAACCAGTAATGGATAGAGCTGCAATTGCAATTAGGAATATCGAGCCTACTACAAGAGCTCCTCGGGCAGCAGATAGCCGTTTGCTTTGAGGAGTGTCCCATGGAACAATTCTTCCGTTTGTATGTAGTATCATGTTGCTCATGTATCATATTATAATTAAATTTCGTTAATTTAACTTAAAAACAAGTGTTTTTTTTATTAAAATTAATATTAATAATATTTGATTAAAAAATCAAAATTATGTTGTGATGACAATGTCTTGGATTTAAGGAGGGAGAGTGGTATCCTGTTTGTGGTTTATGCATAATCATTCTCCCGATTCTGATTCATCACTCATTGATTTATTGCATCTGCAATTTCCAGATAGCTCCATTCGTACTCTAAAACAATGGATCTCTCATGGTAGGGTTCTCGTAGATGGTCTTCCAGCAAAGGGGCCTCGTGTGCCTGCTGGTGCGGAACTGGAAGTAGTGAAAAAACAATTAGCACCCTTGCCGGTCCTATTCGAAGATCGGTATTTTGTGGCTATCGATAAACCTGCCGGCTTGTTAAGTGTCCCAGCAGAACGCAAAAATCAGAGTGCGTTGTCAATCTTACGAGATTACTATCGAGCTCCCAATCTTTTCGCGGCACACCGTCTTGATGAAGGAGCCTCTGGGGTGTTGCTTTTTGTACGAGGGGAGTCGTTACGAGAACGTATGGCAGCTCTTTTTGGGGCTCATGAGTTAGAGCGGGAGTACCATGCTATTGTGGAGGGGCGCATTGCGCGTTCCCATGGAATGTGGGAATTCCCCTTGGAGGAATTGGAAAATTACGATGTGCATGTCTCTACTTCCGGGCGCGAAGCCTGTACGGAGTATCAGTGTTTACGTAGAACATCTCTATTTTCTCATTTGAGAATTCGTTTGCATACGGGAAGAAAACATCAGATCCGTGTACACACCTCCTATGTGGGCCATCCCATTATTGGAGATACTCGCTATGGATCGCATCTGAATCCTCTGAAACGGTTAGGACTCCATGCAACGCGTCTTGCTTTCGTTCATCCTATCACAGGCAAAACCATCGAATGCCAGGCACCTCTTCCGAAACGATTTCTCCGTCTTGGGGCTGACTTACCACATCAGGGTAGAGTCAGAAATTGAGAAAACCATCGTACGGTTTCTCTACATACTTCGTCTAGGGCTCCAGGCTCTGGAAATAGATGCGAGGCTTTAGGGACAATATGAAGGCGTTTGATTCCTGAAAGGTCTTGAAATGCTTTTTCATTAATTTCTAATGTTCCGTGATCTTCTTCACCTACTACCAAAAGGGTGGGTGTATGGGTCCGTTGTACAGATTGACCCGCCAGGTCTGTTCGTCCTCCGCGTAGCACTAAAGCATGCAAGGTCGTCCCTCGATCTGCAGCAGCAACTAAGGCTGCGGCTGCACCGGTACTAGAACCAAAGTATCCAATCGGTCGATATGGATATTCGCCAAGGAACCAGTCGGTCACCCATCGTAACCGTTCTGCGAGAAAGGGAATATTAAAACGTAAATCACGTGTGATCATGTCCGACTTGACTTCTTCAGGACTTAAAAGATCAAATAAAAGAGATGCGAAGGAGTGTTCAAAGAGCAATTCGGCGATTGCCTGGTTTCTAGGGCTTTGATGAGAACTGCCGCTGCCATGGGCAAAAAGGACCGCTCCACGACACGAAGGGGGTACTAAGAATAACGCGGGTAGACAGCCCTTTTCCATGGGAATGTGGATGGTGGTAGTACTCCGTTTCATAAAGAACTCCTCGATAAATCACAGATAGGGTAGTTGTTTGTAGTAAGGAAGGAATGAATTTTTGGTTGTCCATCATAGGTAAACCAACGGGCAGCCAATGTGTCTAGAATCCCATTGTTTCGTAACTCTTGCAAGGCATTGTGAATACTACTATAGGCTTCCATAGAGACCCATACTACCAGGTCATAGGGGAGATCCCGCAATACGACGCATTCTACTTCTGGAGCAGCAAATCGGAGATATAGAAGAGAGGGTAGAGGATGCAACCATCCTGGGATTTTTCCTTGCGTAAGATCCACTAAAGGAGGGAGCAATCCTTGTGCAGAAGGATATAATGCGCCCGGATCGGTAAGCTCTTTAGGAGGAGTTAGATTGTCCAGAAGAGCCCACGGTTGAGTCCAGAGTTCGGTTTCATTGGGTATCTTTGCTTCTATGCATAACAGGGCCCAGCAGGTTGTATAGTAGGGGATATATTGTCCGTTAGTTGGGGGGTGACAGAAGCCAAGTGCTACATCATAGTCTTCTTCTAGTCTATCCGCTGGTGTGTTGTGAAACACCCACTGAATCTCTCGACCTATTTGATTGGCAATATGATGTAGGATCTCTACTTCCAAACCTGCTGGGGATCCTTTTCTAAGAAATGCTAGAGGAGGTGAGGTAAATGAGCTAGCTACTCGTAATGGGGGTTTCTCAGCTGCCCATACAGGGCTTGTACAGAAATAAACAGTGAGTAGTAGTAAGAGCATGTAGCTTGAGGCTACGAGTCACCCCATTAAAAGACAAGAGGTGACCATAGAAACGCGATGTAATAAAAAAAATGTTGCGCACCTAGGCTCTATGGGATAAGAAAAACAGTATGGAACTTAGCGAATTGGCCCGGGAGCGGAGACTCAATGAAATTGGACTAGCTCTTTCTAAAGAGCTCGATCTAGATCGATTACTCGAGCTTATTGTGGTCAATGCATGTGAGTTGACTGCTGCGGATGGAGGGACCCTATACCGTATTACACCGGACAAAATGCTGAAATTCGAGATTCTTCGTAATCATAGCCTGCACTATGCTATGGGAGGGAAAACAGGTCAATGTATACCCTTTGAATCGATTCCCTTATGGAATGAGAATAAAGAGCCCAATTATTCATTCACTGTAACCTATGCGGTTCATCATAAAGAGACGGTCCGCATTGCAGATGTGTATCAGGAGCCGGACTTCGACTTCCGCAACACTCGTTACTTCGACCAACAAACAGGATATCGCACGCGTGCTGTGTTAGTGGTGCCTATCATGAATCATGAAGGGGATGTCATAGCCGTCTTGCAACTGATTAATCCTACGCATGGTGGTGAGTTTTCATTAGAAGACCAACAGGTTGCTGAATCGCTAGCTTCTCAAGCGGGAATTGCGATTAATAATCAGATACTCATTACCAGCTTAAAGAGCTTGTTTGAGTCGTTAATTCGTATTTTGGCAGAGGCTATTGATAAGATTTCACCTGCTACTGGTAATCACTCAGCACGAGTCCCTGAAATTGCTGCCATCTTAGCTCGAGCAGTGAATCGCAGTGGATTGGGGTCTTTAACAGAGGCGGAGATCTATGAACTTCAAGTAGCAGCTTTACTTCACGATTGTGGCAAACTCACTACTCCTCATTATATTTTAGAGAAGCAGAAAAAATTAGAAGGAAGGGTGAATGGACAGGAGATTGTGGATCTGAAGTTGCAATTGTATGCTACTCGTGCAGAGGTTTCTCTCCTTCAGGGACAGTTGACAGATACGGAATATCAACACATTATCCAGAATGTTACCGATTGGAAGGCGCGTGTCACACGTGTCAATAGTGGAGCCTATTTAGAGGAAGACCAGCGCGCATTCGATCAGATGCATCAATTAGGTCTCTTATCGGATATCGAATGGGAGCAGCTGAGTATTAAGGAAGGGAATCTGACTGCGGAAGAAAGAAAATTGATGCAGGGGCATGTCTCGATGACGATCGATATGTTGTCTAAGTTGCAGTATCCTAAGGACTTGCAACGCGTTCCTGAAATCGCAGGTCAACACCATGAGAAAATAGATGGGTCAGGATACCCTCGAGGTCTAAAAGGCAATCAGCTCTCGCTGCAGTCAAAAATTCTCGCCATGTCAGATGTATTTGAGGCATTATCTGCTCCTGATCGATCGTACAAGTCTCCCTATCCTTTGTCCCAGATTCTTTCGATTATGCAAGTCATGGTTGCAAAGGGTCATCTCGATCCTTCTTTATATCAGGTATTCCTGAGTCAGAAAGTCTATCTAGATTACGCCAAGCATTTTCTATCTCCTAATCAGATAGATTGCTCTTAAAGTTTGGGATAGTGTTTTCCCAATTTCGGTGGAGGAGGATCCAATCGTAAAGACATCCTGTAGCGTACATCGGACTCTCGTTTTTCTAAGACAAATTGGAATCTCCAATGGGAAAAGAGAATCGAGTCTAAGGTGGCACTATATTCTGTATAGTTCGGTTGACCTACGCGATCCCATCCATGTCGTAAATCAAAGGTGACGCCTAGGTCGGGATGCAGTCGCCAAAAGGCGCGAAGCAAAAAGGTTTTTCTTTGATCGGATAGGGCTGAATCCAGCAGTTGATCTAGGGTACGTACGTTTTCTAAGATAAAGTTGTAAAAATCGGCCTTTCTCCACGCATATTTTGTCCGATAACGGAATTCTGCAGCCACTGCTAAGTGTTCACTGAGGGTCCAATCTAAGCGTGGATTGACGCGATCCATGACATGTTGTGTAAAGTCCCACCCACTAGTCATCGCAAAGGTCATAGTGCGAAGGGGCTTGTATTCGATATCAAGATAGGCCTTTTGGTCTGGAAAGGCGACCCCTTCTTTAATAAAAAGATTGCCCCACAGATCGATCCATAGTGGGCGAGTAAGGAGAGCCGAGTCGCAACAGAATAGGGAGTTGCGCATCCCAAAACGGAAACGCTCCAATTTGCCTAACCCATCTTGAATTGTAAAGAGGTAGTGCCGATCCGAAGAAACTCTAGGAGAGGAGAAAAATTCATAATTGAGGTAGGGCGATACGGTATGGGTTACAGAGCCCAGTTGCCCATAAGCGCGCCCTTGACACTTGACTCCTAACAAGAAGGCAGCTTGCCCTACAGCGTCTCCTGATGGACTATCTGTATAGTAAATGCCCTTGCCTCCGATTTCAGGAGTCACCGACCAACAACCATAAGTAAAGGGACGATAGATGAGGGGATTAACGGCGAGTCTTCCTGCATTAAATCCTCCAGAAGGAGTTACGTCTTTACTAAACATATAATGCAAGTAGGAGGCATCGGCATCTCCGGAAAAGAGAATACCGGATTGAGCGAGTTCAATAGGATGCCAGTTAAAGTGAAACGAGGGCAGCTCTTGATTTAGGGACTGAAAGCTATTGACCCGTACTTTCGTTGCAAACTGTGCAATCCAGTGGGGATCCTGTCGTTTTAATTCTAATTGGGTGCGCCCTGCAGTTTTTAGATCAAAGTCTTGGATCACATACTGATTGGCCATCTGTGCGTCGCTGACAAAGTCATAACAAGCTTTCAGTTTGATTTGCCGATTGTAGGGGGCGTCGCTAAAGGACCCTTGATAGCGCCATCGATTCCTAGGAACTGGGGTATCAATGGCCAAGTCATGTACCCAGTAATTCCTGCTGTACCATTCTGTCACGCTATGTTTAGGGTGGTACCGTGTATCAATACCTAAGCCGATACCATGTTGAAAAAAACCATCCACACGTGCATAGGCATTCAAGTCATTCCAATCCAAAAAGTGATAGAGCACGCTGATATAGGAGGCCATGAAACCACCCCATCCGAACTGCACACTGAAAGGGGATTGATCCAAGGATTTTACGTTGAATTTGACGCCTGGAATCCAAAAAAGAGGAACATTTTTGACCATGAGCATCAAATCTTTTGCTGCTACGACTCTACGATTGGAGAGACGGATACGAGGAGCCAACAATTGCACATCGTGAGAGGGTCCTTCTGATGTCGTGAGATATCCTCCAAATACGAACAAATCCCCATTTTCTCGCAGTTCCATGCGGCGACTTCCAATGAACCAAGGTGGGGCCGCAGTCTTGCCATTCAGGAGGTATCCTGTTTTTGTACGGAGATCATAGAAAAAGGCATCCCCAGTGAGTACCCATTCCTGGTAGTCGATCAAGAGATTTCCTTCTCCATAGATGGTGCACTGATCTTTTTGGTTCAAATAGTGAATTTTTTTTGCTTGAATTCTGAGGTCGGATGTTTGGATCACCCCGCCTTCTTCCGTTTGTAACAGCCCATCCAAATAGATGGGGTTACGTAGGTCGATCACCATCGGTTGCCCTTGCCAGGGTGCGGGACACATGGCTTGCGGAACACAGGACATACACTGCGGATCCCATAAGTCAGGTAATTCGGTATGAAGGGGATCAGCAAATAGGGAAGACCATCCCGTGAGTATGACAAATAAGAGTAGAAGCATGACTATTCAGCGGTTCTGATTAATAGACCCGCTAGAGCATACCGATTTTTCAGATTTCCGTAAGCTATTGCATGCAATAATGCTGTGATACCTTGAGGATTTTGTAGTGAAGCCAGAGTTTCAAATGCTTCAATCAACAACGCAGATTCCTTTTCTGGAGAGAGCACGGTACGAGTAGGGATCTCCGTTGCATTCTGTGCAAAGCGGATGAGGATGGTTTGGTGACGCTCTTTCACCCACTGAATCAACGCTTCTTGGTAGGAAGCACTCTCTTCTAGTCGGCAGAGTGCTAATAAACAATGCATTCGGATGACTTCAGAAGAAGAAGAAGCGTATTGCGCTTTGATCAAATCGATCGCGGCTTCAGAACGGTGGTTACTTAAACACTCAATAAGGGGACCAAATAAGGACGAGAAAGAATGGCTAAAAATCCATTGTGCTACTTCCAAAAATGCGGTTTCTCCTAGTTCCAGAGTCGCAGTAAGGACTTGAGCACGCAATGCAGCACTTTGAGCTTGAATGGCTGGGTATGCTTGTTGTTTGTAGGGAGCAGAGAAAACGGTTTTCCATATAGGTAGAGTATGGCCTGGGCTATACGCTTGTATATATCCAATCGCTTGTTCTTCAGAGGTAAGTAGCTCTTTCACATTAGCCAAACAACGTACATCTCGGTATTCAAGTAGGGATAGGGTGGCCAGCAATCGGATGTCGACATCGGGATGGCTGAGATAGGTAAGAAAGAGGTTTTGGTGTTCTTTTTTAGGAATCTTGGATAGCCAAGTCAACGCGAGGAGATCTCCCTGCTGAGCTGCTTGTAAGAGAGTTGCTTCTCCTTGAGGATCTCCCAACTCATGGAGTGCATAGGCGGCAGCCAATCGCACGTTGGGCTGACGGGCTTGGTGCAGACGATGGAGTAAATCTATCGAGGCGTGATCTTTAAAACGTCCTAATGCATAGGCGACGCACTCTTGTTGTAATACCTGAGTTTGGGACCCTAGAGCCCGAATTTGTGGTAAAAAGTCATCCCGTGATTTTTCTGTTACTGCAAGGATCGCTTGACATCGGGTCTCCACATTCTGATGAGAAAGCATTTGGCGCATCATTTGGTTCGCGCTATAGGAATCTAAATTCACAAGAATTTGCGCAAATAAAGGGCGGAGAGGTTCTGGTAATTTGACCCAGAGAGATTGTAATTGTTCTAAGGTCTGGGGGTGGCGTTTGCACGATAACTGATAGAGAGCTTCTAATCGTGTGAGTAGTAACGGAGAGTTCAGGGCGTCTAAAAGTAGATCGTCTGTACAGTCTTCATTACATCGCGCTAAGAAGTGGAGCGCCAGCAGCTGTACCTGCAGCTCTTCGTGGTGTAATCCTTGTTCTAAAATAGGTAACAACGCAATAGAAGAGGAAACACCGGCCCCCATCATAGAGAGAACGACTACTTCAGGGTCTTCTGCTTTTGCACCCTCTTCTAGGATGGCTAGGCCCATTTGGCGTAACAAAGAAAAATCATGGCTATTTTCTTGTTGGCTCCACTCCAGATATTGACGGAGGGCATCCGATACATGGGCACGGTGAATTTGGTATAGCACAGAGCCACTCAAAGAGTCAGGAGCTCCACCAAACAGAGGAGCTAAGAGAGTGACCATCAAGATGTAAGCGGTTTTCTGCAATCCCATAAGGTAGCGACACCTAAATGGATAGCGTGGCAGACCCCTTGATTAAAACCAACCTTTTCTAATTCTTCCAACAGAATTTCTGGGTGAATGAAGGATTGTATGCTGCGTGCTAAATAACGATAGGCTTCCTGGTGTTGAGTGAGATATCCTCCAGAATGGGGAAGACATCGAGTGGTATAAAAAGAATGTACGCGTCCCAGCCATCCTTTCGGACGCGTTAAATCTAAAAGAGAGAAGCGAGCTCCAGGTTGTAATACACGGTAGACCTCTTTCAGAAACTGGATTCGATCTGGCAGATTACGTATTCCATAGGCAACCGTAGCCCCGTCAAATGATTCGTCTGGGAAAGGCAGGGAGAGTACATTGGCATGGATGAAATGCGCTCTCATTCCAAACGCTTGCGCACGTTTCTTTGCAATATCTAGCATGGGAAGAGAAAAATCTACACCGGTTACTCGACTCAGAGGGTGCTGTTTCAAGAAACCTAAAGCAATAGCGCCTGTCCCTGTACAAAGATCTAAGAGATGGGAGGTGGACCGTTGGGTGCGAATTAAGCGTTGATTCCAGATGTGATGTAAACCTAAAGAATGAATTGCGTTGGCTAGATCATAGCGGGGAGCAATCGCATCAAAAGCGTGTTGCACTGAAAAAGGCATGGGGGACTCCTAAGCTATTTTGTGTGTATAGCGTGTTGCATGTATTTTTGGGATGCAAGCAATTTCTGGTGGTAATACTGAAACAAACGAAAGCCAGCCCAGTCCGCCTCAGTCAAACGATAGTGGAGGTGACGGTAATACGTTGTAAGAAGGTCTGCAGATCTATTCGCTCTAGATTGCGCGAGGGATACAAGTTTTAGGGGGTGTTGTTCGCTCCAAGATAGAGAGTGCGATAGGATGTGTTCTATCTCTTGTATGGACTCCATATCGATCGAAGAACGGTATACAAATAGTGCAAATAGAAAAGGCAATTGGGTCCATTGATGCCAGATCGAGCAGAGGTCAATGGTGAGCCAATTAGGTGGTGGTATATGATCTAATGCTGCATCACCAATGAGTAAATACCCCTCATGTGGGGCGTGTTGATTGACGTAATGGGGACGATGTTCCCAATAATACGCATAGAGGATTTCAAGAAGTCGTATTGAGGTGAAGCTTGCAGGGTCTAGCGCAATGGAGGTCAATTCTTCTGGCCGAACAGGAGAATATAGGTTAACGCTGAGCACTTGTTCCGTAGCAGCAATGCCATAGTGTGTTAAAAAAGAATACTCTTGCGTGTCACCCATAAGACTACTGGTTAGAGCTAGATCTAAGAGATTGGTTTGGATCATACGATTGAGTTGAGAGGGTGGACAAAAGGTGATCGGGACAGGATTCATAAGAGAAAAGGGAAGGGCATTGATGTACGGTACCATGCCGATTCGTAACTGTGTAGAGCTGATCATGCGCGCCCTGTATGCAGGTGTTGCATAAAAGAACGGTGTTGGCGCGCAAAGGATAGGATCGTCAACAGGTGTGCACTAGAATCCCTGTTATGAAAAACGGAAATTGTACCGATCCTAACATGGGTCTGGATCAATTGTAGCAATATGCCTATTAATGGATGTCGAACCTTCGGAGGTGACTTCATAACCCGAATGGGTACGGTACGGGGATCTTCCTTTTTCTTGCAATAGGTATTCCATCTCTGCAGCATCCATTCGATACGAAACTCCTCCAGCCATGCGAATGACTCTCTCTGCTGTGTTAGTAGAAGAAAAGTCATCGCCTCCACAGTCAAGAAGGTGGAGGCCCTCTGGAATGCCTACGTAGTTCCATAGGACTTTGAGATGCAGAATATTGTCGAGCATCAAGCGACAAAGAGCATAGATGAGAGGGAGTGATTTGGGACGTAAACGAGAGACGCGTCGTCCCAAAGCATTGTCTTCCACGCCAAATTTTAAAGGAATAAACGTTACCAATCCTCCCGTTTCATCTTGTAATTCTCGGGTACGTATGAGGTGGTATAGAATGTCATCAAAAGATTCAATATGATTAAAAAGCATCGATAGATTGGATCGTAATCCAAGGTTATGAGCGACACGATGCACGTGTAAAAATTCTTCAGAATTGATTTTTCCTGGAGCAATTTGTTTGCGAATCGATTCTACAAAAATTTCAGCTCCACCTCCGGGTAGAGATCCTAATCCCCAGTCCATCATGCGCATGAGTACCTGCTCAATAGAGCAGCCATGTAACTTGGCCAAAAAGTCATATTCAACAGGTGTTAAGGCTTTGATATGCAGGTGAGGGTACAAAGAGCGAACAGAAGTAAAGAGTTCTTGGTAATAGTCCAGTGTACACTCTCTCCATAATCCTCCAACAAGATGAATTTCGGTTAGATGTTCGGGTCGATTATTCTTGATTTGATTCAACAGGTCGTTAGGGGTATGAAACCACGCTTTTTTCCATCCTGGCTTGGCATAAAAGGAACAGAATTGACAGTTCAATTCGCAGAGATTGGTAGGATAGAGAAATAGGGAGGTGGCATACAATACACGGTTGCCCACTCGCTCCTTCCGTACTTGATTAGCTGTCGCACATACTGCTGCGATCTCTTCGTCTGTCGTGACTTGAGATAAGATTTGGCCGTCCTGGAAGGAGAGTCGCTCTCCAGCTCGACACTTATCAAGAATCAGATTGAGAGTCACAAGAATTTTCTCCAGATACAATAGGTTCCTTCGAATTGGACTTGCATCGCTCTCGTTTACCGCATAGAGAACACGATTCTTGTTCTGGTGGCGAGCCACATCCTTTGACTAAGCGGTTGCGCCCCGAAATCAATCTTCCGATGCCCAAACCAAGAGAGGCAAGAACGAGAAAAACCAAACCTATCACTACAGTAAGCAACAAGCTAGACATGGCTAGGCCTCCTTAGAAGGGGCTGATTCATCAACCCAAATCGGCGAGCTCCATGCCATAGCCCCATCTTCTTGTGTAACACGCACGTAGTAATAAAGAAATCGTTTCGCGTTAGGCGCAGAGAGAGAATGCTTGATAAAAGGCTGCATGTCATCATACTCATAGTCGTATTGGTTCGCTTTTGGGTTCCAAGTATGTAAGATCGTGCCATTGCGCAATAATTCAATGGAACGGATCGGGCAAGTTCCCGCTACATAACCAGAAATATGGCGATTAACAGCTAGTCCCTTTTTTTCTACTAGATTGAGCTCCGATCCCATTACAGCTCCTGCGATATGGAATCCTAGGATAATACGAGAGCCTGTTGTGGCATAACAGGCTCTACGATAGAGAGCATCTAGTAACCCTTCTCTGGTTTGCTTCTCCAGAAAAACGGCAGTCAATCCAGGAGAATATTCTACTTGTTTGGATCCAAATAAACCTTCATACACTCCACGGTCATCGAGCCCCCCTGCTACAAATCCAAAGCGGCAGTTTTTTTGTAGCGCTCGTTGTATCAATCCATCACTCGTTGCGGAAATCGTTCCCATAATAGGAAACGGATTACCCTCTTTCTTGCTGCACTCCGAAGAGCCCCAACTATTATATATTTCGACCACTCGCTCAAAATCAGGGTGAAACATTTCAAAGTCAAAACCACATGCAGAAGAAGAGGTGAAGCTAGGGATCGATAAAAATTCACGTGGGTTATGGTTTTTATAGATTTTCACTAAGCTATTCGTCTTGGGATCATCTGGACGAAGAATAGGCTTGTGATCTTTGATGTATAGAAATTGACGCAACCCCTCTTCTCCTGGCTTGCCTAGGTATTGCATGCCGGGAAGAGTAAGGAATCGATCTTCTTCAGAAAAGTCTGCTAGAGATTGTGATAGCGCTTTCCACTGGTCATTCGAAATCTCGCTCTCAGAAGTAAATGGGGATGAAGCAAAAAAGGACAGTCCCTTCTCATCTCGTAACTGTCGCAAACATCCTTCCATATCTTCAATAGAATCAATTCGATCAGACTCTCCATGCAGCAATCCCCAACTTAAGTGTGCAGGAGCTTCTGCAAAACATTTAATAGGAGAAGAGATGAAATTGACCTTGCCTGTAGAATCCTTTAAACAGATTCTATAGATGCCAGGCTCGTTGAAATAGAGATTAGGAAGCACAACAAAACCGGTTTCGGGCACAAATAGTTTCCAGCTTAAATTTTCCCGTAAATGTTCATAAGAAAGGTCAATCAAAGTCCCTTCTGGTGCGCTATTGGTTAAATTTCCAAATGCATCTTCAAATCGGACGGTAATATCAAAGCGTTTATTTTTTGTAACAAATGAAGGAGAGAGAATATTAATGCGCTGCAGTTGGCTGCCGCGAATATCAATCAAGAAGGATTCAGGCTCGCCACTATATAAGCCCTTGCCTTTCGGATCCACGTGGAAATGAAAGGCATGGCGTCGTTGCACAAACAGCTGACATCGATTTCCTTGTGTAACGAAGGTTGAGGGGTCATCCCAATCAGCAGAGCCAATCACGATGCGAAGAACTTCTCCTAATTTCATTCCTGCAGGCAAAACAAACTCAAATTGGGCATTTTCTGCAGGCGATTCTACGAGGGTAGCTTTTACTATACGATCTCCTGAAAGGAGTGCGTAAATGACATTTGTCTTGTCCTTTACATTACAAGAGGGTATTTCCCAGTCACTCTCTCGGCCTTGACTTTCTACATCAAAGCGTATTTTGGTTCCCTTAGGTAGGGGAGTGGCTGTTGTATAATGGAATTGCCAAGTTCCTTTTTCCCCAGCACGAGCTGAGGCAGGCTGGGTCACACAGATAGAGCGGCGCATATGGGGAGATCATAGGGATCGGAATTGTTTTGCTCAAGGAGCTTTTTGTAGCTTGTTCGCCATAATTCTAAAATATTGTGCTATCTATTGATTTCATGGTCATAAAGAAACAATCAGATCTGTCGAATCGATATCAAAGTCTTGAAAATTAATTGATTAAGTCGTCTTTCTTCGACGCGCTCGCCGAGCTTTTTGTTTTCTGATTTTTTCTTTTGTCTGGAACCCTATGGGTACTCCTTGTTGTTGAGCTTCAAGCTTGTCGCACAGAAGATGCAGTGCTCGGTACTCATTAAGGATTCGAGACCGCTCTTTCCCATATTTAATCTCAATGCCAGATGGCAGATGGTGCACATATACTGTGGTAGAGGTTTTTTGTGCATGTTGTCCACCAGGTCCTTGACCTAGAATAGATTTAATCACCAAATCTTGTTTACTAATATGTAGGGTAACAAGACGCGTTTGCAGAGCAGCTAATTTTTCGGGTCGAATCATTGGGCAATCCATTGGATGTAGGTGAAGTGACTTGTATCCATTCTCTTATATTGTATATAGTTTTTTTTAAAAATCAATGATACAATCCATTTCAAGGAATGGATGTAGGAGAAAGGTCATGACGGAAAAAAAAGCAGTTCTTGTCACAGGATGTACAGGTCGAATTGGAAAACGATTGGTTGCAAAACTGTCTTCAGCATACCACAAAGTGGGTCTGGACTATATAGGCAGTAGCGATTCCGATCCAGAAATGGAATTCATTTATGTAGATTTAGGATCGGATCGCAGTGTGCGCCACGCGTTTGATAGAGTGAAAAAAGCCTATCATGGAAAGGTGGCATCGATTGTGCATCTAGCCGCCTATTATAGTTTTTCTAAAGCCGATCAACATCTTTATGATCAAATTACGGTTCAAGGGACTCGGCGGATTTTAGAAGAGGCAAAGCGGATTGATGTAGAACAGTTTATATTTACTAGTACGATGCTTGTGCATGAGCCGACAGCTCGAGGAATTATTCAAACAGAAGCGTCTCCCATCCGAGGTAAATGGGCTTATCCGATTTCTAAAGTCAAAACAGAAGAATTGATACATCAAATTCATGGACAGATTCCTAGTGTGATCCTTCGTATTGGAGGTTGTTATGATGAAACCTGTAATTGTGTTCCTTTATCTCAGCATATATCACGTATTTATGAAAAACAAATGACAGGATATCTCTTTTCTGGAGATGTGAATCATGGAGTTCCCTATACCCACTTCGATGATCTGATTGAGATGATTCTTCTACTGATTGAGCGTCGCAACTCATTGGGGAAAGAAGCTACATTTCTCTGTGTGGAAGAGGAATCCATCACATATCGAGAACTGCAGACCCTGTTTGGTCAATTGATTCATCACCACCCTCATTGGCCTATGATTTCTGTACCGAAATGGTTTGCAAAATTTGGAGCGGTGATGATGTCGCTCAATCCATTTGGCCCACCTTCATTTATTCAGCCTTGGATGATCGACTTAGCAGACGATAATTATGAATTTAGCATGCAACATGCAAAGGATGTTTTGGGGTTCTCGTGTAAGCGTAAGCTGCGCGATGCATTACCTAAAATGGTGGCACAAATGAAGGCTGATCCCGCGGCTTGGTATCTTCGTCATGGAATTCCATTGCCAAAACATATAGCTGATGCCTGTGGATCCCATTCCTGCAAACGAGCTTCTTTACAACGAAAGGGGAAAGGCTAAGATGCGAGATCGAACACTCATCGAACAACAGTTCCATCGACAATATTTTTGGGTCCGATTTGCTATGATGTTTCTCGGGCTCTGGTTACTTAGTAGTCCCGAGACATTTGGGTATATGAGTACCCCTGCCCGTTTCAGCGATTGGATTTCTGGCATTCTTCTCATTGGATTGGGGTTGATTTCGATGTCGTTCTCCTTACGTAGATGGATTTGGATGGGGTGTTTGGTTGGAATCTGGTTACAGTTTGCCCCTCTCTATTTTTGGGCAGCAGAGCCTGCGATATATCTAAATGATACATTAATTGGGTTGTTGGCTATCGCTCTTTGTATTTTCGTTCCTATGCGTCCCCCTGCATTTGATATAGGGCCTCAAATCCCGCCGGGTTGGAGTTATAACCCTTCTTCATGGCAGCAACGAGTACCGATTGTCTTATTTGGGACTTTAGGTTGGTTTGTTGCTCGGTACCTCTGTGCTTTTCAATTACATTATATTGATGAAGTATGGCCTCCTGGGTCTGGTACAGAACAAGTGATTACTTCTACGATTGCGCAACAATTTCCCTTTCCCGATGCAGGATTAGGAGCCCTGGCCTACTCTTTAGAGGCTCTAATGGGAGCAAAAGGTGGGGTACGCCGCTGGCATACCATGCCATGGCTTGTTGTTACCTTTGCATTGCTGGTGGTGCCTCTAGGTTTTGTTAGTATCGTTCTCGTGATCTTACAGCCTGTAGTTGTAGGAGCTTGGTGCCTTCTGTGTCTGTTGATGGCCTGTTGTATGTTGGTGATGATCGCGTTAACCGTAGATGAAATGATTTGTGTTTGCCAATACATTCATTCGGAACAAAAACGAGGACGAGGTTTTTGGCATATTCTATTTCACGGCTCTTCATATACCCATGATGAAGTGGATACACGCACACCAGCAATGCCAGGACCCGCTTCTTCTTTTTTTCAATCGATGGTATGGGGTGTGACCCTTCCATGGAACTTAGTGCTCACTGCGTTGCTAGGCATAGCTTTACTTTTTGGCAATAGTTGGCTGGGCTTTGGCGAAAACCTAGAAAAGCAATTTGATGTCATGGGTGCATTGATCACAGTGTTTTCTATTATCGCCTGGGCAGAAGTAGCACGAGCACTACGTTTTATCAATTTGGGATTTGCTGTGTGGATGGTAGTCGCCGTCTGGCTAGCGCCAGGTCTTGTTCCCCTTTCTCTATTGAGCATAAGTTTGTTAGGGATTGTTCTCATTTTGCTTTCCATTCCTAAAGGAGGAACAATACGAGAGCGATATGGTTCGTGGCAAACCAAGATCTTCTAATCTTACATTATAGAGCCCAGAATGAGCTGATGGGTATGATATCACTTGGCTAGAGGAATGCATGCGCAAAAGACTTTTTGTTAGAATAGATAGCACATCATATTGAGAACATGATCTGCCCAGGAGCGATTTTTGTCTCGTCTTGATGTGTCTAGGAACAGAATAGACAGCAGACATCCCTTATGCGCCTAAAGGCGCAGAACTCTTGCTTCGCTGCTCTTCTTAAGGAGTCGCTCCATAAAAAAGAATCATGGCCTCTATGCTATGGTTCCAAATACACTTGTGAGCAAAATGAACAATCATTAAGATTTCGTTAAATCAAAAAGGGAGCTTTCTATGGCCAGTCCATTAAATAGACAGACTACGTCCCCAGATGTGCCGCAACATTCGCCATTGACTACCTATCCTGTTTTATCGTCTTATTTTATGCAATATGTTGAGTCTTTCAAAAAGATCAATCCACTCGATTTGCAGAAACCAATGGCTGATATAGCTGCTGCCTTTTCTTTGTGTTTGATTGTACCAAAGCAAGAAAAGGGAATAAATCTACAATGTTCTAGTTTTATAACCAATATGTCTCGTACGTCAAATATGACAGCGTTATTTTGGACTGCTCGAGCTGTAATCAATGCTGCAAGCGACTCTTCAGTCTTTCCTCAACAAACATTGGAAGAAAATTGGACTGCTTCTACCGCAATTCGATGGAACGAATTGGTGAATGACTCTTTCCCTGGTTTCAGAACGCAATTCACAGATGATTTTATCCTCTTCTGTAACTCTTCAAACGAGAAGGGGGATCCTGCACCTTCTTCTATTGGAAGTGAGTCTGTATTTGGTACACCACCAACTAGTTCATCTCATATGGGTTCTGCACACACTTGCATGGGAAGGAACTCTGTATTTGGTACGCCACCGACTAGTTCATCTGCGACTTTCGAAGAGCCAGAAGGACGACTTGAACAACTGGCTAAAAGACGGGATTCCCTGTATTCAATCAGCGAATTGCCGACTATTGACGGAGATTCTCGCACTGCAAGTTTGAAGCAGATACAGGAAAGGTCTAAAGGCGATATCGAAAACCAGGCTTCTAATTGGGCGCAGTTTTGTAGTCAGCTAGCGGAACAGCTCTCTAAGAAAAGTTAGATTTCATCGCGAAGGATTCGAGTTCGAATCTCTTCCATCCAATGGACCATATAATGCAAATTGTGGATCGTGGCTAGAGAATATGCGGTGAGTTCATGGGCTTTGAATAGATGGTGTAGGTAGGCCGCGCTAGTGGTTTGGCAGGTCAGACAATTACAGGTTGGATCAATAGGCGCAAAAAGAGAACGGTAGCGCCCCTGTTCAATTTTGATGCTTCCATTTCGAGTAAATAACCAGCCATGTCGCGCGGCTTTTGTTGGATAGGAGCTATCAAAACTATCAATACCGTAAGGAATGAGCTCTTCCAAAGAAGGAAGGTCGCCAATCCCTAATAAATGTATCGGTTTTTCATAGGGTAGTAGGGGAGCTGTATGTGCTACGACTTGTTTAAGTTCCTCACGATTCTTTCCCACGCTCCCTCCTATTGCAAAACCATCGAAAGGCGCAGCTGTAAGGCATCTGCAAGATTCAGTACGCAAATCAGGATCGATGCCGCCATGGATGACCCCGTACATCGCTTGACCATTAGGGTGTTGTAAGTGGCTAGCCAGGGATCGCAACTCCCATCGATGGGTTCGATCCAGAGAGGCTCGTAGTTCTTGAGGGGAAATATGGTATGGGGGAAGCTCATCTAAGGGAATAATCAGATCTGCACCCAAGTCTTTTTGTGCCGCCACCGAGCTTTCTGGTGTAAGAAAAATTTTACTTCCATCTCGATAGGAACGGAAGAGAACTCCCTCTTCAGAAATCGATAAAATGGACCCTTCTCGTAATTTTTTTCCTTGAGATTTGATTTCTTTATGTACAGAGCCATAAGAAAGAGAAAAGACCTGGAATCCACCAGAATCGGTAATCATAGGCCCTCGTCTTCCAGTGAATGAGTGAAGCCCTCCTGCATCTCGTACAATATGCGTTCCTGGTTGAACCATCAGGTGGTAGGTGTTGCAAAAAATTAGGTCCAAGCCAATGCGATCTACCATGTCTTGAGATAGACCTTTGATCGTTCCATTCGTGCCTACCGCCACGAAGGCTGGAGTAGAGATGACCCCATGTGGGGTATGGATTTTTCCCAAGCGAGCTCTAGAACGTTTAGACTGATGCAGGACTTCAAAAAACATCGAAAACTCTTGATTTAAATTTTACATCCTTCCATATGATCGGAACTTCCCGAATAGAAGAAACTGATTAGGGTAGGTTCCAAATTGACGGGATCCAGGGGCTCATCCTCGTTTCTTCAGTAACAAGCCTAATTGGTCAAGTAGTATGCCGGATTCAGCAAAAACCCTCATCATGAAATTTGGTGGTAGTGTCTTGCAAGAGCCTAGTTCCTTTCGAGCTGTTGCAGAATGGGTGGTGAAAAAGAAATCGTCCTACCGCCTTGTTTTAGTGGTCAGTGCCATAAAAGGGGAGACGGATCATCTCATTCGTTTAGCTTCTCAAGTCCACCCTTCGCCGCCAAGACGTGAGTACGATATGCTTGTAAGTGTAGGTGAGCGGATTAGTATGTCCCTCCTTGCTATGGCTCTAGATGCCATCGGATGCCCAGCAATTAGCTTCACAGGTAGCCAATCCGGTGTTGTCACTACCGCTGACCATGCGGACGCTCAGATTCTTGAAATTCGTCCACACCGAATTCAAGAGGCCCTCGGCCAAGGTAAGGTGGTGATTGTCGCTGGTTTTCAAGGAATTTCTACGGAAAAAGAAATTACCACACTAGGGCGTGGTGGTTCTGATACAACAGCTGTGGCGCTGGCAACAGCTCTTCAGGCAGAATCGGTAGAATTTTATAAAGACGTGGGGGGAATTTATCCTGTGGATCCAAAACTTAGCCTGGATTCAGGACAGCCTATTCCGTTTCTTTCGTACGAAGAAGCTCTTCATTTAGTGGAAAAAACTGGAAATAAAGTCATCCATCCCAGAGCATTACAACTCGCCGCAACGAATCAAGTTCTCCTGCAGATTCGCCCTCTATCTTGCTGGAATGCAGAGGGTACTACTGTGGGACCTTGTCATGCCTTATCCTTGGGTCATTCTGTCTTATGAATCAAATTGAACAGCTTCCTATCATTACAGAGTTGAATCCCGAATACGGAGTTGCGGTTCAGGCGGTGCGCCATATTCTGGAACCGTTTTTATCAGACCCAAATATCGATCCGCAAGATCTGATTGAGCAGTGCCCGCTGATTCAGGTTGCTCCAATTGGGGAGGCTCCTTGTGATGTTCATTTTTTTCTTTGTTGTGCGTTTTGGGAAAATGCATTTCGATTTTTTTATTCCATGATTCGTCGGTGGCTGATACCGGGTAAGGAATTGAATATTTCGATGCAATTTGCAATAGATTTTCGCTTACCCACACTCTCTCAGGAAAAATTTATTGCGGCTAAAATCACTCTGCAATGCGCTAATGCATTGGATCGTGCTGTGATTCTAAAAAATTTACCCTCTCTATTGGGAGAACTTCGTTTTGGTCTTCATTCTCCCCATCAAGCCAATCGAGTTCTTGAAACTAGGGGACTGTCCTATGACGAAAAGATTGCATTTGTGCAGTCGAAAATTTCACAACTGATCAAATCCAGACCCCAGCATTTTGACTATGATATCTTGAATGATATGCAACGGTTTCTTGTCTTCTGTAAAGAGGATTTTAAACTATATCGCACGGTAAGTCACTTAACAAGGATAATTTGCGTTCAGTATCTGTTTCGTAAGTCGCTGCAACAAGCTCTTGCGGCTATGCCAGGACGTCGTTATATCAATGTGAAATTTCTATATACTCGACTTCAGGATCATCAAAAAGTATTGGGAATAGCGATTGCGTTGAGTTTTTTAAAAGAAAATGAGATTTTTGAAGCGCGTCACATACTAGGTGCGATCAAAGCAATTGTCCCACATGCTCAAAAGGTCGAACACTCGTTTTATGTACCACCACAGGGGATTGATGGGATCTACTTTCTCTATATTGAAGTGGAAAAGCCCGCCGCTCATTTTACGCTCCATGAAATCCATTCTCTAAAAAAAGATCTCCCTGGAGAAATTAAAGCGAGGATTGAACAGCGACATAATCCCATCTTTATGCCTCAGAATGAAGAGATGGTCATGCGTCACATTGTCACCCTAACAGGTCAATTAACTTCGGTGAAGGATCTGCCACAAGTCATTATTGATTTTTCTACTCAAACAGAAAGACATATCGAATTTCTCGTGATTTTGGTGCGAGTTAAAACCTTAAGTTTACCTTCCATACGCCACCTATTTGAACTCAGAGGGTCAAATAGTGTGACTTTTCGATTTGATCGACAAAAAGTAGTGGGCATCTTGCGGAATAAATACAAAAAAGAGGCATCCGTTTTTCGTCTTAGCTTGGATAAACATCCTTTTTTACGATGGGACCATTCTGTAGACTTGTACAAGGCGCGTCAGGTCATCGTACAAGAATTGAAAGGGGTGATAGGCGAATTTCGTGATTATAATGGGGGATCTATAGCGAAAGAAATGGAGGTATTTGATGCCTTGAAGCTCTCTCTTGGAGAATCTGAGGTCGAAAATCACTTCCTATTAGAAAACCTATTCTTTTCTTTGCATCCACCTGTCATGAGAAGTGTCTTGCCTCCTGAAACATTAGCGCGTTTATTTCGCATGGTGATTGATGCTCGCATTGATGGGTTGCCTCAGGAAGAAGAATATCAAATTCGTATTGAAGAGGATCGATCCAACTATTTTCTTTTAGCAATGACTCGGGAAATTGCATTTCTTTCGAAGTTTCTTGATGAAAGTCACGAGCTGTTGATGGATTCCAATCAAATTGTGACCTGCCTGATAGAAGAAACGGGCTTATTTTGCTTCGGTGTCATTTGCCGTAATCATGATCCTGAAGAGGTGCGCTCTCTCTGGTATCTATTAGAAAAAACTTTAGAACAGGCCACGTCCCCAGAGTCCAGGTTGAATCATGCGTAAAGATTTTATTTAGACTAAACGAAAATACAAGTTTGGGTTATTATGTTTGGTATGTTTCCATACAATAGCTTGAGTTCGTCTCTCAATCCTTCCCGATCCTCGTCCCCCGATTTTCCGGGTTCGTCTTCCCGGCCCGCGACCCCCGATCTATCTCGTCATGTGTCCAATCTATCTAACCCTCCTGGCCTTCATACAAGCGATCAACCTGCTCCTGGCCCCTCAACATATGAGCTCAATAGTCGCGAATTCACTTTCGTCTCTTCTGCGAATCTTCAGATTTGTAAAGAAGAATTGGATCGTCAGGTTTTTGTAGAAGAAAAGATAGAAAAGACGGATCGCCTAATTCGCGCTGCCTGTGATCTGGTGATGCATTATGGCTGCACTAAGAATGGGTCATCTAAAATAGTAGAATCTGTCGAATGTTATCTTTCGGATCCAAACATCGTGAGAAGGTTGAGAAGTTCCGAATGCAATTCCCTTCAGGAATTGCACAAGGCGCTGCGAGATCACGATTGGGACTGGGAACACACAATTCCGATTCTGCAACAGCGTCTCTGGAGGATGGAGTCGCTCTCCGACAAAATAGAATTAGTGAATGCTATATGTCAGCAAAACAATCTCGATGATTTGAGATTTCTCGAACCCTTTGTAGCGCGGATATGGCCAGATGGTGCACCGAAGCTAGAGCTAGGTTCCATTCATATGGAAACTTATACCCCTGATCTCCAAATTACTACTGCTGTAGACTGCTTGTCAGGTGGCATTATGGCCTTGGATAAACGACCAGCTAGCGTGTATGAAAGAAAAAAGAATTGGATTGCGGTAGGTGCTTTAGTTATGGTAGCTGTGTTATGGGTCTTTGCTATCTTATTGGCAAAAGGAATGTTTAGCCCACGTTTGCCTTATGATATAGCAGCGTATACTGCAGCGGGCTCCCTGGTGCTATCTCTCGCGCCTGCACTCTTATTTGCTTCTCGCTGGTACGACGACCGGCAACCCAATCAGCCACTGACGAATGGATAGATCTCTGTTCAGAGATCTTCGCGTTTTTTTGATTGTCCTGGCTTGATGTATTCTGAAGCTATAGTCGCTTGTTTTGCTGTCGAATTTTCACTATGAGTCTCCCTCTTCTCTGCTGTGTGAAAAACATAAGGAAAGTACTTGCGGTTTCCTCTCAGGGTCATGTATAGTCCCCAGTCTGTACACGATGAAAAAAACGGCACCCACTTCTCGTGAAATTGGACAATTGCTGCCTGCATTTTTGACTCGATTGTCGGCTTCCTATCAGCAGCAACCTCGAGCAGTTTTAGATGCGTGGCCTTTGATTATTGGTCCTGCGCTAGCCCCCATGACGCGGGCACTGATGTTCCACGATGAAGTGTTGACCGTGGGGGTTTCTCACGCGTCCTTATATAGTTTATTGGCACAACATGATAAAAATCGATTGCTTCAAAAAATTCGAGAAACCTTTCCTCAACTCCGAATCAAGACCATCTTATTTAAGAGACAGTAATATATGACACAAGAGCCACATGAGTATAACGCTAGTTCCATCACCGTTCTTGAGGGGCTGCAAGCTGTACGAGAACGACCAGGTATGTACATCGGGGATACTCGTGAACAAGGATTGCATCACTTAGTTTATGAAGTGGTGGATAACAGTATCGATGAAGCCCTTGCTGGCCATTGCTCCCATATTTTGGTTGCTGTGTTGGAAGATGGGGCTATTGTAGTAGAAGATAATGGTCGAGGAATTCCTGTCGGAATTCATGCTCAAGAGTCAAAAAAAAGAGGACGCGATATTTCTGCTCTAGAGGTTGTCATGACCGTTCTACATGCAGGTGGTAAATTCGATAAACAGACATATAAGGTCTCCGGGGGCCTGCATGGTGTAGGAGTATCTTGCGTCAATGCTCTTTCTTCGTTTCTTAAAGTCGAGGTGTATCAAAATGGCATTGCCTATGAGATGACCTTTGAAAGAGGGATTCCCACCTCAGCACTCATCGAACGAGGTTCCACAGAGAAACGGGGGACTCGAGTTACATTTTATGCAGATGCGACTCTCTTTTCCACTACCGACTATGATGCGGCTCGCTTGATGCATCGTTTGAGAGAATTAGCATTCCTCAATCAAGGTATTGATATTCGTTTCCGGGATGAACGATTAGGGCGTGAGACTGACGTGCAGTATTGCTACACGGGGGGCTTGCTTTCTTTTGTTGAGTATTTGAATGAAAATAAGGAACCCTTGTTTCCGCGCCCTGTATATTTTAAGGGGCAGAAAGAGGGAGATGATGGGACAATCGAATGCGAAGTTGCCATGCAGTGGAATGGAACGTACACAGAAACGCTGTATAGCTATGTGAACAATATTCCTACTCGTCAAGGGGGCTCTCACGTTACAGGTTTTTCTACTGCTCTCACAAGGGTGCTCAATCAGTATATCAAGACGCATAATCTCGTGAAGGCAGAAAAAGTAGCCCTAACGGGCGAAGATATGCGAGAGGGGCTCACCGCGGTGATTTCAGTTAAGGTGCCCAATCCTCAGTTTGAAGGTCAAACGAAACAACGTCTAGGCAATGCAGATGTAGGTTCTGTAGTACAGCAAGTCACAGGGGAAGAACTCGGCACTTTTTTAGATGAACATCCTCAGATTGCCAAGCAGATCGTGGATAAAGTCGTAGTGGCAGCCCAAGCGCGTGAGGCAGCGAAGAAGGCGAGGGAGTTAACATTACGTAAGACAGCTCTAGACTCAGCAAGGCTGCCTGGTAAGCTTATTGACTGCTTAGAACGCGACCCATCGAAATGCGAAATTTACATTGTGGAAGGAGACTCTGCGGGTGGATCTGCTAAGATGGGACGAGACCGCTCATTTCAAGCGATTTTGCCTATTCGAGGAAAGATTTTGAACGTGGAAAAGGCTCGTTTGCAGAAAGTATTCCAAAACCAAGAAGTAGGCACCATGATTGCGGCATTAGGCTGCGGGATTGGATCTGAGACATTTAATTTAGCTAAGCTACGGTACCATCGCATCATCCTGATGACAGATGCGGATGTGGATGGGTCTCACATTCGCACCTTGCTGCTTACTTTTTTCTATCGACATATGCCTGCGCTGATTGAGAATCAATATATCTATATTGCGCAGCCCCCTCTTTTCAAGGTGACGAGGAAAAAAGAGAGTCGTTATTTAAAATCAGAAAAAGAAATGGACGATTACCTTCTCTCTCTTGGCATGAATGAACTGCGCATTACCGATGCGGAAAGTGGGCAGGTGTGTAAGATAGAAGAGATGATTCACCTGATTCGTGAGATTGAGTTGTTCCTTGAAATGGTCGAAAAAAAGGGTATTCCTTTTCGAGAATTCTTAGATTCTCGTACCGATAGCGGCTATCCGCGATATCATGTGGCAGGAGAGGAAAATCGATTCCTCTACACAGAAGCAGAGTTAGGAGTTCTATCGGCGCTCCATGAACAGGCGCAACGTGAAGAGTATGATCGCCAAAAAGCAGCTATTGCTACAGAAGAAGAACGGGCTGTCTTTCCTCCTTTTCGTCCTAAAGCATTAGCCTATATGGAGCTCTATCGTGTGGAACAGTTTCGTGGACTCTTGGATAAGCTCGCCACGTTGCGGCTCTCATTAGAAGATTATTGCATTGCGAAACGGAAGCTTTTCTTCGTTATGGAAGGAGAGAACTTATTAATTGAAGCGTTTACTTTGAAAGAGTTGATTGATGCAGTCCGTATGCTAGGTCGTAAAGGGGTAGAGGTACAGCGTTACAAAGGGTTGGGGGAAATGAACGCAGACCAACTCTGGGAGACTACTATGGATCCTTCTCAACGCACGCTCATGCAGGTTTCCCTTAGTGATGCTATGGCCGCCGATCATGCTTTCACGATGCTGATGGGGGAAGATGTGCCGCCACGACGTGCGTTTATTGAGAGCCATGCGTTATCGGTCAAAAATTTAGATGTATAGAGAGAGATATGAAATTTCACGAGAATGAGACCATTATTGCGCGCAACCTAGAAGAAGAAATGAAAGAGAGCTATTTGCGCTACTCTATGTCTGTGATCATTTCTCGAGCGTTGCCGGATGTGCGAGATGGTTTAAAGCCATCTCAGCGCCGCATTCTCTTTGCCATGCGGCAATTGAATCTGAGCCCTCAAGCAAAACATCGTAAATGTGCAAAAATTTGTGGGGATACTTCTGGGGACTTTCACCCTCATGGGGAGCAAGTCATCTATCCTACATTAGTGCGGATGGCTCAAGGATGGGCTATGCGATACCCATTGGTGGAAGGACAGGGAAACTTTGGTTCTGTCGATGGGGACGCTCCAGCTGCGATGCGTTATACGGAGGCTCGCCTCCGACTAGCGGCTATCCATTTGATGGAAGATCTCGAAAAAGACACCGTAGATATGGTGCCTAACTATGATGAAACGAAATTAGAACCTACGGTCTTTCCTGCTAAGTTCCCAAACCTTCTCTGTAATGGATCCTCGGGTATTGCGGTAGGGATGGCGACCAATATTCCTCCACATCATCTGGGTGAGCTGATTACAGCCACTCTCCTAGTCCTACGTAACCGAGAGACGACTATTCAAGAGATCCTCGAGGTCATGCCTGGTCCCGATTTTCCAACTGGGGGAATGATTTGTGGCCATCAAGGTATCCGAGAAGCATATACGACAGGACGAGGACGCCTAATTCTTCGTGGTATTCTAAATGTAGAAGAGATGCCCAATCAAAATGGTCGTGAACGATTGGTCGTTACGGAATTGCCTTTCAATGTCAATAAATCCCGTTTAGTAGAGCAAATCGCAAATCTAGTACATGAAAAATCCATCACAGGTCTCAGCGATGTGCGGGATGAATCTGATAAGGATGGGATGCGAATTGTGTTAGAGCTGAAGAGAGGAGAGGTGGCTGATGTCATCATCAATCAGCTGTATAAGTTTACAGATTTGCAAGTTACTTTTGGGGCCAATCTTCTTGCGTTAGAAAAGAATTTGCCTCGTACGATGACTATCAAACAGATGATCTCCTCATGGATTTATCACCGAATTGAGGTGATCCGTCGGCGCACTCGATTTGAATTACAAAAAGCAGAAGCTAGGGCACATATCCTGGAAGGCTATCTGAAAGCCATTGCACAACTCGACGATGTGGTGCGGGTCATTAGGAATAGTGAGAACAAAGAGATTGCCAAACAGGAACTGATTCGACGTTTTCTTGTATCGGAAAAGCAAGCTCTTGCCATTCTAGAGCTGCGTTTATATCAACTCACGGGGCTAGAACATGACCGAATTCAAGAAGAACACCGAGACTTACAAGAGAAAATTCGTTACTACCAAGCTGTCTTGGCCAGCGAAGAGATGGTACGAGAGATTATCGCTGAAGAACTCACAACCATACAGAGTAAGTACCATGCGCCAAGATTAACGCGGATTGTCCAGAGCCAAGAAGAACTAGATGTAGAGGATTTGATTGCTGACGAAATGATGGTGATCACCGTATCTGAAGATGATTATGTAAAGAGAGTCCCTCTTTCAGAATTCAAAGAGCAGAGAAGAGGGGGACAGGGCGTTGCTGGGTTTAATGTGAAAAAAGAGAATGACTCGCTGAAGTCTCTCTATGTAGCTTCTACTCATGATACTCTGTTGATTTTCACTAATCTAGGAAGGTGCTACTGGATCAAAGTATGGCAACTACCTCAGACAGAGCGTCGAGCTAAGGGAAAACCCTTAATTAATTTCCTAGAAGATTTACAACCCAATGAAAAGGTCGCAGCTATCCTAAAAACACGAGGCTTTGAAGGAGAGCGGCATGTATTCATGGCCACTCGTGCTGGAGTTGTGAAAAAGACTGCTATCGAAGCCTTCAGTCATCCCCGTCGTAAAGGAATCTATGCCATTGAAATTGATGAAGGGGATGAGTTGATTGCAGTGCGAGCTGTGGAAGGTCGTGATCAGGTCATGCTCTTTACTTACCATGGCATGGCTGTCCGCTTTGCACATGAGCAGGTCCGTCCTATGGGGCGGACCGCGCGAGGGGTGCGGGGAGTGTTGCTCCGCGAAAGTGGGGACCGCGTTGTAGCCTGTGAAGTCGTCACGTCCGAAGAGGAAACCATCCTTGTAGTGTGCGAAAATGGATTTGGCAAACGGTCTTATGTTGGAGATTTTCGTCAGACTCACCGTGGAGGTGTGGGAGTCCGGTCGATCATTACTAGCGATCGCAATGGGCATGTTGTTGGGGCTGTAGCGGTACAAGACTATGATGGGGTCGTGGTTATTTCTATGCAGGGTCAAACAGTACGCCTAGCTATGACAGATTTGCGTGTGATGGGTCGATCTACCCAGGGAGTTAAGGTGGTCAATCTAAAAGATGAGGATCAAATCTTAGCGCTCCAAAAGGTTGATCGAGAAGAAAGCATAGATCACGAGGAGTCTGCTGTTGAAACCCTATAATGGATTATTCATTACTTTAGAAGGGTGTGATGGGAGTGGTAAAAGTTCGCTAGCTCGAAATCTGGAGTATGCACTCAGCGCTCTTGGTCATTCTGTCTATCGTACTCGAGAACCAGGAGGCCCTCCACTTGCAGAACATCTGAGAGGAATCTTATTGAGTCGAGACGCATTTCCTATTTGCCCTCGTGCTGAAGTCCTCTTATTCCTAGCTGCTCGTGCACAAAATATGGAAGAAGCTATTTTGCCTGCTCTTCGTCAAGGTACCCTAGTATTATGTGAGCGATTCCATGATTCCACGCTAGCGTATCAGGCCTACGCTCGGCACCTGCCCGTGGCCGAGATAGAGCAACTCTGCCGCCTTTCTTGTGGAGGGATAGAGCCCGATATCACCCTCCTTTTGGATTTGCCTGCACATCTCGCTCTCGCCAGGGTCTGTGATGATCGAGATCGGATGGAATCCGAGAAGGTCCATTTTCATGAGGCGGTACGCAAGGGCTACCTTCGTTTGGCTGAAGAACATGCAGAAAGAATTCGAATTTTAGATGGAGAGGCTCCGATGGAAGCTGTCACAAAGGCAGCTCTGGATTGTATTCTCCCTCTTTTGCCTCGTTAGGTGAGGAATTAATGGATTGCCCCCTTCTTCCAGACCCCTCTTCTTCTTCTATTCCCCACACAATGCTCATTGTGCATGGACATGAGCAGGCCGAATCCTGGGCAAAAACTCTTTTGCACATAGGCCCACATGGCGATCATCCCGACCTTCACCGCAGAGTGCCAGATACGAAGAATGGATACCATTCTGTAGAATCGATTCATGAGATGCTGGCACAGGCGGTACTGCATCCCTTCTGTGGTCGGTACCAGATTTTTTTAATCTATGCAGCAGAGCGAATGTTACCAAGTAGTAGCCATGCGGTACTCAAACTCTTTGAAGAACCCCCAGATCGCACAGTATTTCTTTTACTCACCGATCGTGTGCATCATATCCTTCCAACTATTCTATCCAGATGTCAGAAATATTTTTTTTCATTCACTCCAGATCGGATAGAAGGGATGGATGGGTGGATCAAGGGAGATCCCTCAGCGACCTCTCATTTGGAAAATTGGTTGATGGAAAGCCCAGAGCGAGGAGCTCTATTTCTAGAGGAATGGGTGCAATTATGTCTCAATACGATCAGGAGCTCCATACCACCCGATCAGTGGATTCCCTATTATCTTTTTTATACGCAAAAGGTCTCTCAAGTCAAACAGGCGCTAGATCGAGGGGTGCGCCTACGAGTCATCTTGGATGAGTTGCAGATGGCCTTTGGGCGATTGTCTGCTAAAACGTAAGCCCATCTTACTTCAGATGTAGAGTTTGGTACTGTTGCTCTTGGTAGATCCATCGGGCTACGGAATCTAGCACAATAGCTGCGGCCGCTGGGTGACTCATGCAATCTACGCCATCTCCCGCAAGATCAAATAGACAGAGCTTAGGAAGAGAACTTTTTACCACTGCAAATTGATAGCCGCAGAAAGGCTGACTAGAAATAAATAGCGATACACCGGACGTAGGGGAGCTAGCAAGCCATGTAATCAGCGTGTCTTCGGTGTTGGGTCGCGTCACGACTCCATCCACGATCTTCATGGGTGTAGCAAGAACAGTAACGGGAAGCGCACGGAGTTCATTCGGTAGCGTAGCTTGTTCCCACAGGATACGAGCAGCTTCCGATTCGTTATTACAGCTGTCCATCAAATCATCGATTTGCGCATTGAGAGGACGATCTCCTGTCAGCCAGATGACCTCGCGAAATCGAATACCCCGTTCCCATAACCCTTTGAGATAATCAAGTCGGTTTTTCATTTGACGAGTAGAAGATCCAAGGATGAGAGCTCGATCATATTCTGTACAGACAGGCTCCCATGCAGAAAAAAGGCCTTGCTCTTGTCCCCACTCCAACACGAGGGATCGTTCTTCTGGAGAGAGCTCGCAAAGTTCCCAACGTTCCTTGCCTGCCGGTCGTAACCATTGCTTTTGTGTCGCTGCTACAAGATCGGCATCATCTGAAATACCTAATTCTGAAGCAAGGAGTCTAAGCGCGCAGGGGTTCAATATGTGATCTTGGATAGGGGCGGCTATAACAAGATTACAGATAAGTATTGCAATACAACTAAACCATGACTTCATAGTGCCTCGTTAAGAAAACAGAAAGGTTAACAAAAAATATGTTTTTTTACTATAGGTTGACCCTCCTACAACAAGCGTTGTTGCAACAGTCTTAGGCTATCGAAAGGAATCAGTTGGATGGAATGGATCATGTTGTTCAATACAGCACAGCGTATTCCGCTTTCTAGTCTTTGATGATCTATGTTTTTAGAAAATAATCTTTCGCTAAATAACCCTTGCATTCTTGAAAATGCGATTTGTATCAAGGCCTATTAAGGTTTCTCCATAATCTTCTGGTGTGAGTGGCATTTCCTAGACTTCGGATCGTTCGAATGGCATCGTCTTGAGACCGATCTTTGCCTCGTATTTTCCCATTACAGGCGGGAGACATCAGCACACGAACACCTGGATGTTCGATGGTATAGTCTCAGCATTGTTGGGATGCTCCAATACACCGGGGATCCTTGAGAGATTCCCATTGTACTCATCCAAAGAGAAAGACGGTCTATTTTTTTCATGCTTCGTTATACTGGGACCAGTTCTGTACTGTGTATTGGAATATGGTAAGCTCCGTAGGGTCTTAGAAGCACACGAGCTTGCAATTTTTTTTCTTTATCCTCTCTATAATTTGTATCCAGCAGACAAAAAAATTGGGATGAATTACCCGAATAGTGGCTTCCTCTACAAGTCCGCTAGACCCTTCAAAACACTCCTAAGTTTCTCTTGGGTAGGTCTTAATGAAAAAAAAATGTACCTAGTGAGCAACTGTTTTTTTGATCGATAATATGATACAACTGAGTTATGTAGGTGTTTCGTAGTCAGTATATTTAGTCCTTTCTATCGAAAACATCGAATGGAGGTTTTTATGAGTACAACCCGAGGGATAGGATGGCGTCTTTCAGCTACTACGGTTTTGGTAGCGCTTAGCATCTCCCTATTTACTGGGGGAGAATTATCCGCTCAGAAGGATGACACAGGACTCCTAGCAGATGGTGTAGGGGCTGTTGTAGGGATTCCAGGCGCAGGGGCTGCGGTAGAGGTAGGCCGAGATGCTGGTGTGGGGGTGGATGTAGGTGTACCGGGGGTCGATGGATCGGCAGAGCTCAGTGTTCCCGATGAGGGAGCTATTCTCATTGAGCCTACCTATTATCGAAACTATCGATCTTCTCGGTACTATTACGGAAGGCCATACCATGGGTATTACCACTATGGTCGAGTGTACCCAGGACCTTATCAAAACCCATATTATTATCCTTACTATGATTACTATGAATATCATAACTACAATTGGGGGTGGTAACCATGATTGCGCTATGGATGGTCCTGCTGGCCCTAGGCTTGGGGGGAAACTTCCTAGCTTCGATAGCCGAAGATTCCTCAGTTGCCTATGGGCAGAGACCCTTTAGTTGGTACTATCCGTATAGTTACCAGTACTATACACCACATCAAACACCGTATAGTAGTGATGGGTGCTATTGGGTCTATACAAATGGAGCCTATGCCTACATGTGTTCGTAATGGCTAGGCGTCTAATCTCATGAACAGGGTTCTCTCCCCCTGATCATGAGATGGGGGCAGGTTCATAGATTGGATACGCTGTGAACCCTGCCCCTTGAATTGCCAAAAGCAAATGAAGGACTGCTTCCCATTTTGCTTCTTTGTCCACTTTAATGAGAACGCGGGTTTGATCAGGATCTTTAGGGAGAATCCCTCGTTCTTGCTGAGATGCTAACTCAGTCAAGATCTCTTGAGGCGAGGCCATTTGATGGTCTTTTATTTCAGTGATCCATTCATAATTTCCCGCTGCAGAAATGGATAGATAGATAACAGAATGTTCTTGCGCTGAGGTAGCTGCAGCTTCTCCCGTTGCTTGTACGAGCTCAATTTCAGTTTCTCCTAAAATGACTCTAGATACTGCAAACGAAGCAAACATAGCCAACATCAAGAAGAGAAAGTCAATCATAGGAGCCATGGTAACCCCTTCTCGTGTTTTCAACTCATCTAGAGGAATAAAACTCATGAATCGGATACCAGATGGCCTAAAGCTAATGTTTCTGTCTCTAAAACATCCAACATCCGTACGACTCGGAATTTTAATGTCGCATAAAAAACCATAGAAAGAATGGAAACAGCTAACCCCACTACTGTAGACCCTACGGCAATGCCCAATCCATCGAATAACGCGGTTAGAGTGTCAGGAGAACGATTGACATCGTAAAAAGAATAAAAAAGACCCACTACGGTGCCGAGTAATCCCACCATCGGAGCAAGTACCACCACGTCATTAATTAGGGAAAGCCGCTGCCATAAGGAGACCCCACATCGTTTCCCTTCAGACTCCATTTTTTCTATTACAGCGGAATAGCCTCTCTCGCGAGAACCTAAACCTACAGCAAGAATGGCTGCAGCTGGATGGTCGGCATGGTGACATAATAAAAGAGCCTCCGCATGCTCCTTCTTTGTGAGTAGATGATGTAGAGTGATAAAAAAATCTTTTGGAGCAAAGGAAGATTGGCGTAAAGACCAAAGACTATAAAGCCATAAAACAGAAGAGAAAAGAGAGAGAGCCAGGAGCACGACATAAATCAGGGGAGATGTCTGAAAAATTGCTATGAGGTCAATCTGCGAAGAAGAAGCTAATAGCCACATGAACACACCATTGTATAAAAAAAAAGACTAGAGTAACTCTCAATTGCCGTCAAAATGAATGTGGAAAAAAACGTACTCAAGAAGCTGAGAAGAGAGTAATATAGTTTCTATTTTTTGCCATTTGTAGAGGTCATATTGTGGAGACTACTCTTCCGCTTTCTTACGCATCACTGAAGTCGCTTTCGATCGGGGAGGCTCTATCTGCGCATCGTGCTCTATGTAGTAATCATGTGGCAGACTTGAAAGAGACCCTAGATTGGGAAGAGTTATTTGGTAATCGTTGCCCAGTCTGTATCGAGTATTGCTCGGGGAATGGGCATTGGATCATCGAGCAGGCGCTTGCCCATCCTGCAAAAAACTGGGTGGCTATTGAATGGCAGTGGGCACGAGCAGCGCGTATTCTGACTAAACGAGATCGAGCCAACCTAAAGAATATACTTGTCATTTGCGCAGATGCCCGCGAGGTGACGCGTCAAGCTATCCCCACCGCTTCGATTGAGGGAATATGGGTCCATTTTCCCGATCCTTGGCCCAAGCGCAGACATGCAAAACACCGATTGCTGACATGGGATGTTTCGATGGAGTGGCATCGTGTGTTACAAGCCAACAAACGAGTCACTGTCGTTACCGATCACGCAGATTCCATACATCACCTCGTCCATCACGGCATGGACTCAGCCTGGTGGGTTCCTCAATATGCTTTTCCCTATTACCAAACCCAGTCTTCGTATGACTATTCTACATTTGGGGAGTTGTGGCAACGACAGTCTCGTGCTTTATTCCTCACCCAGTGGACCAAGCGACAGCAGGGAATTCCAAGAATTGGCACCATCCACGAAAATGTGCGCTACGTGACCCTAGACTGTGGAATACGATCTTCTTTGAAATGGCAAATCCCTGTCGGCCTTCCTGTTCTTTGGCATCTAGACGGGGGCTACCTAGAAGACGAGGGGGAGATCCGCTCCTTCGAAATGGCCATAGATGAATGGGTGAGTACTGTATGGCCACGCCATGAGACGGTGGGTGTAGTGCTATATCGAGGGTGTTTGCCTATTCCTATGTACCTGCTACGCTCTCTTGCAGCTCGATTGCCCGATGGGGTAGACCCTTTTATTATGGTTGATTTATCAGACCATTCTGGGTCATCTGGACTCCGGTCATTACAGCGGGAAGAGATGGTTGGATTTCGGTGGATCATCAAGGGGTTAGATGCTCCGTATGCGTTTCCATTTATTGGATGGAATCAAGATTCTCCCTATGGTGTCTGTGAAAAAGGGGAAATCATGCCCACACGTGTAGTACGTGTGGCGCTATGTTATGGAAAAGAGGTCGATTGGGATCTGCCGGCCTTTCCTTGTCGTTGTATTCCAGAAGCACTGCTCACCGAAGAATGGGAACAACTCGATCTCATCATTGCGATCCAGCCTTCTCTACAGACGAGACGAGCCTTGGCTGGTTTTGTTGCTGCTGGGGGAGAGGTGTGGATCGATCCATCTCCCGAGACACTTCAGGATCGATTACAGGTTCTCGAGATGTTGCAATAACGCTGCAGCTTCAGGAAATGACTCCGCGCGCTTGCCCATCCGCTTCGCTTTGAACTGCTGAATAATTTTGTTTGCTAGTACTTTGCCTAATTGCACCCCTTCCTGATCGAAGGAATTGATATTCCAACAGAATCCTTGAAAGACAATTTTGTGTTCATAATACGACAGTAAAGAACCCATTGTGAAGGGATCTAAGCGGCGAGCAAGAAGAATAGAGTTGGGTCGGTTGCCTGGAAACGTTTGATTGGGATTCTCGCTTTTTTTTCCTTTCGCCAGAGCAATCGATTGAGCAAATAGATTCGATAGCAACTTCTCTTGCGAGGTGGTCCCTTGAATATTGAGATCCTCCTCATACTGACATTCTTTGAAGCCGATAAACTCCACGGGTACAATGTTGGTTCCCTGGTGGATCAGTTGATAGAAGGAGTGTTGGCCATTGGTCCCAGGCTCTCCCCATACAACCGGTCCCGTATCAAAATCTACAGGATTGCCTTGTTTATCGATTCGTTTTCCATTGGATTCCATTGCGCATTGTTGCAGGTGAGCCGGAAACCTGGAAAGAGCTTGTGAATAGGGTAAAATGGCGCAAGTCGGGTAATGTAAGAAGTTGCGATTCCAAATGCCTAATAGGGCTCCAAACAAGGGTAAATTATCTATAGGGTCTTGCTGAAGAGCGATCAAATCCATTTCATGCGCCCCTTTTAGGATATTCATAAAATGATCCATTCCAAGAGCAAAGGTGAGAGCTACAGCTCCTACCATAGAGGTTGCTGAATAGCGGCCCCCAATATAATCCCAAATATAGAATGAGGCCAGGTACCTCGATGGATTATCCATAGGGCTCTTTTCACCAGTAACTGCAATAAAATGTTGTTCAGGACGGCAGCCAGCTTCTTTAAAATAGGTCCGGACGCGTTCTTCGTTCGTTAATGTTTCTAGGGTGGTTCCAGATTTCGAAACAACCACTACCAATGTGGTATTTGGATCCACCTGATGTAGGATATCTGTGGCATCATCTGGATCCAAATTGGATAAAAAATGGCACTTACGACCTGGCTTAGCAAAGGCTTGTAAAGCTAAGTATAGAGCATGTGGACCTAAATCTGACCCTCCAATGCCAATCTGAATGAGCGTAGAAAATTTCGACTCGGAATCAATTTTTTGCATCAACAAACGTAGCTTCTCGAGTTCTTTTTTTTCTTTCTTGGCCGCCAGCTGAGCGGCTTCTCCCTCATTAGGATGAAGAAATAGATCGCGCATGGCTGTGTGGAGTGCAGAGCGCTCTTCACTAGGATAACCCTGAATTCGATTGACAATGGCTCCGCTCTGCATCGCTTCCATTTTCTGGACTAGATGATTCTCTTGAGCTAGCTCTCTAAGAGCTTGAATGACATCATCTGTAACGCGTTCCGCTCCATACAGCAATTTGAATTCGCCCTGCTGCACACAATAATCCGTTAACCGCTCGGGGGTCAGTTGTCCGGGTAGAGAAAGATCAATCGGGTGAGTAGCAAGGTTTTTAAGAACGTGAACAGACTTGAGGTGACGAAATGTAGGATTCATGAGTGGTGCCGGCATGTTGAGGGTCTCCTTTTGCACTACCTCAATTCCAAAAAGCGCTTTTAGAGTCAAACTTTTTATTGGTAGTGCGTATGTGTAGCTCGACGATCTACGAGACAAGAGCCTCTATGGAAAAAAATACAAACGAGCTATCTTGATTGTATATGGGACTATCGCAGTCGACGATTCAAGAATTTATGACCTTCTTGGGCGGCGAGAGAGGGTTAGCCTGCAATACCCTTCTTGCTTATCGTAGGGATTTAGAATCGTTTCCTTTTGATGTTGTAGATCAGATTTCTTTGTCTTCGTATGCAAAAATACTGAAGACAAATCAATACGCCCCCACATCGATTGTTCGAGCCTTAATTGTCTGCCGTCTCTATCATTCTTTTTTACTGAGAGAAGGGCGTATTACAGGTAAAGAGCTTACGTTAGATACTCCGAAACTATGGCAAGAAATTCCAAAGATTCCCACCTGTGCAGAAATTGAGTCGTTACTCGCAGCTCCTCAGCCAGAGACTCCACCAGGAGCTAGGGACCGAGCCATCCTAGAACTTCTATATGCAAGCGGGCTGCGTGTTAGCGAATTGTGTCAATTGACGGTATACTCGCTCGATGCATCTTCTGTGCGTGTATGGGGCAAGGGAGATAAAGAGCGAGTCGTTCCTGTGGGAAGAGCAGCGCTCGCAGCGATCGACTACTATCTATTGCATGAACGACAAGAGAACGAGTGCACCACTCTGTTTCTTTCTCAACGCGGTCGTCCTCTAGATCGTATTGCTGTGTGGCGGATGATTCGTTCCTATGCCGATCAGGTAGGCATTCAAAAGCGTATCTCTCCTCATAGTCTGCGTCATGCCTTTGCTACCCATCTCTTAGAAAATGGGGCCGATCTCAGAATCATTCAAGAAATGTTAGGACATGCTTCGATTGCCACCACCGATCGATATACACAAGTATCTACTGCACATTTAAAAAAAACATTCGATTTGCATCATCCTCGACGATAAGTGACTGGATTATCACTTGCGAAATTGAAGGAATTCGGTAGACTAGATCCAACTATGGAGGTTTCTATGCAGAGTATCACCCATTCATTGCCCCTGTCATCCCGTTCTTATGATCTTATGAAAGGCTGGTTGGCGAGTTTTCTTGGATCTTGTTTTTTAGCTCTTTGTGCCCAAATTTCCATTCCACTCGGTTTTACTCCAGTGCCCCTTACATTGCAGGTTTTAGCTGTGCTTCTTTTGGGTTCGTATTTGGGTCCCAAGCGGGGAATGTGGGCGGTCCTGTTCTATCTGTTGGAAGGCGCTCTGGGAGCTCCCGTATTTGCAGGCCAATGTGCAGGCCTGTCTATTCTGACGGGGGTCACTGCTGGATATCTCGTAGGATTTGTTCTAGCGGCAGGCTTGGTGGGTGCATTGATACGACGTTATCCCTCTAGCTCGTTTGTCGAACGGTGTGTGTGGAGTTCCTGTGGCGTGGGGGTCATCCATCTTTGTGGAGCTCTGTGGTTATCTCGTTTCGTGGGTTGGCAAGCAGCTTGGACTTTAGGAGTGATTCCTTTCTTAATTGGCGACGCAATTAAGGTAGTTGTTGTTGCAGCTCTCATGGGGTTAAGGAGAGGGTAGGGTGCTTCGGATCGGCGTTTATGGAGGGGCTGGTGTAGACACCCATAGCTTGGCTTGTACCCTTGCAGCTTTCCACAAAGTCAACCATGAGCCCATTGTTGTGTACCCCTCTTTTTTTTTATCTGATTGGGCTTCCCGTATCGATGTTCTAGTGTTTCCAGGTGGGCGAGATGTACCGTATCATGAGACGCTCAAGGGAGCTCCCAATCAATCCATTCGTTATTTCGTAGAGCAGGGCGGTTGTTATTTTGGAATCTGTGCAGGAGCATATTATGGTGCTGCACAGATTCAATTTGCTATGAATACGAATTTAGAGATTGTTGCAAACCGCGAACTATCCTTCTATTCCGGACGAGCTGTAGGCCCTGTCTATGGAGCGGACCAGTTTTGTTACCGAAGTTTGCGAGGCGCACGACTCGCACAAGTTTCCTGGGCGCAAGGATCTACAGAGGTCTATTTTAATGGGGGCTGTTCCTTTATAGGTGGGTCTGGTGATGTGATAGCCGCATACCAAGACCTGGATGGCAATCCTCCTGCGATTATCTCTTGTTCTATCGGTGCAGGGAAAGCAATTTTATGTGGTGTGCACCCGGAGTACTCTGCAGCATCGATACCGGATCGCGTCCTCAATACCAATACAAAAGGTGCATTTGATGCGCAGCCCTCTCTTTGGAATTACCTTTGTTCTTCCTTCCTAGAGATGTAGAGTCTGCTTCTCTGGATCAAAAAATTCATTCGGATTGTTTGGATTAACTTGTGTGTTTTCTTCTTCTTCTTTTATGACAAAAAGAGAGGGTGAACTCGAATCTGACGAAGAAGCCCGGCTTTGAGGCGTAAGTGCTGGTTGAGTGGTAATAGGGAAGCATATGCATGCTCCGCAAGAACAGACATGAGAACATCCTTCTAAAACGCATAGGTTCAGTTTGTCTGCAGTGGTATTCATAAGATTAGAAGGAACACAACATCCTAATAAACAGATGTGGTATGGGATAGTAGATGATGGCGGAGTCGTTTCATCCGTTTCTATTCTTGGAGAGGGGAAAAATGAACAGCATAGATAAGAACGTATGCAACAACCTAATGAACAAAGACTCATTTTTGTGTTTTCTTCTAATGGGTTGGCGGTACAAAAAGAAATAAAACAACAACCCATCCCTTTTGCTGGTGTTACGCAACTCATAAATCTCTCCTTTTTTTTCGAAAATTTTACCGTTTTTTTAGTTGAAATAAAACGTAAAATTTTCGAAAAAAAAAGAAAGTTGGCATTGATTGATAAAAACAAAATTTATACTTTTCGCAAAAAAAACGCATTCATAAATTTAATTTATAGTGTAAGTTTTTTTGGATCATCATGAGGCAGATAAAGCGAGGAAGAAAGGCGGCTAAAATAGAAGGCATAGAACAATACGATTTCAATAAATTTGCACAAATAAAGGGAAGCGATCAAGGCACAGATTTCTGACATTTGCGCATCTTCCTACAGAATCTGCAGCTTGTGCACGAGTAGAGCTACTGGTATCCGTTCAGTTGGGTACTAGATGGCAGTGAGTGGCCTTTCTCAGAAGTGGACAGCCTCATTGCATGGATGGAAGCAAGCCCTGTCCCAGTTCGCCATCTTGTATGAAAACAGGCTGGCTAAGTAGGACGGGACACATGAGTGTACACAGTTTCATTTACACTCTCCAACAATTGTTGTGCTATCAATCCAAGTAAAATTCACGTTCATTAATTTTTTTGC